>NZ_SMKQ01000056.1 GCF_004348995.1 Nonomuraea terrae
CGCTCGTGGTGGGCCGCGGCTTGGGCGCGGTGGGGGTGGCCCGGGGCGTGGACGAGCGCTTGGCCGGCGACGCGGGCTCCTCCCGGATGACCGACGGCGTGGCAGGGTCGAGATCGACGGGGGTGCCGCTGATGCTCGGCGGCTGGACGACCTGGGTGCCTGTGGTCGGCTCGGCCGGCCGCAGCCAGACGAACCCGGCCACGCCCGCGGTCGCCGCCACCGCCGCCGCCATGGTCAGCGCCGCTCGCAGCGTGCGCCGGCGGCGCGACGCGTCGATCCCGACCGGCGACGTCGAGAGCGCGGCGGGGGATGGGACCGGAGGTGGGGCCTCGGAGTGAGCCAGGGGCGAGGCCGGCGCGCGGCGCGCGGCCTCGGCCATCGCCGGGGCGCTCGGCCAGCGCGCGTCGGGCGCCTTCTCCAGCGCCCGCTCCACCACGTGGCGCGGCCCCGGCGGCACGTCGTCGGGCAGCCGCGGGATCGGGGAGTTGAGGTGCTTGAAGATGATCTGTACGGGAGTGTCGCCCTGGAACGGCAGCCGCCCGGTCAGGCACTCGTACGCCACCACGCCCAGCGCGTAGACGTCGACCGCCGGGGTCACGTCGCTGGAGCTGGCCATCTCGGGGGCGCAGTAGCCGGCCGAGCAGAGCATCGTGCCCGTGGCCGTCAGATGCCCGGCCGAGACCGAGTGGGCGATGCCGAAGTCGGTGAGCGCCACGCGGCCGTCGGGCCTGACCATGAGGTTGGCCGGCTTGACGTCGCGGTGGACGATGCCCTGCGCGTGGGCGGCAGCCAGCGCGTCGGCCACCTCGGCGACCAGCCGCATCGTGGCCTCCGGGCCGAGCGGGCCGCGCCGCAGGACGCGGTCGAGCGACTCGCCGCTGACGTACTCCATGACGAG
Organism: Nonomuraea terrae; assembly: GCF_004348995.1. GTDB lineage: Bacteria > Actinomycetota > Actinomycetes > Streptosporangiales > Streptosporangiaceae > Nonomuraea > Nonomuraea terrae. Next base: position 899 of record NZ_SMKQ01000056.1, read on the forward strand.
GAAGCTGACGCGGCGGCCCTCCACCTCGGTGGTGCCGTAGTCGTAGACGTCGACCACGCCCGGGTGCCGGAGCGTGGCCATGGCCCTGGCCTCGTTCTGGAAGCGCTGGGCGGAGGCGGGGTTCTCGGTGAGCGCGGGCATGAGCACCTTGACCGCGACCGCGCGCCCGAGGACCAGGTCGTCGGCACGCCAGACCTCGCCCATGCCGCCGCCGCCGAGGCGGTCTCCGAGCACGTAGCGGTCGATGAGGGTGGTCCCCGCGCCAAGCACGTTTCGAGGCTAACACCGCGGGTCAGCCCCCACCGGCAAGTCCGCTCAGTCCGCGAACGCCGAGGCCGGGCGGCGCCGGTGCGCGGCGGCGCGGAGCACGGTGGGCCGGTCCAGCTCGGCGGGCGGGGTCACCTCCCGGCCGCCATCCAGGGAGTGTCCGGTCCAAACATCGATCCGCTCACCCTCTGGGAGGTAAACCGTCACTTCGGAAACATCAGGTTCTGTCGCCGCAGCCACCGAAGCGGAAGGCCCCCGCCCGGGGTGGGCGAGGGCCTTGTCGTGCCATGAGGCGGGGTCAGGCGGAGGCGGCGTCCTTCTCGCGGTTGCGCAGCGCGCGGCTGACGCCGTCGGCGCCCTCCAGGATGAGACGGCGCAGCGCCTGCGGCACCTCGCCGTCCTCGAGGAACCGGTTCGCGGCCTCGACCGTCGCCGGCTCGATGAGCAGCGCGGGGAAGCACCCGATGGCGAACGACGACGCCTGGTCGAACGTCCACTCCCGGTAGATCCGCCCCACCTCGGCGAAGTACCTCTCCCGGTACGGGGCCAGCAGCTCGGGGTGGTGCGGGTCCTGGAAGCCGTTGATCGTCGTACGGGCGATGTGGTTGGCCAGCTTGCCGCCCACGATGCGCTCCCACGCCGCCGCCTTGGCCTCCGGTGTCGGGATCCCGGCCCGGCACAGCGCGGCCGAGCGCTCACCCGTCGCTGTGGCGTCGCGCTCCAGCTCGGCCGCGATGTCGGCCTCGTCCAGCCTCCCGCCGGTGACCAGCGCGTGCACCAGCGCCCAGCGCAGGTCGGCGTCCACGGACAGGCCCTCGGGCACCGCCGTGCCGTCGAGGATGCCCTGCAGCAGCGCCAGGTCGTCGTCGGAGGTCGCCACCGGCGCGAACGCCTGCAGGAAGGCGAGCTGGTGGTCCGAGCCCGGCTTCGCCCCGGTGAACATCGAGCGCAGCTCCTTGGCCAGCAGCGCCATGCCCTCGGCCCGCCAGGCCGGGTCGGCGTACTGCTGGACGGCCTGGCGGGCCTGGCGCAGCACCGCCTGCAGGACCGTGATGTCGCTGACCGTGCCGGCGCCGGAGACGACCAGCCGGACGTAGTCGCGCGTGGACATCTCGCCGTCGCGCGTCATGTCCCAGGCCGCCGACCAGCACAGGGCGCGCGGCAGCGACTCGGTGAACGCCGCGATGCCGCCGTCGACCAGCGTGCGCAGCGAGCCGTCGTCGAGCCGGATCTTGGCGTACGTCAGGTCGTCGTCGTTGAGCAGCACCAGGTCGGGCTGCTCCTCGCCGACCAGCTCGGCCACCTTCGTCCGCGCGCCGACCACGTCGAGCTCGACCCGCTTGGTACGGGTCAGCTCGCCGCCGGTCAAGGAGTACAGGCCGATCGCGACGCGGTGCGAGCGCAGCGTCGGATAGTCGGCCGGGGCCTCCTGCAGCACCTCGAACGAGGTGAAGCGGCCGTCGGACACCTCGAAGGAGGGACGCAGCGTGTTGACCCAGGCGGTCTCCAGCCACTCCTTCGACCAGGCCGACAGGTCGCGGCCGGACGTGCGCTCCAGGGCGTTGAGCAGGTCCTTCAGCTCGGTGTTGCCCCAGGCGTGCTCGGCGAAGTAGTCGCGCACGCCGGCCAGGAAGTTGTCCAGGCCGACGTAGGCCACGAGCTGCTTGAGCACCGAGGCGCCCTTGGCGTACGTGATGCCGTCGAAGTTGACCTCGACGGCCTGCATGTCGGGGATGTCGGCGGCGATGGGGTGGGTGGAGGGCAGCTGGTCCTGGCGGTAGGCCCAGGCCTTCTCCACGTTCGCGAACGTCGTCCACGCGCCCTTGCCCCACCGCGTGGCCTCGGCCTGGGCGAGCACGGACATGTAGGTGGCGAACGACTCGTTCAGCCACAGGTCGTCCCACCAGCGCATGGTGACGAGGTCGCCGAACCACATGTGCGCCATCTCGTGCAGGATCGTCTCGGCGCGCCGCTCGACGACCGCGTCGGTGACGCGGGAGCGGAAGACGTAGTCCTCCAGGAAGGTCACGCAGCCGGCGTTCTCCATCGCGCCGGCGTTGAACTCGGGCACGAAGAGCTGATCGTACTTCCCGAAGGGGTAGCGCAGCCCGAAGACCCGGTGGAAGAAGTCGAAGCCCTGCCGGGTGACCTCGAGGATGTTGTCCGCGTCGAGGTGCTCGGCCAGCGAGGCCCGGCAGTAGATCCCCAGGGGGATGCCGTCGTGCTCGGAGGTCACCTTGTGGTACGGCCCCGCCACCAGCGCGGTGATGTAGGTGGACATGACCGGCGTCGGGGGGAACGTCCACCGCTTGGCGCCCGCGCCGGCGTCCTCGACCCCGGAGGCGGCGGCGTTGGAGACCACCTCCCAGTCGCCCGGCGCCGCCACCGTCAGCTGAAAGGTGGCCTTGAGGTCGGGCTGGTCGAAGCAGGCGTACATGCGGTGCGCGTCGGCCGTCTCGAACTGGCTGTGCAGGTAGACCTTCTGGTCGACCGGGTCGACGAAGCGGTGCAGACCCTCGCCGGTGCGCATGTACGCGCAGTCGGCCTCCACCCGGAGCTCGTTGGACGCGGCGAGCGAGGGCAGCGGGAAACGCCCCTTCTCCGCGTCGTACGCCGCCACGTCGAGGTCCCCGCCGTTGAGCGTGACCTTGCGGACGACGGCGCCGTGCAGGTCGATGAAGGTCGAAACGCCCGGTGCGGCGCTGGTGAAGCGGACCGTCGTGACGCTGTCGAAGCGCTCGTCTCCCTTCGTCAGGTCGAGGGCGACGTCGTACGACTCGACCGTCAGCAACCGGGCACGCTCGCGCGCTTCGTCCCGGGTCAGGTTGCCTGCCAAGATGCGCTCCTTTTCACCACTTCGTCGGGGTTGTCCGTATCCTGCCATGCCAGGGAATAGGACCAGAACCACCTCAGGTTATGGCCACACATGACTGAGAAGATTCCCGTGGACCTGTGGTTCGACCCCTCGTGTCCCTTCGCCTGGATCACGTCCCGCTGGTTGCTCGAAGTCGAGAAGGTACGCCCCATCGAGCCGCGCTGGCGGCAGATGTCGCTGTACTTCCTCAACGAGGAGAAGGACGTCCCCGCCGACTACCTCGAAAGGGCCGCCAAGGCCATGGGCTCGGTCAGGGTGATCGCCGCGGCCGCCGCCAAGCACGGCGAGCAGGTCATCGGCCAGCTCTACACCGGCATCGGCACGCGGCTGCACAACCAGGGCATGAGCAAGGAGCCCGAGCGGCTGCACGAGGTCATCGAGGGCGCGCTCACCGACACCGGCCTCGACACCGGGCTCGCCGACGCGATGCGCTCCGAGGAGTACGACGCCACGATCCGCGCCTCCCACGACGAGGGCATCGGCCTGGTCGGCCAGGAGGTCGGCACGCCGATCATCCGCGTCGGGTCCAACGCCTTCTTCGGCCCCGTCATCACCAAGATCATCCGTGGCGAGGAGGCCGGCCGGCTCTGGGACGGCGTGCTCGCGGTCACGTCGTTCGACGACTTCTTCGAGCTGAAGCGCACGCGCACCAAGCGGCCGACGTTCGAGTGATATATCCCTTTTAAGCTAAAAAAGGGGTCTTTCTGGCTGGGGATAAGTCGGTAACGGTGGAAAAGGCTTATCCCCGGGTCGCGACGAGCTCTCGCATTGTCTCCCGTACGACTGTCAGGATGGGACCATGCGTCAGCTGTACATCGGCGGCTCCTGGACCGCTTCGGCATCGGACGAGCCCATCGAAGTCGTCAACCCGGCCACGGAAGAGATCATCGACCGGGTGCCGGCGGGCTCACCCGACGATGTCGAAGCGGCGGTCGAAGCCGCCAGACGAGCGTTCCCGGCCTGGTCGCAGACCGCCGCCGCCGAGCGCGGAAAGCTGCTCGGCGAAGCGGCCGAGCTGCTGAAACAGCGCTCGGACGAGATGGCCGAGACGATCGCCACCGACATGGGCTCCCCGCTGGCCTTCGCGCTCAGGGTGCAGACGCTCATGCCGGCGAACGTCCTGGCCTCCTACGCGCAGCTGGCCGAGAGCCATCCCCGCGAGACCCGGGTCGGCAACTCCCTGGTGGTGAAGGAGCCGGTCGGGGTCGTCGCCGCGATCACCCCGTGGAACTACCCGCTGCACCAGATCGTCTGCAAGGTGGCCCCCGCGCTGGCCGCCGGGTGCACCGTGGTGCTCAAGCCGAGCGAGGTGGCGCCGCTGGCGGCGTACGCGCTGGCGGAGATCTTCGACGAGGTGGGCCTGCCACCGGGAGTGTTCAACCTGGTCAGCGGGCGCGGCCCGGTCGTCGGCGAGGCCATGGCCGCCCACCCCGACGTCGACATGGTCTCCTTCACCGGCTCCACCGCCGCCGGCCGCCGGGTGGCCGCGCTGGCCGCCGAGACGGTCAAGAAAGTGGCGCTGGAGCTCGGCGGCAAGTCGGCCAACATCATCCTGCCCGACGCCGACCTGGACCTCGCCGTCAAGGTGGGCGTCGCCAACTGCTTCGTCAACGCCGGCCAGACCTGCTCGGCCTGGTCGCGCATGCTGGTCCAGCGCGACCGCTACGACGAGGCCGTCGGCCTGGCCGTCGAGCTGGCCCGCGGCTACCGCGTGGGCGACCCGTTCGACGAGTCCACCAAGCTCGGCCCGCTGGTGTCGGCGGCCCAGCGCGACCGCGTGGTCCGTTACATCAACCGGGGCCAGGAGGAGGGCGCCAGGCTGGTGACGGGCGGCACCGAGCGGCCGCACGACCGGGGCTTCTACGTCGAGCCCACGGTGTTCGCCGGTGTGGAGCCCGGCATGACGATCGAGCAGGAGGAGATCTTCGGGCCGGTCCTGTCGCTGATCCCGTACACCACGGAGGAACAGGCCGTGCAGATCGCCAACGGCACGAAGTACGGCCTGGCCGGCGCCGTCTGGGCGGCCACCGAGGACCGCGCGCTCGCGGTCGCCCGCCGGCTGCGCACGGGCCAGGTCGCCGTCAACGGCGGCCGGTTCAACCCCCTCGCGCCCTTCGGCGGCTACAAGCAGTCGGGCGTGGGCCGCGAGCTCGGCGAACACGGGCTCGAGGAGTATCTGGAGGTCAAGGCGCTGCAGCTGTAGCGCTCGCGGGCGCGGCGGGTGTGGGGCTCGCCGCGCCGGCCGCAGCAGCCGTCAGACGAACAGGCCCCCGGTCGCCAGGAGGTTCTGCCCGGTGACCCAGCGTCCGTCGGGGCCGGCCAGGAAGGCGACCACCGCCGCGATGTCGTCGGGGCGGCCCAGCCGCCCGAGCGCGGTGAACGCCGGCGTCCGCTCCAGCGCCTCCGGCGGGTTGGCGCCCCGCAGCATGTCGGTGTCGGTGGCGCCGGAGGAGACGGTGTTGACCGTGATGCCACGCCCGCCCAGCTCGCGCGAGGCCACCTTGGTGAACTGCTCGACGGCCCCCTTGCTGCCGCAGTAGAGCGACAGGCCCGGCGCGGGAATCTTGGTGTTGAGCGTGGAGATGGTGATGATGCGCCCGTCGTCGCGCATCGCCCGCGCCGCCCACCGCAGGGCCAGGAAGACCGAGCGGGTGTTGACCGCGAACACCCGGTCGTACTCGTCGTCGGTGAGGTCGGCGACGGACTTGTGCCCCTCGCTGGTGGCGGCGTTGTTGACCAGGATGTCGAGACCGGGCAGCCGCGCCTCCGCCTCGGCGAACAACCGCTCCAGATCGGCCCTGCTCCCCAGGTCGGCGCGTACGGGATGCGCGCCCGTCGCCTTGGCGACCTCCTGCGCCGCCTCGTCGGAGCTCCGGTAGCAGAACACGACCTGCGCGCCGTCATCGGTGAGCCGCTCGACGACTGCCCTGCCGATGCCCCGGGAGCCGCCGGTGACCACTGCGCCCTTTCCAGAAAGTACGCTCATGCCGCCAATCTACGTGCGCAGCATGATCTCGCGGGCCTCGTTTCGCGGCAGGCGATCGACGTACAGCCTGCCGTCGAGATGCTCGGTCTCGTGCTGGAAGCAGCGGGCGAGCGAGCCGCGGGCCTTGACGCGCACCGGCCGCTGCAGCCGGTCGACGCCCTCGACGGTCACGCCCGAGGCGCGCCCGACCGTGGCGTAGATCGGCCGGCGCGTCCGGCGGTCGGGCACCGACAGGCAGCCCTCCTCGTCGAGCACCTCCTCCGGGTCGTCGACGGTCAGGACCGGGTTGATCACATGGCCCTTGCGCCCGCTGATGTCGTAGACGAACAGCCGGCGCGAAACGCCGATCTGGGGGCCGGCCAGGCCCACGCCCTCGACCGCGTACATGGCCTCGAACATCTCGTCGATCAACCGGCGCAGCTCGCGGTCGAAGTCCGTCACCGGTTCGGCGGGCGTGCGCAGGACCGGGTCGCCGACGATGCGGATCTCTCGCATGGCTCTCTGCTTTCGTAAGGACTGGACAACCATAGAGATCCTTACTCTAGTCGGCGAGCCGCATCGCCGAGGCTGTGGAAGACTGGAGAGGTGCGTGTCTACATCGGTGCCGACCATGCCGGCTATGAGCTCAAGAACCACCTGGTGTCCTGGTTGAAGGACCACGGCCATGAGGTGATCGACTGCGGTCCCTTCGTCTACGACGCGGAGGACGACTATCCCGCGTTCGTGCTGCGTGCGGCCGAGGGCGTGGCGGGCGACCCCGGCAGCCTCGGCGTGGTCATCGGCGGGTCGGGCAACGGCGAGCAGATCGCCGCCAACAAGGTGCGCGGCATCCGCGCCGCGCTGGCCTGGAGCGACGACACCGCCCGCCTGGGCCGCGAGCACAACAACGCCAACGTCGTCAGCGTCGGCGCCCGCATGCACTCCACCGACGAGGCCACCGGCTTCGTGGAGACCTTCCTCAACACCGCCTTCTCCGGCGGTGAGCGCCACAGCCGGCGGATCGCCCAGCTCGCCAGCTACGAGACGATCGGCCAGCTGCCCTCGCTGCCCTAACCCTTGCGCCGGGAGTCGCGCCTCGGCACCTCGTCGCGCAGGGGCCGCCGGTCGGCGGCCTCCTGCTGCTCCTTCGACGGCCGCGAAACGTCGCGGGCGCGCATGGCGACGACCGCGGTGATCTGAAGACTCTGCAGCGCCATGTCCTCGACACTACGCCGGAATCGGGCCCGGCGCCCTCAGAAGGTCAGCCCGCACCACGGCTTCGGGCTCCACGACATCGCGGCGGCCAGCGCCCGCACCGCGCCGGGGGAGTGCTCGCGCAGCAGCCCCGCCTGCAGGAGCTCGCCGAGCTGGCCGTCGCCCAGGTACGCCGACCCCAGCGCGGCCACCGGCAGCGTCACGTCCGGCGCGTCGTCCACGGGCCCGCACACCGCGCCCGACGGGCCGGCGGTGAGCCGCCTGCGCCCCGCGTTCCACGGGCACACGTCGTCCTCGACCTCGATCACCACGTCCACGGGTGCCGCGTACGCGCGGGAGGCCAGCGCCTGGTCCACGTCGACCAGGCGTACCCACAGCTCGTCCGCCACCTCGGCGCGCAACCGGCGCGGGTCGGCCAGCAGCGCGACGAGCGGGTCGTCCGCCGGGCGGCCGCCCGCCTCCACCCGGGAGATCAGGTCGCGTTCGAGCACGCTGCGCCACAGGAGGGCGTAGGCCGCCGGATCGGCCGCCTCCAGCTCCTGGAGCTTCAGCTCGCCGTCGGGAAGGCCGTGGGCGTCCCAGGACGTCTTGACGCGGAAGAGCGCGTAGCCGCGCACGCCGCCGTCGTCCTCGGCCAGCACCGAGCGCAGCGGGCCCGCGCCGCGCTGGTCGTACTCCTCGTCGGCGAGCACGACGTCCCAGACCAGTTCGGGGCGCTCGTAGCGGCCGGGGCGGCGGGCCACGAGGGAGGCGAACAGCTTCTCCAGGTCGGAACGGACGTCGGCGGGCTTGACGACCCTGAGCCTGAGCGAGGGGTCCTGCGGCCACTCGCGCACGAACGCCGCATCGGGCTTGCGCAGGTGGAAGGAGAGCTCGCTGCTGGCCCGGCCGTAGCCGTACCGGCCGTAGATGGAGGCTTCGGAGGCGTAGAGCGCGGCGACGTGCTCGCCGCGCTCGCGCACGTCGGCCAGCTGCGTGCGCATCAGGGAGGACAGCACGCCGCGGCGCCGGTGGGACGGCAGCACGCTGACCGAGGTGACGCCCGCGACCGGCAGACGTCCGCCGGGGACCGTCATCGAGAGGCTGAAGGCGGCGGCCGCGCCGACCAGCTGGTCGCCGTCGAAGGCGCCGATCGTGCGATCGAACTCGGTCTGCGCCTTGAACCGTGCGGACTGCTCGGGATGCGGGGTCCAGCCGAACGCCTCTTCGAGGACGCGGGTGAGTGCCGGCCACTCGGACTCGGCGACCGGACGGATGGGAAACGTCATCTGTCCACGTTATGAGCGGGCAAAGCGGATGGGCCACCGAATATCCGTGCTTAACGATCAAGGCGTTGGTCAAGTGGGCTGCCCAAACATGGGTGAGACCGATACAGTCAGGCGCATCATGAGTTCCCGTACGGCGCCGCTGATCCCGCCCCGGGTCCGCGCTGTACTGGTGCGGGTTCCTTTTCTGGTGCCTATTGTCCGGTTTGTTCGGCGGGTGCTGCTGGCCCGCAACCGCAACCTGCTCGTCACGCTGGTCACGCTGGCCCTGGTCATCGGGGTGCTCGCGGCCGAAGTCTCGACCGAGTGGTTCTCACCGTCGCTGCTCATCCTCGTCACCCTGGTCGGCGGGCTCCAGCTCCGGCTGCGCAGCCTTGTCAAGCTCCTGGTGGGCGTGGGCGCCTCGCTCGGCTACATCGCCTTCACGCTGGGGGCGAACCGGATCGGCCTGGGGCTGACCGTCACCATCGTGTTCACCACCGTGCTCGCCGTGCTCATGGCCCGCACCAGGGGCAAGCTCGGCGTGCAGGGGCTGCGCGGCGACGCGATGCTGCTGGAGCTGCGCGACCGGCTCAAGAGCCAGGGCGAGCTGCCGCCGCTGCCCAAGGACTGGGGCGGCAAGGTCGTGCTCAAGCAGGCGGGCGGTTCTTCGTTCGGCGGCGACTTCCTCGTCTCCATGCGCGACGACGACTCCGTCGAGATCGCGCTGGTCGACGTCTCCGGGAAGGGCGTCGACGCCGGCACCAGGGCGCTGCTGCTGTCGGGCACGTTCGGCGGGCTGCTCGGCTCCGTCGACGACTTCCTGCCCGCGTGCAACGCCTACCTGCACCGCCAGCGCGGCGACGAAGGCTTCGTGACCGCGGTCCACGTACGCCTCGACCTCGCCACCGGCGACTACACGATCACCTCGGCCGGGCATCCGCCGGTGGTGAAGTTCGACGCGGGCACGGGCAACTGGCAGACCGCCTCGGCCAAGGGCGTGGTGCTCGGCGTCGTGCCCGACCTGCACTGCGAGCCCGACAGCGGCACCCTGCGCAAGGGCGACGCGCTGCTGCTCTACACCGACGGGCTGATCGAGCAGCCCGGGCGCGACATCGACGCCGGTCTCGACCGGCTGCTCGGCGAGGCCGAGCGGCTGCTGCCGTCGGGCTTCCGCGACGGCGCCCGCGCGCTGGTCAACGCCATGGCCTCGGGTCACAACGACGACTGCGCGCTGGTCCTCATCTGGCGTCCATGACGTTTCACACGGGTCAGGTCGTGATGCCGGTCACTGGCCGGGGGCTCGCCTTGCCTGAAATCCTCTAGGGCGTCGGGCTCCGGTGGAGCGGCGCGGCTCCGCCGGAGCCCTTCACAGCCACCCGTAGTCACTGGCGATGCGCACGGCGTCGAGCCGGTTGCGCGCGCCGGTCTTGCACATGATCCGCGACAGGTGGTTGCGGACGGTGCCGACCGACAGGAAGAGCTCGTCGGCGATCTCCGCGGAACGCGCGCCGCCCGCGGCGATGCGCAGTACGTCGAGCTCCCGCCTGGTCAGCGGGTTGGTCGCGCACTTGAGCGCGGCCACGGCGACCTCCGCCTCGATGGCCCGGTGTCCCGCGGCGACCTGGCGCACGCCCTCGGCCAGGCGCTCCGGCGCCACGCAGAGGCTCATGAAGCCCAGCGCCGGCCCGGCGAGCGCCTCGCGCACCTGAGCGGGGTTGGGGTGGGCCGACAGGATGAGCACCCGGCAGCGCGGCACCTGCTCGGCGAGCAGGCCGACCGCGGGAGGGCCGGGCAGGTCGAGGTCGACGACGGCCACATCGGCCTCGCCGGCCAGCGCGGCGCCGACCACCTCATCCGCGTGCCCGACCTCGGCGACGACGCACAGGCCGGGCTCGGTTTCGAGGGTGGCGAGCAGGCCACGGCGCACCAAGAGCAGGTGTTCGGCAATGAGTATCCGGATCAAGACGTCCCCCTCGTTCGTCTCCTAGGGTGATCGTTTGATTGCGCACTGTCAATGCTCTCTCAAGCTGGCCAGCCGTGAGCTGTGCGGGTTTCGACTACTCTGGGGTCATCGGACTCCTCGTCCTCCCTGTCGTCTGCCTGGAGCGCGCCTAGATGAACTGGCTCTATGTCGTGGGGATCGTCCTCTTCCTCCTCGGCCTGATGTTCTCCATCGCGCTGCACGAGCTCGGCCACCTCGTGCCCGCCAAGATCTTCGGTGTCCGGGTGACCCAGTACATGGTGGGCTTCGGCTCCACGGCCTGGTCACGGCGCAAGGGCGAGACCGAGTACGGCATCAAGTGGATCCCGTTCGGCGGCTACATCCGCATGATCGGCATGCTGCCGCCGCGGCCCGGCGACGATCCCACCAAGGTCAGGAGCACCGCGACGGGGCCGTTCCAGGGCCTCATCGAGTCGGCCCGCGAGGCCGCGCAGGAAGAGGTGCGGCCGGGCGACGAAGACCGTGTCTTCTACCGCAAGAAGTGGTGGCAGAAGGTCATCATCATGTCCGGCGGGCCGCTGATGAACTTCGTGCTCGCGTTCGTGTTCTTCAGCATCCTGCTCGTCGGCATCGGCCTGCCCGGCTGGGCGCCGATCGTCTCGCCCGACACCAGCACGTGCGTCATCCCGGTCACCGAGCAGCGCACCGACTGCAGGTCCGGCGACCGGCCCACGCCCGCCGCGCAGGCCGGTCTGAAGCCCGGCGACCGCCTGGTCTCCTTCGACGGCCAGAAGATCGCCTCCTGGGACGACGCGACCCGCCTGATCCGCTCCCACGGCGCCGGCGCCGTGCAGCTCGGCATCGTCCGCGACGGGCAGCCCATGACCCTGGGCGTCACGCTCATCGCGCAGGACCGCCCCAACCCCGACGACCCGGAAAAGATCGACAAGAATGTCGGCTTCCTCGGCGTGCTGCCCACCGAGGTCATGGAGAAGCAGAGCATGGGCCAGGTCGTCGGCTACATGGGCGAGCTGACGGCCAGGGTGGCGGGTTCGCTGCTCAACCTGCCGGAGAAGATGGTCGGCGTCTGGCACGCGGCCTTCTCCGGCGAGGAGCGCGACCCCGAGGGCCCGGTGGGCGTGGTCGGCGCGGGCCGCATGGGCGGTGAGATCCTCGCCTCCGACCTGTCGGCCGAGAAGAAGATCGCCATCTTCGTCAACCTGCTGGCCGGCTTCAACCTGGCGATCGGCATGTTCAACCTCATCCCGCTGCTCCCGCTCGACGGCGGCCACATCGCGGGCGGCCTGTGGGAGGGCGTCAAGCGGGCGTACGCCAAGATCATGCGGCGGCCGGAGCCCGGCTACGTGGACATCGCGAAGGTGCTGCCGCTGACCTACGCGATCGCGCTCGTCATGATGATCATGGCAGGCCTGCTCGTCTACGCCGACCTGGTCAACCCGCTCACGCTGACGAACTGAGGCCCGGCCGTGGACGCGCTCGACCGGCTGCGCGCCTTCTGCCTGGCACTGCCCGAGACCACCGAACGCCTCTCCCACGGGGAGCCGGTGTGGTTCGTCCGCGGCAAGAAGGCGTTCGTGATGTTCGCCGACCACCACCACGACGACCGCCTGGCCTTCTGGTGCGCGGCCCCCGCGGGAGCGCAGGAGGCGCTCGTGGGCAGCGACCCCGAGCGCTTCTTCCGCCCGCCGTACGTCGGGCACCGGGGGTGGGCAGGGGTCTATCTCGACGTGCCGGAGGTCGGCTGGGACGAGGTGGCGGAGCTGGTCGCCGACGCCTACCGCCAGGTCGCCCCCAGGTCGCTGATCGCCCGGTTGCCCTGACGCGTTCAGTTCATCGAGATGTGCACGTGGTCGTAGTGGTTCTCGGTGACGCTGCCGCGGTCCGACATCGCGCGCCAGCCGGAGCCCTGGTTGATGCGCTGCTTCCAGATCACGTACTTGACGCCGAGCTTGTCCTTGTTCTTGAGGGCCCAGGCGGCGATCCGGTCGCCGAGCGCGTTGTCGGCGGCGGTGGGCATCGCGCCGCCGGCGCTCATCATGAAGTCGCACGCCCGCCCCAGCGGGTGCTCGCCGCTGGAGCCGGAACGGAAGCAGCCCACCGCGAACGGCAGCGCGAAGTTCTTCTCCACCTGCTCCTTCATCAGCCGCGTGCGGGCGGTGATGTTGTCGGAGCCCGTGGGCAGCTCAGGCGCCCAGGAGCCGTCGGTGTTCCGTCCGCTCCCGTACGGCACCAGGTCCTCGAGCTTGTCCTCGATGTCGTCGATGACGCCTTCGGCCTCGTCGCGCTGGTCGGCCACCTCGGCGGCGTCGGCGCCGATCTGCCGCGCCAGCGCCGCGGCCTCCTCGCTGGCCTTCTTCTTCTCGTCACGCGCCCTGGCGATGCCCTGGACGACGGCCTGCTGCTCGGCCGTGAGCTGTTCGAGCAGCGCGATGTCGGAGGTGCTGGTCGGCAGCAGCATGCCGGCCAGGGAAGGGTCGGCGTTCTGGTAGCGCAGCCGGGCGATCTCGGCCACCCGCTGCTCGGCGGTCACGAGCGTCTGCTCGGCGGTGGCCAGCCGTTCCTTGGCCGTCTTGGCGGCCTCACGGGCCTTGGCCAGCTCGACCCGCTTGAGGTTGTAGGTCTCGATGAGCTTGTCGACCTTGGTGTTGAGCCGCTTGAGCTGGGTGCGCAGCTCGGACTCCGTCGGTTTGGGCGCGGCCGAGGCCGGTGCCGTCGGCAGGACGGCGACGGCTGCGGCGGTGACGAGGCCAAGGGCGAAAATCGCGGGGGACGAAGCCGCCACGTAGGTGTTCCTCTCCCTCTTGCCGGCCGGGTTAGCTGACGGGTTCGGGTATGGGAGGCGCGTCCCTACCACCGAAGTGGATTCACCCCAGTGCGGATTGGGTCCCCGGCTCCCGGGCGACGCGCCCGGAATTAGGCGATGCACCGGCTGTTACGGCCGGTGCATAAGGGGATATTAGTGGTAGATCACGAGTCATGCGACCTTAAGTAGAAATCTATTAGTGATCTACCTGTGATCGAAGCATGCGTGCGGCCTCCTCCGGCCGTACGTCGTTGACGAACGCGCCCATCGCCGACTCCGAGCCCGCCAGGAACTTGAGCTTGCCCGGCGCCCGCCGGATGCTGAACAGCTCCAGGTGCAGATAGGCCAGCTCACGCCCGTGCCGCACCGGCGCCTGGTGCCAGGCCGAGATGTACGGCATCACGACCCCGAACAGCCCGTCGAACGCCCGCAGCACCGAGGTGTACAGGGGTGCGAACGCCGCCCGCTCCTCCTCGGTGAGCGCGGCCAGGTCGGGCACCTGCCGGTGGGGGTAGATGTGCACCTCGAACGGCCAGCGCGCGGCGGCCGGCACGAACGCCGTCCACAGCTCGTTGGCGGCCACCACGCGCGTGCCCGCCTTCCGCTCGGCGGCCAGCACGTCGGCGAACAGGTTGCCGTCGTAGCGGCTCGCGGCGCCGAGTTGCAGCCTGGTCCTCGGGGTGACGTACGGGTAGGCGTAGATCTGGCCGTGCGGGTGGGAGATCGTGATGCCGATCTCCTCGCCCCGGTTCTCGAAGCAGAAGACCTGCTCCACGCCCTCGATCCCGGACAGCTCGGCGGTCCGGTCCGCCCATGCCTCCATGACCAGCTCCACCTGCTCGTCGGAGAGCTTGGAGAAGGAGGAGGAGTGGTCGGAGGTGAAGCACACCACCTCACACCGCCCCACCCCCGGTCGGACCTCGCTCAGCCCGCCCACATCCTCATAAGTCCCGAGATTTCCGGAGAAGGAGGGGAAGCGGTTCTCGAACACGACCACGTCGTAGTCGTACGCCGGGATCTCGGTGGAGTGGGTGTCGGTCGACGGGCACAGCGGGCACTCCGCGGTGCCCCCGGTCGGCAGGAACGTCCGCGTCTGCCGGTGCCCGGCGATCGCGATCCACTCCTCGGTCAGCGGGTCGTAGCGCAGCTCCGAGGCCACCGGCCGGGGGTCGAGCGTCCGGCGGTCGATCGCGCTCCGGTCGGCGTCGTCGCGCCGGTCGAAGTAGATCAGCTCTCGGCCGTCGGCCAGGTGGGTGATGGTGCGCTTCAAGACGAGCCCTCCGCGATGATCAGTTCTCCGGCCCGTTCGGCCAGCTCGGTGCGTGCGTCCTCCGGCAGCCCCGCGTCGCTGACGACCACGTCGGCCTCGCTCAGCTCGGCGATGGTGCTGATGCCGACGGTGTTCCACTTGGTGTGGTCGGCGGGGACGACCAGCCGGTGCGCGGCCGCCACCAACTCCCTGTCGGTCTCCGACTCCAGCAGGTTGGGCGTGGTGAACCCGGCCCGTACGCTCATCCCGTGCACGCCCAGGAAGAGCGTGTCGACGTGCAGGCGGCGGATCGCGGCCACGGCCACCGGCCCCACCAGCGCGTCCGACGGAGTGCGTACGCCGCCCGTCAGCACCACCGTGCGGTCAGGACGCGGATTGCGGTGGAAGACCTCGGCGAGGGGGATCGAGTTGGTGATGACCGTCAGCTCGGGCACGCCGATCAGGTGATGGGCCAGTGCCCACGTCGTGGTGCCGGCCGACAGCGCCACGGCCGTGCCCGGCCGCACGAGCTTGGCGGCCTCGCGGGCGATGGCCTCCTTCTCCTGCTGCTGGCGGGCGGACTTGGCGGTGAACCCCGGCTCCTCGGTGGAGCCGGGCCCGACGGCGGTCGCGCCGCCGTGCACCTTTTCCAGCAGCCCGCGCTCGGCCAGCACCTCGAGGTCGCGGCGGATGGTCATGTCGGAGACGCCGAGCTCGCGTACGAGGTCGGCCACGCGGACCCCGCCGTGGCTGCGTACGCGCTCGAGGATCGCCTGCTGCCGCTGCTGTGCGAGCACGCCCGCTCCTTCCAACAGATTCCACCAAATTATGACACGTATTTGTTGAGGAATGTTAGTTCAGTGCGGACTGCTTGCGCAGGTCGATCGGGGAGAGAGACGTTGGTGACAACTCGACGACCGGAGGCGAGCTCATGGCGAGACGCGCGCGCAAGGGCAGGGCACGCAAGAAGAAGAAGGCCAACCACGGCAAGCGTCCCACGGCCAAGTGACGCGGGCGGGGGCGGGCCCCCGGCTCGCCCCCGCAGCCGTCAGCCGGGAAGCTCGGTGAGCGCCTGCTCGATGCGCTCCTGCGGCAGCGTGTAGTCCTCCAGCTGCCCGGCCAGGTGACGGTCGTACGCGCCCATGTCGAAGTGCCCATGGCCGCACAGCGCCGTCAGGATGACCTTCTCCTCGCCGCTCTCCTTGCAGCGCAGCGCCTCGGCGATGGTCTCGGCCAGCGCGTGCGTGGGCTCCGGGGCGGGCACGATGCCCTCGGTCCTGGCGAAGCGGATGCCGGCCTCGAAACACTCGCGCTGCGAGCGGGTGACCGCCTCGAACAGGCCCAGCTCGTACACGTGCGACAGCAGCGGCGCCATCCCGTGGTAGCGCAGGCCGCCCGCGTGGATCGGGTCCGGCACGAACGAGTGACCCAGGGTGTGCATCTTGAGCAGCGGCGTCAGTCCGGCGGTGTCGCCGAAGTCGTAGGCGTACACGCCGCGGGTGAACGACGGGCAGGCCGCCGGCTCGACCGCGCGGAACACCGTCTTGATCTTTCCGGCCAGCTTGTCGCGCAGGAACGGGAAGGCGAGCCCGGCGAAGTTCGAGCCGCCGCCGGTGCAGCCGATGACCAGGTCCGGCATCTCGGGGAGCTGGGCGAGTGCCTCCTCCCCGATGACCGTCTGGTGCATGAGCACGTGGTTGAGCACCGAGCCGAGCGCGTACCGGGCGTCGGGCGTAGCCGCGGCCACCTCGACGGCCTCGCTGATGGCCATGCCCAGGCTGCCCGGGGAGTCCGGGTCGTCGGCCAGGGCCTTGCTGCCCGCTCCTGTGATGGGGGAGGGGCTCGCGTGCACCGTGGCGCCGTACACCCGCATGAGCGAGCGCCGGTACGGCTTCTGGTCGTACGACGCCCGTACCATCCAGATCTGGCATTCCAACCCGAACTGGGCGCACGCGAACGCCAGGGCCGACCCCCACTGCCCCGCGCCCGTCTCGGTGGTGAGCAGCCGCACGCCCTCTTTCGCGTTGTAGTACGCCTGCGGCACGGCCGTGTTCGGCTTGTGGGACCCGGCGGGGGAGACGCCCTCGTACTTGTAGTAGATCCTGGCGGGCGTGCCCAGGGCCTTCTCCAGCCGGTGGGCCCGGATGAGCGGCGTCGGCCGCCACAGGCGGTAGACGTCCAGCACCTCCTGCGGGATCGGGATGTACCGCTCGGTGCTCACCTCCTGCCCGATCAGCTCCATCGGGAAGAGCGGCGCGAGGTCGTCGGGGCCTATGGGCTGCCGGGTGGCCGGGTGCAGCGGCGGAGGCGGCGGTGCCGGCAGATCGGGAACGATGTTGTACCAGTTGCTGGTCATCATCGCTTCAGTCTGCGCCCGTCGCCCGCCCCGTTCCAGCCAGACGTGCCGAACCGTCGGCGGGTCGGCACGGCGGGCCGGCCCTGTCCGTCAGCGGACCAGCACGGCGGGCCGGTCCGGATGGTCCGCCCGCACCACCACGTCGGCCGTCTCCGCGGGCCGCACCTCGCGCTCGTACCGCTCGTACGCCGGCAACCGCCACCGCTCGTCCTCAGGCGTCCCCCGCTCCAGCGCGCCCCTGGACAACCACATGTGCACGCTCAGGTCGAACCCCAGCCACCGCCCCAGCAGCAGCGTCCCGTCCACCAGCACCACCCCGCCCGGCGGCACCTCCTCGTACGGCACCCGGTACGCCCGGTCCACCCCGCTGTCCCACAACGCCGGCAACACCCGCCCCGATCCGCCGGGATCGAGCGGATCCAGCACCTCCCGCGCCAGCGCCTTGGCGTCGAGCCAGTCGTCGTAGAAGACGTCGGGATCGGTCCGGCCGTACTCCAGCCGCAGCGACGCGGGCCGCAGGAAGTCACCCGCGGACACCCGCAACGCCGCCCGCCCGCGCAGCCGCAGGGGCGCCACGAGCGCGTCGGCCAGCTCACCCGGCCGAGCGGCGGGCGCACCGTCGACGGCCACCCGCGTCCACGCCCCGGACGGCCGCGCGGAGATCAGCTCGGCCAGCTCCTCGACGAGAGCCTCACGGGAGATCGGTCGCGCACGCATCACCCCCAGCTTACGGGCGATCTTGGGAGGGCTTTGCGCCGCCATGGCGCTCACCAGCCTTCCAAGGCCGAAGGCCGAGCCAACGATCAGCCAGAGCCGCGCGGGATGGCCGCCGGCCACGCTCCACTGGGCTGCCCATGATCGGGCGGCGTTCCGACATGAAGCCACGCACGGCGGGGCAGTCACGCCGGGACGTATGCACATGAGCGGCACCGATCAACGGACAAGATCGGATAACAGTAAGGCCCAGGCTCGGAATCATCTCCCTGACCTGGGCCTTCGTGCGTGGAGCGGACGACGGGAATCGAACCCGCGTAGCTAGTTTGGAAGACTAGGGCTCTACCATTGAGCTACGTCCGCGCGAACCGGTCGAACTCTGGTTTAGACTTCATCCGGTCGTCAGAGCGTAAGCGTACCGGAGACGCGGAGCGCTTGCGTACTCGACGATACGGGGCGTGGCGCAGCTTGGCAGCGCGCTTGCTTTGGGAGCAAGAAGTCGCAGGTTCAAATCCTGTCGCCCCGACCAGGCCAGAGGCCCCTCCCGATCCGGGAGGGGCCTTCTGGTGCCGCCGCCCTACGGGTCCTCTGACCTGGAGGCCCAGAGGTGGGACGGGCGAAAGGCTGCCGACGAAGGCCGGTGGTTTGTCCAGCATGTGCGGGCTGGCTGCTACGGACATTGTGGTGGAACGGCGTCGCAGGGAAGGCGCATAAGTCCACGTCGGCCGCGCTTGGACGGCGTGGGATGTCCAGCTTCATGCTTCCCCGTCGAAGCGCCTCCATCGGAATCCATGCGCGCCCAGCGGCGTCAGCAGCTCCCGCTTCAGCGCGGCGAAGGCGACGACGGCTTCGGTCTCGTCACTGCTGATTTGCGCGAGCAGGCCCGGCGCCACAAAGAACTTTTCGGCGGTGTAAGTCGGCATGAACGGGTTCAAGGGCACGGGACGCAGCATGTCCCACAACGTGTCAAGGCGCTCGGTCGGCATGCAGTAGCTCCATGCCTGGTAGGGCGCGGCATTCATGGCTCCGAAGAGTGTGAACTGCAGGAGGAAGCGACTCAGCGGCTCCTCCTCAAGGGAGGTTTCCGGATCTGATCCATCAGGGTCTTCGGTGTGCCACACGCGGGGGTCGGCTGCGCTCGGTCCTTCTAACGGCCACGGGATCGACCAGTCCATGGAGGCCCCGTTCCACATGGCGAAGACCAGCCGGTCGCCGAGCGGTCCGGTAGCGCGTCGGGGCTGTTCCAGCACTGGGTCGTGAAATCTGTGGAGTACTGGGCGTACGCGGGCCAAGCGATGGAAGGCCGCCAGTGCCTCCGGCACGTCGGCTAGATCGTCCGCCATGCTCTCCTCCTCCACCGGTTCCGACGCTTCGGCGGGGAACCAGCCAAGGACGAGCTCCTCCAGAGCCCGGATCGCATCCGTGCCCACATGGTCAACCCAGCCGATACCCGGCACAGGCCAGGTTGCCGCTTCGGTGATCACGGGCGGATGCGGCATGCGGTGGCCCCACTATGTGCGTTCTGGATCACGATGGCTCTCCACGAGTTGGCAGGTCGACTGGCGTCAACGGTGGTGTTTTGTGTAGCACAGGCGATCACTAGCGCTCATCGAGACGAAGATCAGATCATATAGTGCCCGCACTGTGCCGAACATGCGTCGGCGGGTGAAGGCTCACAAGATGTCCCAGCGGTCCCCACTGTCCCAACGCCCTTGTTGACCAGCGCAAAGGCGAGCGATCTACAGGGACACAGCGGAATGGCGGCTGTCCCGGCTGTCTCTGTGAGAATCGTCCAGCTCTTGCTGCCTCCCGTCGTGAACGACAAGATCACCCCGTGGCTGACTACGAGCAGGTGGCCGATGTCTTAGGGAACACCACCTGGATCACCTGGTGTACGGGCTCCACCCTGGACGATGTCCTCGCCCTCTACGGCGGAGGCTGGAACCTGCCGATGACGGCCACATTTGGCGAGGCTGATGAGGTCGCCCATCTTGGCATCGAGGAGGGGATACCGGTCCTCTTCGCTGGTGCGCTCGGCCATGGGGTCGTTCTTATGGAACCAGGGCTGCCTTGCGTGGGAACCGACGAGCGGATTCGCCTCTCCTCGGCAGGTGTGTGCCTGGACGTCGGCTGGAGTGACTTCGGTCCACCGCACGTCACGTACAGGGAGAAGGGGCACGTCGTGGTGGCCTTCGAGGGCATCGCGTGGGAGTACGACGCCACGCCCGACCAGGAGACGGTGGAGCGCTGGATGAGCACCACCCCCGGCGGATTGGAAGGGTGGCAGAACAATTACGGCACGGCGTCGCTGATGACGGTGGAGGCCATCATGGGCGCGCCCATGGATGAGCAGTGGCTGGCGCGAGAACACACCTGCATAACGGGTAGAAGGTCTGGTTCGGAGCGTCCTCGTGCACGCTCGGTGAGCCTGGGAGAGCTGCTGAAACATGTTGCAGCGCCTGTCCCGCGCGAAGGACGGCCTGAAACGACGGGCGAAGCTTCGAACAGCCCTGGTAGCGGTCACCCGCCTGCTTGACGTTCTGCTCGACAATCGCGGTGAATGATCTCGAACGCAGGCGTACGTCGGCGGAGGCGAGGGAAAGGCTGGGCAGGGGCTGAACGCCAGTGAATCCTCGCTGATGCCTCGTCAAGCGAACGCCCTGCGACGGGATGCTGCACAGGGTGGCAGGAGCCTGGCGCCCCGTAGCCACGCCCTTGATAGGCCAGGCCAATCCAAGACCCGGTTCCCACGGTCCTGGCGATGGTGAAGTCGATGGCCACAAGTTCTGCAGACCCAGGGCGACGTGTATCGCGTCAGAACCTCACCCCACGTGCGGGAGTTTGACGCCCCACAGGCGATGGGGACGGACAGAAATGGCGTGTGCGTCCAAAACAGAGAGTGGGGCGGCGCAGTTCAGCCGGTGCCGGGATTCCAGGTGACTGTCTCCAGATTGCTTAAGTCGTCCACGGCGACGCGGTCCTCGCGGGCCAAGGCCTGAATCATGGTCGCGGCCTCGTCGCGCGTGACGTACCGGCCTCGGGAACGGTGGTGGGTGGGCTCGGGCGTCTCCAGCCAGAGCCTCGGCTCGCCGGGCCCTTGCCACCTCATCTGAACGACGCCTTCCGACCTTCCGACAAAGACCAGGTAATTGCCATCGATGGGTGCTAGCGCGTCCAGCCACCCCAGGCACTCCTCCAGAGAAGCGGGGTGGTGGCCGTGGTGGCGGCGCATCATCAGCATGTGCTCGGGCGGCCGCCGCACCTCCAAGGCAGCAGGATCGAAGTCGGCGCCGCCGAACAACGGGCCGAAAATAGCCCAGGCCGAAAGCCGGGGGATGTCTACATCGATGACCTCGGCCTTACCTGAAATCTGGAGCGTCCCGCGCAGCCGATCCCACTCGCGATGCAGCCGCAGATCGTGGCCGCGTGTGTCCATGACCGACAGCCGGACATCGTCCGGCAGGACGGGCAGATCCTGCTCCAACACCATCCTCGCCTTCACCAGCGCCGACTTCGAACTGCTGCGGCTGTGACGGTTGTGCCGATACACGCCGCCTTTGCCATCGTCCAGGCGCCGCACGTCGGCCCTCGACGACGGCTCGCGGGTCCAGTCGTGGTGCCGGACGGCCAAGTTCTTGCCGATCACACCCGGCCAGAAGGCCTCGTACTCCTCGCCATCAACGGCCTCAGAGCGATGCACCGGGATGACCTGCATCCCGCGGTCCGCAAACGGCGTGTTCTTGAAGAAGGGGCTGTGCCCGGGACCGAGCAGAACGGCCCGGTCCAGTGCGAACCCCGAAACCTCTATCGGGCGCAGCCGAACGATCGAACCGAGGTCATCGGCGTCCGCCAGATCGTCCACGGCGTCCAGCAGTGCGCCCGCGACATCGTCGCGGTAGCCCTTGTTGGCATGGATCACCAGGACCCGATCGCCGCGGATCTGGTGCACGAAAACCCCTACCCAACTGCTCTCCATCAAGACGTCGTGGTGGCCGACCCGCGCGGGCACCGCGGGACCAGGGCGGCCTTCCTGGATCAGCTCTGCGAGAGGAACACCATCAACCATGCGAGACAACCTAAGCGCGTATCCAGAAGTTCTGCGCGTAACAGGATGTGAGATCGCCGGGACAGGCAGGTATTGACAGGGGCTTCGCCGGGGCTTGGATCGAGGTTGCTCAGACCGTCTTTCCTGCCCCGGCGAGGTCGTGGTCAGTATGCTCCCGACGCCGCGATCGAGCACCTGCAGACGGAGGTACGCGGCCGCTGGCGGCAGGCGATGCGGGCAGTGATGGTGCTGTTGTCGCTGCACGGACTGTCGGTTGCGCAGATCGCTGACCTGCTCGGCTGCGACCCGGGCGTGAGTTGCACACCCGGCGGGGCGGCAGCAGTGGCCCGGCGGCGGCGCCGATGGGGCTTTTCGCTTCTACTCATCCGAGGACACCAATCCTGAGCGGTAGGCATGGATCGCGGCTTGGACACGAGTGCGCACGCCGATCTTAGACAGGACACGCGACACGTGGATCTTGACCGTGCCGGCGGCGATGCGCAGCTCCCCGGCGATCTCGGCGTTGGACCGGCCCAACGCGACCAGGCGGAGGACCTCCGTTTCCCGGATCGTCAGCTCCCGGCCATGGCCTCGCACCGGTGGGGTGGCGAAGCGGCGCACGAGCCTGCGGGTGACCTGCGGGTCGATCAGTCCCTGACCGCGGTGAGCCGCGCGTATCGCTGCCCGATAGAGGTCGGGGTCGCCGTCCTTGAGCAGGAAGCCCACGGCGCCCGCTTCGAGTGCCCCGAAGAGGTATTCGTCGGTGTCGAACGTGGTCAGCGCGATGATCGGCCTATCCGGCGCCCGCGCCGTCAGCCGCCGGATCGCCGTGATCCCGTCCGTGCCCGGCATCCGCAGGTCCGTGAGGATCACGTCCGGCTGGTGCTCGCGCGCCATGCTGATCAGCTCGGCCCCGTCACGCGCGGCACCGAGGAAGGCGATGTCGGGCTCATGGCTGAGCAACTGCCGCAGGCCCTCGCGGGCGAGATGCTGGTCGTCGGCGATCAGCAGCCGGATCACGGGACCACCTGCCGGGCCGGATGACTGTACGCAGAGGACATCGTGGAAGGGCCGGGTTCTGCACCGCCGGCCGTCACCGCTGATCTGTGCTCGTCACGCGCATGCGGAGGGAGCACGGGCAGGCTGACGCGCACCCGCCAGCCCGCCCTGCCGTGCCGGCCGATGTGGCAGTGCCCTCCGAGCGCCGCCACACGCTCGCGCATGCCCGCCAGGCCATGCCCACCGCGGTGCCCACCGCGGTGCCCACCGCGGTGCCCACCGCGGTGGCCACCGCTCAGAACACCGTCGCCGGCCGCTTCGCCGCCGGCCGACGGCCGGGGCGGGCCTGGGTCGTCGATGGTGACGACGACCCGGCTGCTCACCGCACGGACCGTGACCGAGGCCAGCGCGGCCGTGGAGTGCCGCGCCACATTGGTCAGCGCCTCCTGCACGATCCGGTAGGCGCAGGCCGCCGTCTCGGGGTGGACGGTGCTGTCAAGGCGAGGGTCGACCTCCAGGGCGACGGCCAATTCCGGCCCGCCACTGCGTTCCGCCAGCGCGGGCAAGTCGGCGAGGCCTCCGCTGTAAGCGTGGTCCTCGCGGTCCGATCGCACCAAGGTCGCCAGCAGTGCCCGAATCTCGGCCAGCGCCTCGGCCGACAGACCGGCGATCCCGGCCAGCGCGCGGTCGGCCTCGCAGTCGTGACCGGTCAGCGCCCGCCTGGCACCGACCGCCTGCAGCCTGATCGCGCTGAGGTGATGCCCGACGACGTCATGAACCTCCCGGGCGATCCGCGCGGCCTCCTGCGAGCGTGCCTGCTCCTCCCGGGCACGCTGTAGCCGCGCGGCCTGCACGGCGCGGTCGGCCCGCAGCCGCAGCGCGTACCCGACGGCGACCGGCGCCGCGCCCGCCGCCGCATAGACGGACACGGTAGCGAGGTCCGGCACAGACATGCCCCCGAGGCCTGCCGCCACCGCCCAGACGACCGAGCCGATCAGGAGTACCGAGCGCAGCCGATGGCGGTGGTAGGCCGCCGAGGCGACGATCAGGCCCAGGACCCAGATCCCGGCGTCGCGCTCCAGCGCGAGGCCGAGCGCGAGCATCACCATCGCGGACGCAACTACTGCCGTCAGCGGCAGCCGCCTGCGCAGCGCCAGCGGCGCGCAGGCGGCCAGAATCGGCGGCGCCCACGCCGCCGCGCCCACATCGGTAATCTCGGCAGGCTGACCGCGCCACCATTCGTCCAGTGCCGACACTGCCAGCGCGATGATCGCCACGGCGCAGGCGAGCAGGGCGTCGCGGCCCATGAGCGGCATACGTCGCCAGACGCCGGTCAGAAAGGGGCGGAAAGCCGCTGGTCGTCTCACGCGCCCAGTATCACGCCGGCCTGGCGGGGCACGTGGTGCCGGGTGCGGGCACCTTGCCGTCGATCAGGTACCGGTCCACGTGGCCGATCACGCAGGGGTCGCCGGCGTTCAGGTACCGGCCATGGCCGATGCCGTCGTACTTGACCGTGACCGACCCGGGGACCTGGTCGGTGATGGCGCGGACAGAGGGGTACTCGTAGACCGGGCCTATGCCGAGCAGCGGCGGGAGCTTGCGGGCCGGCAGCGGCGCCGGCGGGTTGGCGGCCTTGGCCGCCCACGGCGAGCAGGCGAGCCAGGCATTCTCCCGCATGCCGGAGAAGTTCGGCGACACCTTGACCGAGCGCCGCACCGCCGCACGGTAGGCGTGGTAGCCGTCGTAGCGGAATCCGTCGGCGCAGTTCACCGCGAGCATGGCGGTCACCCGCGGCGGCAGGCCGCGGCCTTGCGGGTCGAAACCGGACGCGTCGCCCTTGGCGGCGCCCGTGATGGCCTTGGCCAGCGCGGGCCACTCCGCCGTGCTGTCGACCAGGCCGTAGGCCAGGAACTTCAGGTCGTCACCGTCGTAGCGGCGCTCACCGGCGGCCGCGGCGCCGGGCAAGGGACGACGCTCGGCCCGCCGCACAACGGCCTGCCAGGTCTTCTCCACGCCGGTCCCGCGCAGCGCGCAGTCGGAGGAGCCGGCGCACCAACGGACGAACCGCTGGAACCCCGCCTCCAAGCCCTTATATTGCAGTTGCTCCGACTTCGCGAGCGGGTCCACGTGGTCGGGTACGCTGTCCACCGCCATCGCGCGCAGCCGCTGCGGGAACAGCCGCGCGTAGGAGGCCCCGAGCACGCCGCCGTAGGAGTTTCCGAAGAAGGAAATCTTCTCCTCGCCCAGGGCAGCGCGGATCGCGTCCATGTCACGCGCCTGAGTGGCCGAGTCCAGGTTGGCGAACAACTCGGGCACGGCGTCCCGGCAGGGAGCGATCCCGGCGGCGTTCGCCTTGAGCGCCTGATCGTACTCGCGCCGGCTGTCCGGAGTGGCGAACACGGGACCGGCCGCGCAAGACTCCAGCGGGATGTGCTCACCGCTCACCCCGCCGCGCGGGTTCCAGGTGACGACGTCCATCCGGGTACGCAGACCGGCGAAGTGGGGCAGCGCGCGGGACAACTCCTGAACGCCGGCGCCACCGGGACCTCCGGGGCTGAACAAGACGGTGCCCGCGGCCGCACCGGTCGCCGGCGCCCTGCCCACAGTGAGGGTGATCGTCTTCCCGTCGGGTTTCGACCAGTCGATGGGAACGGCCAGCTTGGCGCACTGCAACTCGGCCGAGATCTTCCCCCCGCATGCCGACCATGTCAGGGGCGGCGTCAGCGCCCCGCTGGACGAGGCGGAGGCAGCTGGAGCGTACGCTCCCAGCGTCACCATCAGGGGCATGGCAAGCAAGACCGATCTTGGCCAGGTCATCGAATCCTCCAACAGGATGGTGCGGCGAGCGCCGCAGATGACCTCACAGACTAGGTATGCGAAGCTCCCGCCACATCTGCCACAAGACATACGTGCGACCCGCCACGCCGACGCGACAGCTTCGCCGCCATCCTGGCGCGGAGCAAGATCAAGATGAGTACTACGCCGCCTCGGCGAGGGTGATGAAGTCGATCTCGGACAGGTCCGGATCGAAGTCATCAGGCCGCAGCCGCAGCACGTCGGTGGCATACAGGCCGAACCTGCTGATGTGCGCGGTCAGGTAGGGCGATAGCCGACAGTCACGGGAGCCCTGCGTCAGTGCAATCTAGGGCTTCTTGTCGGGCAGGGCTGCGTACCACGTGTCGTCGTGTTCCGGTCCGGGCAGCCATGCCGGAGGATCGGCCAAGCCGAGCGCCTCCTCAGCCCAGGCCAGCATGTACGCGTCCGTGGCCGCACGCGGCCGGGGTGCCCGGACGACCCCGCCCAGCAGGATCCAGCCGCGGTCAGGGAAGAGAGCATACTGCTGGATGAGCAGGTTACTGGTGGTGTGCCAGCCGTCCTCTTCGATTTCCTTCCAGGGCAGCAGCCGCGTCTGCAGCAGGCTGGTGGCCCAGGCTCTCGCATGGTGAGAGCTCAGCGTCCGTGGAGCACGGCCGAGGAGGGTGCCCGCGATCATGGTCTCTCGGCAGAACCGCACGGCCTGGCGACCCGTGCCCGCCGGAACGGTCTGCCTACTGACAGGCGAGAAACCGGAGATCTGCGTGTCGGCATGCCGGACGTCAGCCACGGCAGTCAAGCCCTGCGCCGAGATGATGGAGACTTGGGTGTCGGCCGCGTGGGGATCCTCACCTGAGATCACGCCCTCAGGATAACGACACGCTGTTCTCGAGGTTCAGGAATCGGCGGACAGCCGTTATCGACGATACCGATCTTGCTGGGACGCTGAAATGGAACCGGACGCGGGGGGATAGCTGCTGGTCAGCGTCCCGCGAGTGCCGCGTAGGCGGTGGAGCAGCCAGGCGGCGCTTGGCGACGTAGTCGCGGACCATCCCGTACGACACCTCCACCGCGCCGTGTTCCTCCAGCAGCCGGTCGAAGATGTGCTTGGCGGTGTGCCGCTGCTTGGGGGCGCGTCCAGATCCACCCGCGGCATCGGGTCGCAGGTTCACATCCTGTCGCCCCGACCAGCACGACCAGTCATAAGGCCTTTTCCTTGGGGGGCCGTGGCCTTCTGAGTGACAAGCGGCGTCACTGCTGAGGTGCTGGTTCCACTCCCTGATCAGGCATGACCGGGTAGCTTCAGGACATGGTGGGTCATCGGGCGGCGCCCGTCATCCGGAAGGTCGACGCAGTCATGGTCCCGGTCCCGGACCTCGACAGCGGTCTCGGCTTCTACCGGGACGGTCTCGGCCACGAGCTGCTGTGGCGCAATTACGAGCTGGGGCAGGCGGGCCTCCGGCTGCCCGACACCGACACCGAGATCGTGCTGACCACCCGGCGCGGCCTCGTGCCGACCTGGCTGGTCACCTCGGTGGACGCCGCCGCCGCGCAGGTGGTCGAGGCGGGCGGTCGCATGGTCGGCGAGCCCGCGGACGTTCCCGTCGGCCGCCTGGCGGTGGTGGCCGACCCGTTCGGCAACGACCTGGTCCTGATCGATCTGTCGAAGGGAATGTACGTGACCGACGAATCCGGCGCGGTCACAGGCGTCCAGGACCCAGCCGGGTAAAACACGGAATCTCAGGCCCAGAAACCCGCGTCTCACCGTCCTTGGCAGCGCCCACCGGCACAACCGCCCGGCGCGACGAGGCCGTGGATGTCTGCGAGGAGACAGATATCCCGAAGGCCATCTCCGTGATCGGAAGTGGCCTGGCCGTCACAACAGCGAGAACTCGCCGGGGAGTCTCGGCAGGAACGCGACCTTGCGGGGGTCCGGCGCCTTGATCGACACCTTGCGGCCCCACCCGCTGCAACGGGTGTCCACGGCGATGAGCTTGCCCTCGATCTTCCTGTCCCAGGTGTCCAGCGCCCGGTACGCGCTCTGCAACCCGCTCACCAGGCCCGCCGGGGTGAGCGTGAGGGTGTAGGAGACCTCCGTGCGGGCGGCGATGGTGGTCGGCCACGAGCTGCGGAACCACCGCGAGTGCTCCACGAGCTCGCCGAACGTGATCGTGCCGGTGACCGTGTCGTCGGTCCGCTTCCCGTTCTTGATCAGAGCGGCCAAGGTCGCGGGCTCGGCCGCGTTGAGGACCTGCCCGTAGGAGTCGGACAACCCGCCACTGGGCATGTCGTCATACTTCATACCCTCCACCGGAGGACCTGCCGGGTCGCCATAGGAGACGTACGTCCTGCATTCGCGCTGGATGACGATGGTCCGTCCGTTCGGAGTCGATGGTGGTGGCCGTGATGTCCAAGGCCGCGACGCCCTTGCTGTCGAAGCGGCTCTTCTGCTGCCTCTCCTCGAGGCCGTCCACCACCGTGGCCGTCTCGGTGAAGCGCACGCCGTGCCCGGCCACCGGCTTGGTCGTGAGCGCGCGGACCGGGTCCTCGGGCGCCGCATGAGCTGGAACGGCACCGACCGCCAGGACGGCACAGGCCGCCAAGGCAGTCATCGTCTTCTTCATGGTCGGTAGCCGCAGGCGCGAGGTCAGGCTCTCGTGGCGATGGGCCGTGACCCCAGGTCCTGTCCCGTACGGACGAAGGCGCGGACGAGCGGCGTCTCGCACTCCGCGCGCCAGACCAGCGCCCATTCCGTACGCGGAGCGTCATGGATGGGCAGTAGGGCGATGTCCGGGTGGGTGTAGTAGCGGGCGACGTGAGCGTTGACCGGGCTGACGATCTGCCCGGCGGCGACGAGCACGAGTAGTTCGTGGAAGGTGCGAGCCCGCGGGCCGCGCGGGATGGGCCCGCCGCTGGGGGTGAATGCGGGGATCATGGCCTCGGCCCAGTAGACCGGCGCCGCCGGCCCCGGATCGAGAACCGGCCGGCCGGCCAGGTCCTCCATGGACACCGACGTACGGCCGGCGAGGTCGGAGGTCTCGGCGATCGCGAGCACGCGCCCCTCCGTCAGGACCACGGGCCCGACGGCGAGGTCGGCCTCCCTGACCGGCAGCCACATGAGCTACATGTCGACCTCGCCGGAGCGCAGCGCGGCGAGCGGCTCGCTGAAGTGGTACTCGGAGATCTGGACCGCGCAGTCGGGGTGACGGGCGCCGAACTCGTCGATCACCGGGCGCAGCTCATTGCCCAGCGCTCCCATCACGCCAAGCCGCAGGGTGCCCTGGACGCCCTGCGCGGTGCCGGCCGCGCGGGCCAGGCCGCTGTGGACGAGGTCGTAGGCCTGTCGCAGATCGTCGTGCAGGCGGCTGCCGATGGCAGTGAGGCGTACGGTACGGCTGTTCCGCTCGAACAGCGGGGCTCCGATGCGCCGCTCCTGCTTCTTGATGGACTGGCTGACGCGGGCCTGGGTGATGTGGAGCCTTTCCGCGGTACGGCCGAAGTGAAGTTCCTCCGCAAGCGTGAGGAAGATCTCGATGTCCCGCAGCTCCATTTCGACCTTTCAATCCATAAGTGTGACGTTATGGGATGTTATCGGAGCTGTCGTTGATCGCCTGATGGGCGGAGCGGAAGGCTGTCCCTGACCAGCTGTGATTCACCTGAGGGGAAGCTCTTGCGGTCGTTCGCGGATGACGATGCCGCGCTGCGGCTCACCGGCCTGTCCAAGGCCTTCGGCGCCTCGCTCGCGGCGGACAGGATCGATCTGGAGGTGCCGCGGGGCGCGTTCCTGGGGCTGGTGGGGCAGAACGGCGCGGGCAAGACCACCACCTTGTGCGGTCGGGCTTCTGCGGCCCGACGCCGGATCCGCTCACGTCTTCGGCATCGACGTGTGGGAGGAGCCCGCCGCCGCCAAGGCGCTGATCGGGGTGCTGCCGGACGGCCTGGCCATGCCGGAGCGGCTGACCGGCCGCGAGGTGCTGACCTACCTCGGCCTGCTGCGCGGCCTCCCCGAGAGCACGGTCGGCCGGCGTGCCGAGGACCTGCTGAGCGTGCTCGAGCTGGACCGGGCGGAGAAGACGCTGGTGATCGAGTACTCGACCGGCATGCGCAAGAAGATCGGCCTGGCCGCGGCTCTGCTGCACGCGCCGCGGCTGCTGGTGCTGGACGAGCCGTTCGAGGCGGTGGACCCGGTTTCGGCGGCGACGATCAAGACGATCCTGCGCGGCTTCGTCGCGGGAGGCGGCTCGATCGTGCTGTCCAGCCATGTCATGGCGCTGGTGGAACAGCTGTGCGACCACGTGGCCGTGATCGACGGGGGCCGGGTGGCCGCCGCCGGCACGCTGGAGGAGATCCGGGAAGGCCGGAGCCTGGAAGAGCGCTTCGTGCGGCTGGTGAACGCCGAGGGTGGCGGCGTGAAGGAGCTGGCGTGGCTGTCGCGCTGACCCTGGCCCGGATGAAGATCGCGGTGCTGCGGCACTCGCACAAGGGCGCGTGGGGCTCGATGACCTCCACGGGTGTCTTCTTGGGGCTGCTGTTCTCGGGCGGGACGCTCTACCTGGCCGCGACGGCCGACGCCGAGCTGCTCGCCGGGGTCTACGCGGTATGGATGATGGGCTGGATCCTGGGTCCGGTGGTCATGGGCGGCGGCGACGAGACCCTCAAGCCCGAGCATTTCGCCCTTCTCGGCCTCAAGTCGCATCGCCTGGCGACCGGCCTGCTGGTGGCGGCGTTCGTCGGGCTGGCCCCGCTGATCAGCCTGACCGCTCTGCTCGGGCTGGCGGTGGCCGGCGTACGGCATGCGGGACCGGCCGGCGTGTTGCCGGCCGTGCCCGCGATCGTGCTGCAGCTGGCCCTGTTCGTGCTGCTGTCGAAGGTCGCCGTGGGCGTGCTCGGCCTGGCGTTGCGCTCCCGCCTGGGGGCGGTCGGCGCGGGCGTGGTCAACGGGGCCGTGCTGGCAGGGGGCAGCCAGATCTGGGTGTTCCTCGCGCTGTTCGACCAGAGCGGGGTGCCGGAGGCGGTCTGGTACCTGCCTTCCGGCTGGGGCCTGCTCGCGGTCAGGGGCGACCTCGCCGCGCTCGCCGGTCTCGCCGTACTCGATCTGCTGTTGCTGGCGGCCTGGGCCGCGCTCCTGGCCAGGAGCGCGGGCGCACCGCGCACGTCGGGCCGCCCGCGCCGGCCGATCAGGGCGGCGAGCGCCAACGGCGCGGTCGTCGCCAAGGAGCTGCGTACCTGGTCCCGCGATCTGGCGCGCAACCACCAGCTGGTCTTCGCCCTGTCCTTCGCCGTCTGCTTCGGCGCCAGCCCGCTGCTCATCGGCTGGGACGGCATGCTGCCGTCCGCCGGGCCGATCTTCGTCGTGATGGCCGCCGGGCTGACCTCCAACCTGTACGGCACCGACGGCACCGCGCTGTGGCTCACCATGCTGACGCCGGGCGCGACCGACGTACGCGGCCGGCAACGAGCCTGGCTGGCCGTGATCGCCCCGGTAGCGGGCGTGGTCACCGTCGGGAGCACCGCCGTCGCCGGCGGGCAGTGGCCGCTCGTGCTCGCGTTGCTGCCCGCCCTGCTGGGCGGCGCCGCGGGGCTGGTGCCGTTGCTGTCGGTGTACGGGCTGGTGCCGGGGACCGACCCGCACAAGCGCAGCGGCAACCCGCTGCGCGTCAGCGACGACAACGGCGGCCTGACCGGGCTCGCCTACCTCATGCTGGCGCTCGTCGTGGTGACCGGCGTGCCCGCCGGCCTCGCGGCCCTCCGGTACGGCTGGGCCGGCGTCGCGGTCGGCCTGGCGACGGGCGCCCTGTGCTACTGGGGCCTCGGTCTCATGGCCGAACGACGGCTGCGCGGCCAGGGCCCCGAACTGCTGCACGCCATGCGCACCGGCCGCCGTACGGGGAAGGCCGCGGCCTCCAGACTCGCCGCCCTGCCCAAACCCCAGCAGGCCATCGCCTGGGTGGGCTTCGGCTTCGGCTCGATCCCGCTGTTCCCGCAGGGGATCGTGGCCTCGATCTTCATCGTCAACGACATCGAGCGCCACAGCTGGTTCCTGGCCACGTACATGAGCCCGAGCCTGCGCTGGCCCGTGGTGATCGCCATGGTCCTGCTCGGCCTGACCATGTACGGCATGGCCCTCTATCAGGTCAGTCGAGCGTCGCCCCGCCGAGCTTGAGCGGTGCCTCGGTACGGGGTGTACCTAGGTACACCCCGTCCGGGCAGCCAGGTCGATTCTCCCCGGCCGCGTCCCTCCTTAGCGTCGGAGGCAACGGAAGGGGAGAAGAATGACCACACGCGTGGGGAACATCGCCCTGTGGGTCCTCCAGGTCGTCGTGGCGGGATTTTTCGTGATGTCCGCCATGGCCAAGTTCACGAACGCCGAGCCGTCCGCCTCCACGTTCGAGGCGATCGGGCTGGGCGACTGGTTCCGTCACCTGACGGGCGCGCTCGAGGTGGCCGGCGCAGCAGGACTGCTGGTGCCGCCACTGGCGGGGGTGGCCGGACTGGCGCTCGCCGTGCTGATGGTCTGCGCGACGCTGACCGAGCTCTTCGTCTCCGGGGGAGCGGCGGTCATGCCGTTGTCCCTGCTCGTGCTCTGCGCCGTCATCGCGTGGGGCCGCCGCGCGGCCACGGCCCGCCTCCGGACGCGGATCGCCGGATAGACGGCGCTTCGTCCGGTATAGGGTCTGGCGACGTGACCGACACCCGAGTACCCCCGGCCTACCTCGGCGACGAACTGACCATGCTGAACAACTGGCTCGAATGGCACCGCGCGACCCTGGCCGTCAAGTGCGCGGGCCTGTCGGACGAGCAGCTGCGCGAGCGTTCCGCGCCGCCCTCGGACATGTCTCTCCTGGGCCTGGTCAGGCACATGGCCCATGTCGAACGCATGTGGTTCCGCCGCGTGCTCGACGGCGAGGACATCCCCAAGTTGTGGGACAAGGACCGCGACAACGACAACGACTTCAAGGAGGTCGACACCGCGTCGGTGCCGGAGGCCTTCGACACCTGGCGGCGGGAGATCGAGCACGCCCGCCGCATCTCGGCCGCCAAGCCGCTGGACGCCGTCGGCGACCGCAACGGCGACGACTGCTCGCACCGCTGGGTTCTCGTGCACATGATCGAGGAGTACGCTCGCCACAACGGTCACGCCGACCTGCTACGCGAGCGTATCGACGGCGTCACGGGCGAATGACGCCCTGAAACGGGGGCTCAGGAGCCGGCGTGGAAGAGCGCCCAGACGGCCTTGCCGCCGCGGGCCAGCGGGTCCCAGCCCCAGCACTGGCTGTAGGTTTCGACGATGTAAAGGCCGCGGCCGTTCTCGGAGATGAAGTCGGGCTCCTTGCGCCGCGGCACCTCGTCGCTCGGGTCCGCCACGGCCAGCAGCACGTGCGGCGCGACCCGCATGAGCAACAGCTGGATCTCGCGGCGGCCGCCGGCGTACATCGCGTACCTGACCGCGTTCGTCACGAGCTCCGACACCACGAGCGCGGCGTCGTCGCTGAGGTCGTGCAGACCCCAGCCGCGCAGCGTCGAGCGGGTCACGTCCCTGGCGGTCTTCACCGAGTCGGCCTGGAAGGGCAGCGGACACGAGGTCGTGTACGGCTTGCCGCCCTGGAGGAGATGGTCGAATCCCACCTCGCGGGTGATCTGCAGGCAATCGGCAGTGGCCAGAGGATCCTCCACCATGCCGCCGATACCTCCCGATTCAACCTTGGTTAGTGCATGTTTGGCCCAATATGCACTAGGCCATCATGGGTCACGAGTCGCCGTCGCTGCAAGACCCAAATGCACGTGCATGTGCAGTGTGCAGGAGCAAGCACTGTTTTTGCCCATTAGTCCCTGAATCGGACACCAGGTTGAGACCTTGTCATACCCGGCAATGTGGTGTCACTGTGTGTGCGGACCTTGATAGGAGGCAAAGTGACGCAGAACCAGCCGGGTTCCGGGCCGACGGCGCTGCGCATCCTCCTGGGCTCCCAGCTGCGCAAGCTCAGGGAAGCGAAGAACGTCACTCGTGAGGAGGCGGGCCACCTCATCCGGGGGTCCGAATCCAAGATCAGCCGCATGGAGCTGGGCCGGGTGGGGTTCAAGGAACGTGACGTCGAGGACCTGCTGACCCTGTACGGAGTGGTGGATCAGCAGGCTCGCGCCGCGGTGCTGGACCTGGTCGCCACCGCCAACGAACCCGGCTGGTGGCACCGGTTCAACGACGTCCTGCCCACGTGGTTCCAGGCGTACGTCGGCCTTGAGGAGGCCGCCGCCAGGATCAGGACCTACGAGGTCCAGTTCGTGCCAGGACTGTTGCAGACCAAGGAGTACGCACGGGCTGTGGTGACCGCAGGGGCGGCGGGCATCGGAGCCGAGGAGATCGCCAGAAGGGTGGATCTCCGCCTGGAGCGCCAGAGGATCTTCGACCGGCCGGACGGGCCGGTGTTCTGGGCGGTGATCGACGAGGCCGCGCTGCGCCGGCCGATCGGTGGAGTCGAGGTGATGCGGGCCCAGCTCGAGCACCTCATCGACCTCATGCGCCAGCACAACATCACGATCCAGATCATGCCGTTCAGCTACGGCGGGCACAGCGCCGAGGGCGGGGCGTTCAGCATCCTGAGATTCCCCGACGCCGACCTGCCCGACGTGGTGTACGTCGAGCAGCTGGCCAGCGCGCTCTACCTGGACAAGCGTGAGGACGTGGACCGATACAGCGAGGTGATGGAGCGGCTGTGCGCCGTGAGCACCACTCCTGACGAGACGATCGAGCTGCTGCGGACGATCGCCGACGAGTTCTGAGGGCGGCGAGCGTCGTTGTTGGGTGTGCATCTGCCCTAGACTGGCCATGGCGTTGGATCCCGCCATGGCGGAGCATGCCCAACACCGCTCATGTGGGCGCGGCGCGTGGGCCGTACCGATGGACGCGCCCGCGATCACTCGTAGCTTGATCAAGGAGACCATTCCGTGAAGACCGCTGTCGAGGAGCTCAGCCCGACCCGGGTCAAGCTCACTGTCGAGGTGCCGTTCGAAGAGCTGCGCCCCAGCATGGATGCGGCGTACAAGAAGGTCGCGCAGCAGGTGCGCGTCCCCGGGTTCCGGCCTGGCAAGGTTCCGGCCCGCATCATCGAGCAGCGCTTCGGCCGGGCGGTGGTGCTGGAGGAGACCCTCAACGACGCGGTGCCCAAGCTGTACGGCCAGGCCGTCGACGAGGTCGACGTGTTCCCGGTCAGCCAGCCTGACATCGAGGTCACGAAGATCGACGACGGCGAGCAGATCGAGTTCACCGCCGAGGTCGACATCCGTCCCAACTTCGAGCTGCCCGACTACCAGGGCCTCGAGGTCACGGTCGACTCCGCCGAGGTCTCCGACGAAGACGTCGACGCCCAGCTCGACGCGCTGCGCCAGCGCTTCGCCACGCTGACCGGCGTCGAGCGGCCCGCCGCCAACGGCGACTTCGTCGTGATGGACCTGCGCGCCGAGATCGACGGCCAGAACATCGAGGAGCAGCAGGCCAGCGAGGTCTCCTACGAGGTCGGCGCCGGCTCCGTGCTGCAGGGCCTCGACGCCGCGCTCGAGGGCATGTCCGCGGGCGAGGAGAAGGGCTTCAAGACCGAGCTCGTCGGCGGCGAGAACGCCGGCGAGGAGGCCGACGTGATCATCAACGTCAAGTCGGTCAAGGAGAAGGTCCTGCCGGAGCTCGACGACGAGTTCGCCCAGCTCGCGAGCGAGTTCGACACGCTCGACGAGCTCAAGGCCAGCATCAGCGAGCAGGTCCGCCGCAACAAGGTGATCGACCAGGTCGTCCAGGCCCGCGAGAAGGCGCTCGACGCGGTGCTCGAGCAGATCGACATCCCGCTGCCCGACAGCGCGCTCAAGGCCGAGATCGACGCCCGCAAGCACAACCTCGACCACCAGATCGCCGAGAGCGGCCTGAGCCGCGAGGCCTTCTTCCGTCTCTACCAGACGACGGAGGAGGAGCGCTTCGCCGAGTTCGAGACCACCTCCGCCCGGGCGATCAAGGTCGGCTTCGTGCTCGACAAGGTCGTCAAGGCCGAGGAGCTCGGCGTCTCGGAGCAGGAGCTGACCAACTTCGTGGTCCGCCGCGCCATGGAGATGGGCGTCCAGCCCAACGAGCTGGCCCAGCACCTCGCCGACAACGACCAGCTCACGCTCGCCATGGTCGAGATCGTCCGTGACAAGGCCAAGGCCGTCCTGGGCGACGCCGCCAAGGTCGTCGACGCCGACGGCAACGAGGTCGACCTCAAGGCCATCTACACCGAGCTCAACGGTGGCGAGGCCCCTGAGGAAGAGCCCGCCGACGAGGACGACAAGCCCGAGGCGTAACGGTTTTCATCCGAGCCGACGTAAAGCCCCCGAACCGACCGGTCCGGGGGCTTACGCGTTCCCGGGGCGCCGTACGCGGCTCTCAGCGGCCTCGTGGTGGCCTGCGGACCAACGGAGGGTTACCGGGCAGGGATGCGCGCGTCCACCTCTCTCGGGCCGCCCAGAGCGTCCTCTTCCCCCCGGCCAGGTACGAAAGCGACGCGACATGGCAAGCCCCCGAGGCGCTGCGACATGCGCCGTCAGCGAACAGTCCCGGCGACCGGGCATGAGCTATGGGCAGCGCGCGTTAAGGTCACAAGCAAAGCCAATCGATTACGACGCATCGGAAGGTGACGCTGTGACCAGCCCGCCGACCTTCTATCAGCCTGAGTCTCGAGGCCGTGAGAACGGCTCCGCCTTCCGGCTTGAAGACCAGCTCTACCAGCGCCTGCTCCGCGAGCGGATCATCGTGCTCGGGCAGGAGGTCAACGACGAGATCGCCAACCGGATCTGCGCCGAGCTGCTGCTGCTGGCGGCCGACGACCCCGACCGCGACATCTCGCTCTACATCAACTCACCGGGGGGCTCGGTGAGTGCCGGCATGGCGATTTACGACATGATGGAATACGTGCCGAACGACGTATCGACCGTGGTGATGGGGATGGCGGCCTCGATGGGGCAGTTCCTGCTCACCGCGGGGGCCAAGGGCAAGCGTTACGCTCTGCCGCACGCCCGCGTCATGATGCACCAGCCGTCGGGTGGCATCGGCGGCACGGCGGCCGACATCGCCATCCAGGCCGAGCAGATGCTCTACGTGAAGAAGACGCTCGCCGAGCGGATCGCCTTCCACACGGGGCAGCCGCTGGACCAGATCGAGGCCGACTCCGACCGCGACCGGTGGTTCACGGCCGAGGAGGCCAAGGACTACGGCTTCATCGACCACGTCGTCCGCAGTGCGCGCCAGGTGCCCTCGCACGGCCCGGTTTCCTAAGGGGGAGCTACTGTGAACATCCAAAGCCGCTACGTGCTCCCGCAGTTCACCGAGCGCACGTCCACCGGGTCCAAGACGATGGACCCGTACACCAAGTTGTTCGAGGACCGCATCATCTTCCTCGGCGTGCAGATCGACGACGCCTCGGCGAACGACGTCATGTCGCAGCTGCTGACGCTTGAGTCGCTCGACCCCGACCGCGACATAAGCATCTACATCAACTCGCCCGGTGGTTCCTTCACCGCCATGACGGCGATCTACGACACGATGCAGTTCGTCCGGCCGGAGATCCAGACCGTCTGCCTCGGCCAGGCCGCCTCCGCGGCGGCCGTGCTGCTGGCCGGCGGCACCCCGGGCAAGCGCTTCGCGCTGCCCAACGCCCGGGTGCTGATCCACCAGCCGTCCACCGAGGGCGGCGGCCAGGGAAGTGACATCGAGATCCAGGCCCGCGAGATCCTCCGCATGCGCACGCTGCTGGAAGACATCGTGGCCCGGCACACCGGTAAGTCCTCCGCCGAAGTCCGCAAGGACATCGAACGCGACAAAATTCTCAACGCGGACGAGGCGAAGGCGTATGGTCTGATCGATGACATCATCCCGTCCAGGAAGAAACGAGCTCAGGCCGTGGCTTCCTAGACGAGACGTGACGCACCGGAGCGCTGCCCTATAGGGCACGTTCCGGTGCGACTCGCCGCTAGGGGGCTCACTGAGGGCCCAGAAGACGGTAACGTCGAAACCTGAGCGGTTCGGCCTAGTCCGGAGGATGTCCGGAGACACTGCTCTCGGCAGCAGGGCGGTCCCACGCAAAGGAGTATCTGGGGTGGCACGCATCGGCGACGGGGGAGACCTGCTGAAGTGCTCGTTCTGCGGAAAGAGCCAGAAGCAAGTCAAGAAGCTCATTGCCGGTCCAGGCGTCTACATCTGCGATGAGTGCATCGATCTCTGCAACGAGATCATCGAGGAGGAGCTGTCGGAGTCCTCCGAGCTCAAGTGGGACAACCTGCCCAAGCCCAGGGAGATCTACGAGTTCCTCGACGCCTACGTCATCGGTCAGGACAAGGCGAAGAAGGCTCTCTCGGTGGCGGTGTACAACCACTACAAGCGGGTGCAGTCGGGAGACCGGGGCAGAGACGACGGCCTTGAGCTGGCCAAGAGCAACATCCTGCTGCTCGGGCCCACGGGCTCGGGCAAGACGCTGCTGGCGCAGACCCTGGCGAAGATGCTCAACGTGCCCTTCGCCATCGCCGACGCCACCGCGCTCACCGAGGCGGGATACGTCGGCGAGGATGTCGAGAACATCCTGCTCAAGCTCATCCAGGCGGCCGACTACGACGTCAAGAAGGCCGAGACCGGCATCATCTACATCGACGAGGTCGACAAGATCGCTCGCAAGAGCGAAAACCCGTCGATCACACGCGACGTCTCCGGCGAAGGTGTGCAGCAGGCCCTGCTGAAGATCCTGGAGGGCACGACCGCGTCGGTGCCTCCGCAGGGCGGCCGTAAACACCCGCACCAGGAGTTCATCCAGATCGACACCACCAACGTGCTGTTCATCTGCGGTGGTGCGTTCGCCGGCCTTGAGCAGATCATCGAGTCGCGCATCGGCAAGAAGGGCATCGGCTTCAACGCCATCATCCGGTCGAAGGAAGAGGTCGACGCGGCCGACATCTTCTCCGACGTGATGCCCGAAGACCTGCTGAAGTTCGGGATGATCCCCGAGTTCGTCGGCCGTCTGCCGGTCATCACCTCGGTGCACAACCTCGACCGCGAGGCGCTCATCCAGATCCTCACCGAGCCGCGCAACGCCCTGGTCAAGCAGTACCGCAAGCTGCTCGAGCTCGACGGCGTGGAGCTGGAGTTCACCGACGGAGCCCTGGAGGCCATCGCCGACCAGGCGATCCTGCGCGGCACCGGCGCCCGCGGGTTGCGCGCCATCCTGGAGGAAGTGCTCCAGTCCGTCATGTACGAAGTGCCGTCCCGGCAAGACGTCGCCCGCGTGGTCATCACCCGCGAGTCGGTGATCGAGCACGCGATCCCGACGCTCGTCCCGCGCGACCAGCTCGCCGCCAAGCAGCAGCGCACTCCGCGCGAGAAGTCGGCCTGACCCGCCGCCGCCCGTCCGGCGGCATCCCGAGCGCCCCGCGGCAGCCCGCCGCGCGGGCGCTTCCGGTTTTCCGGGACACGCGCGGAGGCCGTACGGTGTTGGGGTTTCTCGCTCCGATACGGGATGCCGCGTACGGCGGCTCCCGGCTCGGGGCGTTTTCCGCTCGCCCTCGTCCTTAGAATTGGTCACTGTGACAACGCCAGAGCTGCCTACTCAATACACACCGGCCGACGTCGAGACCCGTAGCTACGAGCGCTGGGTATCCGAAGGCTACTTCCGCGCCGACCCGGGCAGCTCGCGCGAGCCGTACAGCATCGTCCTCCCGCCGCCCAACGTGACGGGTGTCCTGCACATCGGGCACGCGCTCGACCACTCCATCCAGGACGCGCTGACGCGCCGCGCCCGCATGCAGGGGCGCGAGACGCTCTGGTTGCCCGGCATGGACCACGCCGGCATCGCCACCCAGAACGTCGTCGAACGCGAGCTGGCCAAGGAGGGCAAGTCCCGGCACGACCTGGGGCGCGAGGCGTTCGTCGAGCGTGTCTGGGAGTGGAAGGAAGTGTCCGGTGGACGCATCCTCGGCCAGATGCGCAAGCTGGGCGACGGCGTCGACTGGTCGCGCGAGCGGTTCACGATGGACCAGGGGCTCTCGCGGGCCGTGCAGACCATCTTCAAGAAACTCTTCGACGACGGGCTGATCTACCGCGCCGAGCGCATCATCAACTGGTGCCCGCGCTGCCTGACCGCGCTGTCCGACATCGAGGTCGAGCACAGCGAGGACGAGGGTGAGCTCGTCTCGATCCGCTACTCCGACGACATCGTGGTGGCCACCACACGCGCCGAGACCATGCTCGGCGACACCGCTGTCGCCGTCCACCCGTCCGACGAGCGCTACGCCCACCTGGTCGGCACGATGGTGGAGGTGCCGCTGACCGGCCGCATGATCCCGGTGGTCGCCGACGAGCACGTCGATCCGGCGTTCGGCACCGGCGCGGTCAAGGTCACCCCGGCCCACGACCCCAACGACTTCGAGATCGGCCGCCGTCACTCGCTGCCGTCCCTCACGATCATGGACGAACGCGGCGTCATCATCGCGCACGGCCCGTTCCAGGGGCTCGACCGGTTCGAGGCCCGTCCCGCCGTGGTGGCGGCGTTGCGCGCCGAGGGACGCATCGTCGCCGAGAAGCGTCCCTACGTCCACTCGGTCGGTCACTGCTCGCGCTGCAAGACCGTGGTCGAGCCGCGGTTGTCGCTGCAGTGGTTCGTCAACGTCGGGCCGCTGGCTAAGGCGGCGGGTGACGCCGTCCGCGACGGGCGCACCCGCATCCACCCGCCGGAGATGGCCAAGCGCTACTTCGACTGGGTCGACGACATGCACGACTGGTGCATCTCCCGCCAGCTGTGGTGGGGCCACCGCATCCCGGTCTGGTACGGCCCGGGCGGCGAGGTCGTGTGCGTCGGCCCCGACGAGGAGCCGCCCGCCGGCTACACGCAGGACCCTGACGTCCTCGACACGTGGTTCTCCTCAGGCCTGTGGCCGTTCTCGACCATGGGCTGGCCCGACTCGACGCCCGAGCTCGCGCGCTTCTACCCGACCTCCGTGCTGGTCACCGGCTACGACATCCTGTTCTTCTGGGTCGCCCGGATGATGATGTTCGGCCTGTACGCCATGGACGGCGCGCCGCCGTTCCGCGTCGTCGCCCTGCACGGCATGGTCCGCGACCAGTACGGCAAGAAGATGTCGAAGTCGTTCGGCAACGTGGTCGACCCGCTCGACTGGGTCGAACGCTTCGGCGCCGACGCCACCCGCTTCACCCTGCTGCGCGGCGCCAACCCGGGCGCCGACGTCGCGGTGAGCGAGGAATGGGCGGCCGGCTCCCGCAACTTCTGCAACAAGATCTGGAACGCCACCAGATTCGCGTTGATGAACGGCGCCGCTGTCGGCTCCCTCGACGACGCCGAGCTGACCCCGGCCGATCGGTGGATCCTGTCGCGGCTGCAGACCGTCATCACGGCGGCCGACGCGGCCCTCGAGGAGTTCGAGTTCGCCAAGGCCTCCGATCTGCTCTACCACTTCGCGTGGGACGAGGTCTGCGACTGGTATCTCGAGCTGGCCAAGATCCAGCTTGGCGAGGGGCTGGAGCACACGCGACTGGTGCTCGGCCACGTGCTCGACGCGCTGCTGCGGCTGCTGCACCCGCTGGTGCCGTTCGTCACCGAGGAGTTGTGGCGGGCCGTCACCGGCAAGGAGTCGATCGTCGTGGCGGCCTGGCCGACGGCCGACGCCCGCTACACCGACCCGGCCGCGGAGGCGGAGATCGAGGCACTGCAGGAGCTGGTGACGGAAGTCCGCCGGTTCCGCTCGGATCAGGGGCTCAAGCCGGGCCAGAAGGTGGCCGCGCGGCTCGCCCTGGCCGGCACGCCGCTGTCCGGCCAGGAGACGGCGATCCGGTCGCTGTTGCGGCTGACGGAGCCGTCCGGGTCGTTCAACGCCACGGCGCGGCTCACGGTGGGCGGAGTCACGGTCGAGATCGACACCGCCGGCGCCATCGACGTCGCCGCCGAACGCAAGCGGCTGGAGAAGGACCTGGCCGCCGCGCGCAAGGAGGCCTCCCAGGTGGCGGCCAAGCTGGGCAACGAGCAGTTCATGGCCAAGGCGCCGCAGGACGTCGTGGACAAGGTCCGCAGCCGTGCCGAGCAGGCGTCCGCCGACATCGCGCGGCTGGAGGCCCAGCTCGCCGGGCTGGGTGTTTGAACCGTACGCAAACGGGGGAGGTCTATTTGTTACCGAAGATGGGCCTTCCCCGTCGCAGAGGCTGCTAGAGTTTTCTGCGCAGGGCCGGTTGGCTCTGACAAACCCCTTCTGATGAGCCCCGGCTTTTGGGCGGCCCCAGCCACGCGGTTGGACAAGCGCCGAAAGTTAGAGTAAGTTAGCAGGGTTGTCTCCGAGCGGGGCAAGTCCGGAAGCTCCCGGATCGGGCGGTTTGACAAGAATCGTCACGATAGGGTAGACTGAAGGAAATGAAATGTGAGCGCCTCGCGCACCGGGTTCAAGGATTCTGGTGCGGATGTACGCGTCCGTTTCTTGAGAACTCAACAGTGTGTTAAAAGCCAGTGCATGATTTTCATGCAACACCTCGTCAAAGAGATTGTTTGACGGTTTTGCTTGGACGAAGTTTCCAAACATCATTTGGAGA
>NZ_SMKQ01000057.1 GCF_004348995.1 Nonomuraea terrae
CCCCTGCCCCCTCCGGCCCGACCGGGTGCCGGCTCACGTCGCACGATGCCGCGCCCGCCCGGCAACGACGGGCGTTGCGTCAGGCGGCGGATGATGCGTGTCCCCGTCCGAGCCCGCCTCCGTCGCAATGGCGTCCACCTCCCGAGGCCCGCTCAACAACGCGGTCGTCACATCGTGGTGATCCGCGCACCCGCCGGGGCTCTTGAGTGGGGACAGAAGCTAGATCTAGAGTGTGATTCTAGAAACTATGAATTGGGGAGGCCGATGAAGCCGGCACCTAAGCCCACGCCCGAGACCCAGCCGTTCTGGGACGGCACGGCCGCGGGAGAGCTGAGGATCCAGCGCTGCCTGTCGTGTGAGCGGCACTACTTCTACCCGCGGCCGAACTGCCCCCGGTGCGGCGGCGACCAGGTCGAGTGGGTCCGCG
Source organism: Nonomuraea terrae (assembly GCF_004348995.1). Taxonomy (GTDB): domain Bacteria; phylum Actinomycetota; class Actinomycetes; order Streptosporangiales; family Streptosporangiaceae; genus Nonomuraea; species Nonomuraea terrae. The sequence continues at coordinate 428 of NZ_SMKQ01000057.1, forward strand.
CCAGCGGCCGCGCGACCCTGTACTCCTACGTCATCAACCACCGCCCCGCCCCCGGCTTCGAGGAGGAGGCCCCGTACGCGATCGCGGTCGTGGAGCTGGAGGAGGGCGTGCGCATGATGACGAACATCGTGGGCGTGGAGAACGTCCCCGAGCAGCTGCCGCTGGACATGGAGCTGCAGGTGGTGTTCGAGCAGCGCGGCGACGTTCATGTGCCGCTCTTCGAGCCGGCGGGAGGCGCCCGATGACCGTAGTGATCGCGGGGGCGGCAGAGACTGACGAGGTCGGCAGGCTGCCCCACCACTCCACGCTGCAACTGCACCTGGAAGCCGCCAGGAACGCCCTGGCCGACGCCGGCATGAGCATCCACGACATCGACGGCGTCGCGACGGTCGGCACCCCCGGCCCGATCCAGATCGCCCATGCCCTCGGCATCACGCCGGCCTGGCTGGACGGCACGGGCGTCGGAGGGTCGTCGTTCCTGTTCCACGTCCGGCACGCCGCCGCCGCCATCCGCGCCGGGCTGTGCCGTACGGTGCTCATCACCCACGGCGAGTCGGGACGCTCCCGCGTCGGCGCCGGCCGCTACGGCATGGGGCCCGACTCGATCCTCGGCCAGTTCGAGCTGCCGTACGGCGTGGTGGGGCCGCCGACGTCGTTCACGATCACGGCGCTGCGCTACATGAAGGAGACCGGCCTCACGCACGAGCAGCTCGCCGAGGTGGCGGTGGCGCAGCGGCGGTGGGCCAACCGCAACCCCCGGGCCATGTTCCAGGACCTCATCACGGTGGACGACGTGCTCGCCTCGCGCATGGTCGCCTACCCGTTCCACCTGCTGGAGTGCTGCCTGGTGACGGACGGCGGCGGCGCGCTCATCGTCACCACGGAAGACCGCGCCCGTCGTTCACCGGTCTACCTGCTCGGCTCCGGCGAGTCGGCAGAGGCGCCGATGATCTCCCAGATGGAGGACTTCACCACCTCCAAGGCGTTCCGGTTGTCGGGCGAGGCGGCGTTCGCGGAGGCCAAGATCGGCCACGAGGACGTCGACCACCTCATGATCTACGACGCCTTCGCCCACGTGCCGATCTACGGCCTGGAGGATCTGGGCTTCGTCGGCCGCGGCGAGGCGGGGGCGTTCATCGCCGAGGGGCACACGTCCCCGGGCGGACGCCTCCCGCTGAACACCAACGGCGGCGGCCTGTCCTACACCCACACCGGCATGTACGGCATGTTCGCCATCCAGGAGTCGGTGCGACAGCTGCGCGGCGAGGCGGCGGCGCAGGTGCCCGAGGTGGAGATCAGCGTGGTGCTCGGCAACGGCGGCATGTTCGCCTCCGCCGCCACCCTGGTCCTCGCCAACCGGCTGCCGTGAGACCCGAGGCCGGGCGCGACGTTCAGAGCGGAAGCGGGGGCACCTGGGCGCGCAGACGCGCACCGGTCCCCGCGTCCACGGGGAAACGTACGCGCCCGCGCGGGTCGATCGACACTCCGGTGGCGGGATCGTCGTCGAGCAGCAGCGCGCTGTCGAGATCGAGGTAGTCGGCCCAGGCCGCGAGCTGGGCGGTGGCCGAGATGCCCACGGTCGATTCGGGCACGCACCCGAGCATGACCGACAGCCCCTGGTCGCGGGCCGCCCGCGCCACCTCCGCGGCCGGGCTGAGCCCGCCGAGCTTCAGGGGTTTCACGTTGACGCCGTCGAAGCCGTCCCGGCAGCCGGGCACGTCCTCGACGGTGGTCACCGACTCGTCGGCGATGACCGGGAAGGCCGCCCGCCGGCGGACACCGGGCATCTCGCTCCCGAGGGCGACGGGCAGGGGTTGCTCCAGCAGCGCCACGCCGAGCTCCGCCATGACGTCCAGGCTCGCCAGGAGATCGTCGGGCCGCCACGCGCCGTTCCCGTCCACGTAGAAGGGGGCGTCCGTCTCGGCGCGCAGCAGCCTGAGGACGTCGAGGTGCTCGGGCCCGGCCATCTTGATCTTGTAGATGGGCCAGCCCGGCTTGTCGCGCAACTTGCGCACCATCGCCCGCGGCTCGTCGAGCCCGATGCTGTACGCGCTGACCGCGCCGACCGCGCAGTCGGCGCCGAGCAGGGCACGCACGGGCCGATCCCGCACCTTGCCCCACAGATCCCACAGCGCCACGTCGACGGCGTGCAGGACGAACGGGTGCCCGTCGAGCCGTTCCCGCAGCGCCGGCCACAACCGGTCCGGCGCCGCGGGAGCGGCCTGTGCGAGCCACGGGCGCAGGCTCTCCAGAGCCGCGCCCATGACGGGAATCGCGGAGTTGTACTGGGCGGTCCGGAACGCCGGGGCCTCTCCGAGCCCTGTCATCCCATCGTGTTCGACGGCCACCACCAGCGCGGGAATCGCCTGGAAACCGTGATCGGCCACCCGCCAGGGATCGCGTACCCGAAGCTCGATCTCGATCCAGCGCAACCGCACGCCCTGCCCCCGAGCAGCGTGAATATCTTGAAGTCAAGATATATCAGGCGTCCAGGTCACCAGGGCGTCCAGGGCCTCGACGTGGGAGCCGGTGACGAGCAAGGGGTTGATCTCCAGGGACTCCAGGCCGTCGCCCAGCGTCTCGGCGAAGGCCGCCACCCGGGCCACGACGTCGGCCACCGCGTCCAGGTCCGCCGGCTCGCCGCCGCGCACCCCCTTCAGCAGGGCCGCGCCGCGCAGCTCCGACAGCGCCGTACGCACCTCGGCGGCGTCCACCGGCAGCACCCGCAGCGCCGCGTCGCGCAGCACCTCCACCCAGACCCCGCCCAGGCCCACGGCCAGCGTCAGGCCCCAGGCGGGATCCCGTACGATCCCGACGAGCAGCTCGATCCCGCCGCCGCGCTGCGGCTGGACGAGCACCCCTTCCATCGCGGGCACCGCCCCGGCCAGCGAACGGTACGCCTGCCGCACGTCCTCGTCCCCGCCGAGCCCGAGCCGTACGCCGCCGATGTCGCTCTTGTGCCCGAGCCCCTCGGCGGCCACCTTGAGCACGACCGGGTAGCCGAAGCGCCTGGCCGCTGCCACCGCCGCGTCCTCGTCGCGTACGAGCTCGGAAGGCACCACCGGCAGGCCCGCCGAGGCGAGCAGCGCGGCGGCGCGATGCTCAGCCCACACGCCCCGCGCCCCGCCGGGAACCTGCGCGGGCACGGCCGGAGAGACGGCGGGGGAGCGGGACAGCAATCGCGTCCGCGTCTCCGACCACCGCACCGCCGCCCCGATGGCGTGCAGGCCGTGCTCGATCCCGCCCGCGATGTACGGATAGCCGGTCTCCTGCTGCACCCGCCGCCCGAACGCGGTGACGTCCGTCAGCACGTTGCTCACCACCACGACCGGCACCGGCGAGGCGGCGATCCGCTGGGCGCTGGCCGAGTACAGGGCGAAGGTCGGCGCTGGATCGGCCGGCTCCACCCGGGGCGGCTCCGACAGCAGCATGACGACGTCGATCCCCGGATCGGCGGTGACCACCTCCAGCGCCCGGCCGAGCAGGGTGCGGTCGATGAGGACGTACCCGGTGACGTCGAGCGGGTTCTGCACCGTCCCGAACGCCGGGACGATCTCCCTCAGCCGCGCCACCGTCTCCGGCGCGAACGGCGGCAGCTCCAGCCCCTCGTCCTCGGCCCGGTCCGCGATGATCTCCGATGCCCCGCCGGACGGCGTGACGACGCCGATGCGCCGCCCCGGCAGCGGCCCGGTCGAGGCCAGCAGCCCGGCCGTGATGATGAGGTCCTCCAGCGACCGCACCCTGATCACGCCGAGCTGGCGCAGCGCGGCGTCGATGACGTCGTCGTCGCCCACGAGCGCCCCGGTGTGGGCCTGAGCGGTGTGCGAGGCCAGCTTGCTGCGCCCGATCTTGAGCGCCACGATCGGCTTGCCCGCCTCCAGGGCGCGGCGGGCGACGCGGGAGAACTCGGCCGGGTTCCTGATCGACTCCAGGAAGAGGGCGATGACCTTGGTGGCGGGGTCGCCCACGAGGTAGTCGACGACGTCGGTGACGCTGACGACGGTCTCGTTCCCCATCGAGGTGAGCAGGCTGACGCCCAGGTTGCGGGCCTGCGCGAAGGCCAGCACCGAGCTGGCCAGCGCGCCGCTCTGCAACACCACGCCGACTGCGCCGCGCAGCAGCGGCTTCTGGATGGGCAGCCCGTACGGGGTGATGCCGGCGGCGGCGTTGATGTAGCCGTTGCCGTTCGGCCCGAGGATCGTCAGCTCGTGCTCGGCGGCGAAGGCGGCGATCTCGGCCTCCATCCGGGCGCCCTCCTCGCCGGACTCCCCGAAGCCGGCCGTGAGCACCACGTACGACCGGATGCCCAGCTTGGCCCCGTCGCGCAGCACGCCGAGCACGGCCGCCGTGGGCACCATGACGTACGCCAGGTCCACCGGCTCCGGGATCTCCGCCAGGCTCCGGTAGGCGGGCGAGCCGTGCACCATGCCGCCGCGCGGGTTCACCAGGTGGACGGGGCCGGGGAACCCGTGCTCGCGCAGGTTGGCCAGCGTGCTGACCGACCATCCCGACTTGTCCGTGGCCCCGACCAGGGCGATGGAACGCGGATTGAACAGCTCGGCGACGGACATGGCGCTCACTACTCCCCGATGAGGCCGAGTTTGGCGTGTCCCTTGATCAGGTTGCGGGCGATGGTGCGGCGCTGGATCTCGTCGGTGCCCTCGAAGATGCGCAGCAGGCGCAATTCGCGATACCAGCGCTCGATGGGCAGTTCCTTCGTGTAACCCATACCCCCGTGGATCTGCAGGACCCGGTCGACGACCTGGTTGGCCATGACGGCGCCGTTCAGCTTGGCGATGGAGGAGGCGTGCCGGGCGTCCACGCCCTGCCCGACCCGCCAGGCGGCGTACAGCGTCAGCCACTTGGCGGCCTCGATCTCCACCTGCGAGTCGGCGATCATCCACTGGATGGCCTGGTACTCGGAGATGGTCTGGCCCATGGACTTGCGGATCTTGGAGTAGTCGATGGCCATCTGGAGCATGCGCTCGGCCGAGCCGATCGCGCGCGCCGGGATCATGTAGCGGCCCTGGCCGATCCACTGCATGGCCAGCTCGAAGCCCTTGCCGAGCTCGCCCAGGATGTTCTCCTCCGGCACGCGGACGTCCTGGAACACCAGCGAGGCAGGGCCCCACTGGCCCATGGTCGGGATCGGCTCGGACTTCCAGCCCATGTCCCGGTCCACCAGGAAGCACGTCACGCCGTGCTCCTCGGCCAGGGCGAAGACCATGACGAAGTCGGCCTCGTTGCCGCCCGTGATGAACGTCTTCTCGCCGTTGATGATCCACTCGTTGCCGTCGCGGGTGGCGCGGGTGCGGATGTTGCGGGCGTCGGAGCCCGCGCCAGGCTCGGTGATCGCGAAGCAGGAGCGCCGCTCGCCCTCGATGGTCGGGAGCAGGTAGCGCTGCTTCTGCTCCTCGGTGCCGGCGTAGAGGATGTTGTCGGCGCTGCCGCCGAACGAGAACGGCACGAACGTCCGGCCGATCTCCATGGCGATGATCGCGGACATGATCGGGCCGAGGGCCGCGCCGCCGTACTCCTCGGGGGTGTTGATGCCCCAGAAGCCCGACTTCCTGGCCTTGGCGCGCAGCTCCTGCAGCACGTCCGGGGCCAGCCCTGGGCGGCCTTCGCGCTCGTTGCGCAGCACCTCCGGCTCCAGCGGCATGACCTCCTTCTCGATGAAGGACCGGACGGTGTCGCGGATCTGCCGTTCCTCGGGGGTGAGCGAGAAGTCCACAGCCGCCTCCTGAGAATTTCTAGAATTGACCTCTAGGAAGACAGTCTTACTGTTACGGGCTTGTGTCAAGAATCAGATTCTAGAATTTGGCGCGCTACGATGGCCGCATGGCACGCAAGTCCTCGTGGGAGTGGAGCCGTACGGCCCAGACGCGCAAGAGCATGCTGCAGGCCGCGCGCGAGGTCTTCAGCGAGCACGGCTTCGCCGACTCCAACGTCTCCGAGGTGGTCTCCCGCGCCGGCTCCAGCGTCGGCAGCCTCTACCACCACTTCGGCGGCAAGACCGAGCTGTTCCTCGCCCTCTACGAGGACCACCAGGCCTCCCACGAGCAGGCGGCGGCCTCCAGCGTGGCCAAGGCCAAGAAGGACGGCGTCAGCGACCCGGTCGAGCTGCTGATCGCGGGGGCGCGCGCCTACCTGGCCGGCGCCTGGGAGCGGCGCGACCTGGTCAGGCTCTTCATCGACGGCGACGGCCCGCCCGGCTTCGAGCTGCTGCGCCGCACGCGCGGCCGCGAGTGGGTGCGCCAGAACGCCGTGTTGCTGGGAGCCGGGGGAGATCCGCTCGACCGGTTCACCGTGGCGGTGCTGACCAGCATCATCGGCGAGGCGGCGCGCGAGGTGGCCACCTCCGACACCGAGGAGGAGGCCCGGGAGATCATCGAGGCGACCGTGACGCTGATCCACCGCCTCGATCCCCTCAAGTCCCTGCACGAGACCTGACGGGCGCCCGTCAGGCGGGCGCCCGTGACACCGGTCAGGCGACGACCGCACGGCCGCGGTCGAGCACCACCGTCCCGTCGTCCTTGGCGGTACGGAACACCACGTCCGTGCCGTCCACCCAGATCGACACCGTCAGCGACTCACCGGGGAACACCGGGCTGCTGAAGCGCCCCGACATCGCCTTGAACCGCGCCGGATCCGACCCGGCGACCGCGTGCAGCAGCGCCCGCCCGGTCACCCCGTACGTGCACAGGCCGTGCAGGATCGGCCGGGGGAAGCCGGCCCTGGCGGCGAAGTCGGGGTCGCTGTGCAGCGGGTTGTAGTCGCCGGACAGCCGGTAGATCAGCGCCTGCTCCGGCCGCGTCGAGTAGGTCACCTTGTGGTCGGGCGCCCGGTCGGGCGCCGCCCACTCGTCGCGCGGCCCGCGCTCGCCGCCGAAGCCGCCCTCGCCCCGGATGAACACCGAGCTGCGCGAGGAGATCACCGGCTCGCCCGTCTCCGGGTCCACCGCCGTGGCCTCGGTGGTGACCAGCGCGCCCGAGCCCTTGTCGTAGATGCCGGTGACCTTCGAGGTCGTCCGCACCGAGCCCGCGGGCGGCAGCTCCCGGTGCAGCTCGAAGCCCTGCTCGGCGTGGACCAGCATGGCCGGGTCGAAGTCGCCGAAGCGTCGCCCCCGAGCCTGCGCGGCCAGCACGGCGAACGTCGGCAGCACCCGCTGCCCCTTCTCCGTCGTGAACTCCAGCTCGGAGGTGCCGGCGCCGACGCCGAGCGCGTACAGCATGGTGTCCTTGGCCGTCCAGGAGCGCTCCTGCGGGTCGCCCTCAAGGCCGATCACGGAGTGGTCGAGCGGCATGTCAGTCCTCCCGTCCGGGGATGCGGCCGTTGGTCAGCGCGTTCGGCGCGGCCTTCTCGACCAGGGAGGGGATGACCGAGCCCAGCTCGGCCGGGTCCCACCGGCTGCCCTTGTCGACGCCCGGCCCGGCGTGCCAGCCCTCGGCCACGCTGATCACGCCGCCGCGGGCGTTGAACACCCGGCCGGTGATCGCGCGGGCCTCGGCGCTGGCCAGCCAGACGACCAGCGGCGCGATGTCGTCGGGGTCGGCGCCCTTGGCGCCCTTGGGCATGAGGTTCTCGGTCATGCGGGTGAGCGCGGCGGGGGCGACGGCGTTCACGGTGACGCCGTAGCGCTCCAGCTCCCTGGCCGCGATGACCGTCAGGCCGGCGATGCCCGCCTTGGCGGCGCCGTAGTTGCCCTGTCCCGGGTTGCCGTAGATGCCGGAGGACGAGGTCGTGTTGATGATCCTGGCATCCACCTGCTCGCCCGCCTTCGCCTTGGCCCGCCAGTAGGCCGCGGCATGGCGCAACGGTGCGAACGTCCCCCTCAGGTGCACCCTGATGACGGCGTCCCACTCGTCGGCCGTCATGTTGACGAGCATCCGGTCGCGCAGGATGCCCGCGTTGTTGACCAGCACGTCGAGGGTGCCGAAGTGCTCGATGGCGGCCTTGACCAGCCGTTCGGCGCCGTCGAAGTCGGAGACGTCCTCGCCGTTGACGATGGCCTGGCCGCCCATGGCCTCGATCTCGGCCACCACCTCGGCCGCGGCTCCCGACGAGCCGGTGCCGTCGACCTCCGCGCCCAGATCGTTCACCACCACCTTCGCGCCCTGCCGCGCGAACTCCAGCGCGTGCCCCCGTCCGATGCCCCTGGCCGCACCGGTGACGATCACCACGCGGCCTTCGACGATCCCGCTCATCCGACACCTCGATCCTTGACCGGCTGACGTTTGAATTAGATTCTAGTATTAAAATCTAGAAAGGACAGGCCCACTTGGCGCCGACGACCACGACCACCCCGATCGGCTACGCCTGGCGCACGTTGTCCGTCGTGAGCCTGGCCAGCGTGCTGACCGGGCTCGGCGGCAGCGCCATCAACGTCGCTCTGCCGGAGATCGCCCGGCACACCGGCGCCGACGCCACGGCCGCAGGCTGGATCCTTCTGGGCTTCCAGTTGACCACGACCGTCCTCATGGTGGTATTCGGGCGGCTGGCGGATTTGTTCGGCAGGCGCAGGATGTACCTCGTCGGGCTGGCCACGTACACCGTCGCCGCCCTGCTCGCGGGGCTCGCACCGAACGCGTGGGTGATCGTCGCCATGCGCGTGGTGCAGGCGATAGGGGCCGCCATGCTGCTCACCAACAGCGCCGCCCTGGTCAGCGACGCCTTCCCGCGCGAACGGCTCGGCGAGGGCATGGGCGTGTACGTCGCCTCGTTCTCGATCGCGGGGCTGATCGGGCCGACGCTCGGCGGTGTGCTGGCCGAGAGCCTCGGCTGGCGCTGGGTGTTCTGGTTCAACGTGCCGATCGGCGTGGTCTGTTTCGTGTGGGGAGCCATCGTGCTGCGCAGACCGGCCCCGGCGCAGCGCGAGGGCGGGCTCGACGCGGCCGGCAGCGCGCTCGTCCTGCTCACCCTCGGCGGGCTGCTGGTCGCGCTGTCGGAGTTCACCCGGCTCGGCTGGGAACACCCTCTCGTGCTCGGAGGGCTGGCCGCCTTCGTCGTGGGCCTGCCGCTGTTCGTCATCAGGGAGTCGCGGGCGGCTCACCCGGTCGTGGACATGAACCTGTTCCGCGAGCGGGCCTTCGCCTTCGGCACGCTGGCGTCGTTCCTCAACGCCGTCGCCCGCATGGGCATGGTCTTCCTGGTCGCGCTCTACTTCCAGGCCGTCAAGGGGGACGATCCCGTCCAGGCCGGGGTGAAGGTGCTGCCGCTCGCGATCGCGGCCATGATCGCGTCGGTGGTCTCCGGCTTCCTGCAGCGGCTGATGAGCGCGCGCACCCTCGCCGTGGCCGGGGCCGCGACGACCACGTGCGGGCTGGTGGTCATGCTGTCGGTGATGTCCACCGACATCCCGTATCCGGCGGTGGCGACCGGGCTCGTGCTCATCGGCCTCGGCTCGGGCGTGTTCCTGCCGTCCAACACCACCGCCATCCTCGACGGGCTGCCGTCCAACCGGCTCGGCATCGTCAACGCCATGCGCCTGATGGTGCAGAACACCGGCAACGTCGTGGGCACCGGCCTGGTCCTGTCGATCATCACCGCGCCGCTGCCCGCCGAGCTGCACGAGGAGGTCTTCGCCGGCACTCTCTCCCAGCTGTCAGGAGGCGCCGTCGAGCAGCTCGTCACCGGCTATCAATGGGCGCTCGGCTCCATGGCCGCCATCTCCGTGCTCACCGTGTTCGCCTGCCTGGCCCGGCGCAAAGCCACCTGACGCAGACGATACGGTGGCGGACGTGGTTGAACGCACCCCAGCAGAACGGCACATCTATCCGCGTACGGTGAGATTCGCCGACGTTGACTCCCAGGGCCACGTGAACAACGTGCGCTTCCTCGACTACCTGGAGGACGCCCGCTTCGGCATGTTCAGCATCGATCCGTACGTCGCGGGCGACGAGCCGTTCAAGGGCCTCGTCGTGACCCGGCACGAGATCGACTACCGCCGCCCGCTCGGCTTCCGGGCCGAGCCCGTCCTGGTCGAGACCTGGGTGACCGAGATCAGGCCGGTACGCTTCACCCTGCGGTACGAGATCCGCGACGACGACACGGTGTACGTCACGGCGATGTCCGTCATCGCGGCCTACGACGCCGAGCGGGCCGCCCCGCGCAGGCTGACCGAGAGCGAGCTGTCCTACCTCAAGCGCTACCAGTCCTGACCCCGCATGAAACGCTGGTGGATGCTGGCGCTGGGTGTCAACGCGCATGCCGGTGTCACCCTGGGCCTGTTCGGCCTGCCCCTGGTCATGCCCGAGATCGAGCGGCACTTCGGGGTGCCGCTGGCGGTGGCCGGCGTGATCGCCAACGCCCCGGCCCTCGGCATCCTGGCCGCCCTCGTCGCCTGGGGCGCGCTGGCCGACCGGCACGGCGAGCGCCTCATCCTCGGCATCGGCGTGGGGCTGGCGGGCCTGCTGCTGGCGGCCGTCGCGTTCGTCGAGCAGACCTGGGCGGTGGTCGCGTTACTCGCGCTGGCCGGAGCGGCGGGCTCGGCCGCGATGGTCGGCGGCGGCCGGATCGTGCTGCGCTGGTTCGAGCCGCCCGAGCGTGGCGTCGCCATGGGCGTGCGCCAGGTCTCCTTCACCCTCGGCATGGCGATCGGCGCCTTCGCCCTGCCGCCCGCCGCCCGCGCGTACGGGCTGAGCGGCGTGCTGCTCGTGTGCGCCTGCGTCAGCCTGGTGGCCGCCGTGCTGGCCGGGATCTTCCTGGCCGAGCCGCCGCGCGCGATCACCGCGTCCGGCCCGGTGGCGGCCGGCTCGCCGTACCGGCAGCCGGCGCTGTGGCGGGTGCACGCCACCAGCGCCCTGCATGCCGTGCCCCAGGTGATCGTCAGCACGTACGGCGTGACCTGCCTGGTCCGCCTGTACGGCTGGGACGTCGTGGCCGCCGGTCAGCTCTTCGGCGTGGCGGCCATCTGCGGGGCCGCGGTGCGCATCGCCGCCGGCCGCTGGTCCGACCACTCGGGCCTGCGCATGCGGCCCCTGCTCCTGCTCACCCTGGCCAACCTGGCCGTGCTCGCGTTATTGGTGGCCGGCACCCTCACCCGCACCACGCTGGGCGCGGCCATGCTGGCCGTGGCCTCCGTGATGACCGTGGCCGGCAACGGGCTCGCCTACCTCAGGGCGGGCGAGCTGGCCGGGCCCGCGTGGGCGGGCCGGGTGCTCGGCACCCACAACACCCTGCAGAACGTCGTCTCCCTCGCGGTCACGCCGCTGGCCGGCGTGCTGATCACCGGCAGCGGCTACTGGGTGGCCTTCGCGGCCGGGCTGGCCTGCGCGCTCATCTCCCTGCCGGTGATCCCGTTCCGGCGGGAGCAGTCAGCCGGTCTGTGAGCCGCGCTCCAGCCACACGGCCGTGTCGGGCGGCAGCATGCCCCTGCGGAGCGGGCCGCTCGCCAGGAGCACGCTGTCGTGCCCGGGCAGGGGAACGGCGTGCGTGCCGCAGTTGATCGCGCAGATCAGCGGGCCGCGGGTGAAGAAAAGCACACCCTCGGGAGAATCCAGCCACTCCACGGTGTAAGGAATCCTTCGGAGCAGGTCACGACGGATCGCCAGGGCCCGGCGGTAGAACTCCAGCGTCGAGTCGGAGTCGCCCTCCTGCTTGTCCACGCTCAGCTCCGCGAACGTCGCCGGCTGCGGCAACCACGGCTCCACCCCGCCCGGCGAGAACCCGTGGGAGGGCGGATCGACCGTCCACGGGATCGGCACCCGGCATCCGTCACGCCCCGGCAGTTTGCCCTCCGACTGGAAGAACACCGGGTCCTGCCGCGCCTCCGCCGGAAGGTCGGTCACCTCCGGCAGCCCCAGCTCCTCTCCCTGATACAGGTACGCCGACCCGGGCAGGGCCAGCATCGTCAACAGCGCCGCCCTGGCCCGCGCCAGGCCCGTGCCGGGATCGGCCGTCTCGTATCGGGTGCGGTGGCGTACGACGTCGTGGTTGGACAGCACCCACGTCGCGAACGGCACCGTCGACAGCGTGTCGTCGATCACCTTCCTGAACGCCGTCGGCGACCACGGCGCCTCCAGCCAGGCGAAGTTGAAGCTCTGGTGCAGCTCGTCGGGGCGCACGTAGCGGGCGAGGTCCTCGAGGCTGTCGGTCCACACCTCGCCCACGGCCATCCGCTCGCCCGGATAGGCGTCGAGCAGCCGCCGCCAGTCGCGGTAGACGCCGTGCACCTCCGGCTGCCCCCACACCGGCGAGGACGTCGTGAACGACTGGTCGCCGACGTCGGGCAGGCCCTCCGCCTTGTACAGACCCATCGCCACGTCGATGCGGAACCCGTCCACCCCGCGGTCCAGCCAGAAGCGCAGGACGTCGAGGAACTCGGCGTGCACCTCCGGGTTGCGCCAGTTGAAGTCGGGCTGCCCGGGCGCGAACAGGTGCAGGTAGTACTGGCCGTCCTCCACCTGCGTCCAGGCGGGTCCGCCGAAGGTGGACTGCCAGTTGTTGGGTCGGTCGCGGAAGACGTACCGGTCGCGGCCGTCGCCCCGCAGGGCCGCCTGGAACCAGGCATGCTCCGAAGAGCTGTGGTTGGGGACGATGTCGACCAGTACCCGCAGGCCGAGCCCGTGCGCGTCGGTGACGAGCGCCTCGAAGTCGGCCAGCGTGCCGAACAGCGGGTCGACACCGCGGTAGTCGGCCACGTCGTAGCCGCCGTCGGCCATGGGGGAGGGGTAGAACGGGGTCAGCCAGATGGCGTCGACCCCCAGGTCACGGAGGTAGGGCAGGCGCTCGCGCACCCCGGGCAGATCGCCGACGCCGTCACCCGACGCGTCGGCGAAGCTGCGAACGTAGATCTCGTAGACGACTGCGTCACGCCACCAGGGGATGTTCATGAGGCGTGTCATGCCCCGTTATGTAGGTGCGTTCACCATACTTTGGGCCGCGTAGACCAGATAGTCCCAGAGCCTGGTCTCCTGCTCCTCGGGCAGTTCGAGCGAGTCGACCGCGTCACGCATGTGGCGCAGCCAGGCGTCGCGCTCGGCCTCGCCGATCACGAACGGCACGTGCCGCATGCGCAGCCGGGGGTGGCCGCGCTGCTCGCTGTAGGTCTTGGGACCGCCCCAGTATTGGATCAGGAAGCCCCGGAGTCGCTCCTCGGCGCCGGTCAGGTCGGCCTCCGGGTAGAGGGGGCGCAGCAGCGGGTCTTCCGCGACCCCCTCGTAGAAGCGATGCACCAGGCGCCGGAAGGTCTCCTCGCCGCCGACGGCGTCGTAGAAGGAGGTGTCTGTCACGATTCTTAGACTAGGGGGTGCCGCGTGCAGCGGCACACCACAGGTGGGGCCGGTGGTCGCTAGACCAGGGCGGCCATGGCGATCCCGGCGTCGTCGAGGGCCGTCTTGACCCTGAGCCGCAGCTCCCTGGAGACCTCGGCCTGCGCGGCCGGCACCGTCTTGGCGGAGATGCGGAACACCAGCGAGCTGTCGGAGAGCTGCTCGACCCCGAACACCTGCGGAGCCTCCACGATCTTGGACTCGCGGAACTCGGTGTCGGCCCAGATCTCCTCGGCCACGTTCTCCAGCACCGCCCGCACGCTCACCAGGTCGGCGTCGTAGGGCACCGGCACGTCCATGTAGGCCCGCGACCAGCCCTGCGACTCGTTGCCCACCCGGGTGATCGTGCCGTTGCGTACGTACCAGACGCGGCCGTCGACGTCGCGCAGGCGGGTGATGCGCAGGGTCACCGCCTCGACCGTGCCGACCGCGGGGCCGACGTCGATCACGTCGCCGACGCCGTACTGGTCCTCCAGCAGCATGAACATGCCCGCGATGAAGTCCTTGACCAGCTCCTGGGCGCCGAAGCCGACGGCCACGCCGAGGATGCCGACGCTGGTCAGCAGGGGTGCGATCGGGATCGTCAGCCGGTCGAGCACGGTCAGCACCGCGGTGCCGAGGATGACGATCGAGGCGACGCTCTTGAGCACCGACCCCATCGTCTCGGCTCGCTGACGCCGCCGCTCGTTCAGCAGCGCGTCGACGCCGCCGACCGTGACGCCCTTGCGGAACCTGCTCGTGAGCGAGCCCCCCATGGCCGCGCGGTTGACCACCTTGGTGATGACGCGGTGAGCGACCTTGCGCAGCACGAACCCGAGGAACAGGATCAGGATGATGGTGGCCCCGCTGGCCGCCACTTGCCCCCAGATCGCGTTGTCGAACCATCCTGCCAGCCAGGAGCACAACACTTCGTCCTGGCAGGTTCCGGCCATTTGCTGAGTCACCTGGTCCAAATCCAGGAAGTCCGTGGGCGGCGTTGTGGGCGATGGCGACGGTGTCACCAACACGTGGTGGATCCCCCTCCGGAAGCGGTTCGGCCAACTGTTTGGACCGATTCGATCCAAAAATACAGCCGACCGAACCGCCCGCCGTCACATCACGCCGGGGAAGACGGGGACGCCGGCTCTCTGGGCCGCGGAGGGAGAGAGGCGGCGCCCCGATGACGGACGGCTCGGAACGGGACACACACCCGGAAGCATGTCCCGTGCCGGTTCCGTGAGGGATCGGGATCCCCCGAACACCCGCCCGGCGTGCCGGGCGAGCGGCTTGGTTCCGTACGGCGCACCGGCGCCGTACGGAGGTCTATGGAAAGGGCGCCGGCCGGAACCGGCGGAGTGACCAGGGGCCCGCCATGCGCGAGACCCTCCGCACCGGCCACTCCGCCGGCTCCTTCGAGCCGCCGCGGGTGTGGTGAGCCGTGGTGGCTGCGCTCCACCCGGTTCACCACGTCGTCACTCCCCCACGGCGGCGAGCACGCGGGCGACCTTCGTCGCCGCACCGGCCGGGTCGTCGGCCGTGTGCATCCGCTCGCCCCAGGACCAGCAGTACCACCAGTCAGGGATTCCGGACGCGTCGGCCGGCCGGCAGCTGACGTTCTCGGACAGGCTCGTCGCGTTCGGATTGATGACCCGAACGAACCTGCGTCCGCTCTGCGTCTGGACCACACGTGCGAGCAACCCTCGGGCGCCGAGCTCGGACACGAGACGTTCCAGAGGTTCGAAGTTGTCGTCCCCCACCGTTCGTCCTCCCTCAGGAATCGTTGCTGGTGCGCCAAAGATGTATCAAGTCAAGGGCGGGCGCAACGACGGCCACATGCTCACAGGCTGTCGCTTCTCACTCATGGGATGTAAGAAACAGTCCCTCGGAGGACGATCCTTAACCGTAAAGTGAGGCGTGGCGTTTCCAAGACGTCCTCATTGCTTCATCATCATGGGTAGGCGCACAGCAACCTGGAGGCTACGCTGAGTCACCAGTTGCGGACCGGTCGAGACATGCGTGAGAGGGGCCGGGATGTCCGGCAGACAGCACAAGGAGACAGAGATCGCCCGGCGGATCCGAGCCAAGGGCCTCGCCGCCCAGCGGACGTCGGCTCAGATCGCCGACGAGATCCACGAGGCATGCTCCGCCCATTTCAGCACGACCCGCATCAAGTCGCACCGCCTCGCCCACGGCATCGCCCTGGCGGACGTGATCGAACAAGTTCGAGCCCTGTTCGAACGCGACTCCAAACCGACGCCGGGCATCGGGGAGACCCTCCTCTCCGCGTACGAGAGCGGGCTCAAGCGCCCGGGGCCCGAATATCTGCACTACCTGTGCACCGTCTACCGGGTCGAGCCCGCCGCGCTCGGCTATGACGGCCCGTGCATCTGCGGCAACAGTCACCGCGCGACGCCGAAGCTCGCCGAGCAGGTGCTCGAGCGGCCGGCGCTGCCGGCCGAGCGCGAGCGGCTCCACCCGTCGGTGGAGAGCGTGCCCGACGCCGAGGAGGACGAGAACATCCTCCGCCGCACCCTGTTAAACCTGCTGAGAGCCGACACCGCCTTCTCCCAGCAGCTCGACGGGCCGATCCTCGGCGCGTGCGAGGGCATCAGGCGCCGGATGGACGAGACGCTCGTCGCGGCCACCGTGTCCGCGGCGATGCTCGACCAGTGGGAAGAGGCCACGATCAGCTTCGGCCGCCAGTACACGACCACCGCGCCGCTGCGGCTGCTGTGCGACGTGCTGCTGGAGCTGAGTGCCGTACGCACCGCGATGTCCCGCCGCCAGCCCATCGACCTGCAGGAACGCCTGTGCAGGATGGCCGCGCAGCTGTCCGGGCTGAGCGGCATGATCCTGATCAACCTGGGCGACCACCGGCTGGCCCGCTCGTTCTTCCGCACCGGGCGCACCGCCGCCGACGAGACCGGCGACCGCGCGCTGCGCGCCTGGATCTGCGCCCGCGAGTCGCTCGTCCCCCTCTACTTCGGTGACGCCCGCGAGGCACTCAACCTGGCGAAGAAGAGCCGCGACCTGGCCGGCTCCACCCCGTGCCCGGCCCAGGCCATGGCGCCGGTCGTCGAGGCCAGGGCGCTGGCCATGCTGTCGGGCGGCGAGAGCAAGAAGGAAGTCGTCGACCAGGCCAAGCGCGCGCTGGCGCGGGCCAGGAGCGCCTTCTCGCACATGAAGACCGAAGACCAGGAAGACGTCGCCTTCGGGTACACCGAGCGGCAGCTCTACTTCTACCAGGGCGACGTCCTCACCAAGCTGGGCCAGACGATCGAGGCGGAGGTGGTGCTCGACCAGGCGCTGACCAAGTACGAAGACCACATTCTCGACCAGACGCTGATCAGGCTCGACCAGGCCCAGTGCCGCCTGATCGACGGCGACGTCAAGGAGGCCGTGGTCATCGGCACACGGGCGCTGTCGCTGGTCAGCGACGAACATCTCACCGAGCTGATCGTGCGCCCCGCCATGGCGCTGGAACAGGCCATCATGGCGAGCGATCCGAATGCCCCAGGACTCGACGCCTACCGGGCCGAGTTGCGCCGGTCGCGGAGGCCGCAACTGAAAGGGGGCGGTGCATGAAGCTGGCGATCAGACGTTATCGCTGGTCGGATCTCGACACCATCCTCGCGCTACACCGGATCTGCCTCGCCGAGGTCGGTCTGGTCCCCGGAGACGGGGTCTACTACGACGACGACTTCCCCCGCATCCAAGAGGTCTACCTCGCCTGCGGGGGCGACTTCCTGGTCGGGGAGGTCGACTCGCGGGTCGTCGCCATGGGCGGCCTGAAACCCGTCGACACCGACACCGCAGAGGTCTGCCGGCTGCGGGTCCACCCCGCGTTCCAGCGCCGTGGCTTCGGCGCGGCCATGCTCGCCGCCCTGGAGCGGCGTGCTGTGGAGCTCGGTTTCAGCTGTGTCAGAGGCGACACCACGCTCAACCAGCAAGCCGCCCTGACCCTGTACGCGCGCCAGGGCTGGCGCGAGCTGTCCAGGCAGCGCGTCGGCGACCTCGTGGTCGTCTACGGAGAAAAACGCCTGATTCCGCCCGCCGTCGTCGAACGGTAGGCAACGACGGCCCCACCTTCCCCCTCCATGGGGCCGCTCCCGGCGTGACGTTTCCCGCCGATCTCCCTCGTCACGGACAGTGACGGCATGCGCGGTTGTGCATCGTGGAATCCCGTGTGAAAGGTGTGTACTTTCCCGCGTGGCGGACGGCCACGGATAAGGAAGTACGAACCCGCGGGTGAGGCTCTTACCACCCGGATGTAGAGGAACATCACCGACTGCTGGCTGTACATCTCCGGCTGCGAATAGTAGTGCCATGCTTTTCTCATGGCAGTCGTGCCCGCTCCCCGCCCCCTTCTGGGAGCCGTGCTTCTGTTGTTCGTCAGCGCCGCGTGGGGGTCGGCGTTTCCGCTGATGAAGGACCTCATCGAGCGTTTACCGGTGGAGGACCTGCTCGCCGAGCGCTATCTGCTCGCCGCGCTGACGCTGCTGCTCATCAGGCCGCGCTGCCTTCGGGGGTTGTCACGCCGGACGTGGATCAACGGGGCCCTGCTCGGGGTGATGTTCGGGGCCGGGCAGACCGGTCAGGCGGTCGCGCTCGGCAGCCTGCCGTCGTCCGTGTCGGGGTTCGCCGTCGGGTGCAGCGTGATGTTCACGCCGATCCTGACGCTCGTACTGTTCAAGGCGAGGGTGCCCCGGCGTATCTGGGCGGGGGTCGTGCTGGCGCTGGCCGGGATGACCTCGTTCACGCTGCTGAGGGGGGTGGAGGAGCACGAGTTGTCGGTGCTCGCGCTCGTCGTGACGCTCGGCGCCGCCGTGCTCTACTCGGGGCACACGATCATGCTGGCGCAGCTGTCCAAGCGTTCCGGGGGCTTCCCCGCGTACGCGCTGACCGTGATCCAGCTGTTCACCATCGGGCTGTTCACCGGCGGAGCCGCCGTGCGCGACGGGATCGACCTGCCGACGAGCCTGCCCGACTGGACGATTCTGGCTCACCTGTCGGTGGTGTCGTGCGCGCTGGGCTTTCTGGCACGTTCCTACGGGCAGGCCCACGTGCCGGCGGTGCCCAGCCAGGTGCTCATGTCGTCGCAGCCCCTGTGGGTGGCGGCGATCGCGGTGATCTGGTTCGGCGAGCGGCTCGGGTGGAGCATGGTGGTGGGCGGTCTGCTGATGGCCGGGGCGATGCTGCTCGCCCTGCCGTCCAGGACGGCCGCGCTGGGCACGGCACGCGAACGCGGGCGGCGCGAGCTGCTCACCGTCGCGGGCCGGGCCGCGAAGGCGCTGGCCGACGTGCGGGTCAAACGCAGCGATTCGCTGCGGCCCGAACGCGGGCCGGCACCGTATCTCGTCAAGAGCGCCTGCGTGCACACCGAGACGTGCCCCTGGCACGCCCACGCACTCAAGGGCGGCACGGAGCCCAGCCTGGAGCGGCTGATCGAGCGCGCCACGCGCATCGTGCGCGCGAAGAACCCTCCGTCGCCGGGTTGCTGCCAGTCGGCGAACCCGCCGGGGCCGGGTTGCTGCCAGTCGGTCACGCTGCTCGGGCGCTGCCTGTGCGACCTGATGGAGGAATCGGAACGGGCCCCCACGAGCAGCAGGTGGCGCTGGTTTCGCTCCCAATAGGTTAGATGGGCCATTCAAAAGGCAAGGGATTTTTATCCATTTCCCTCCCACTTAGTCGCTATAAATCTTGATATTCGGCGGGGTGACCCAATAATGGGAAAATATCGAGAGTGGAGGGGAACATCATGAAGCGCATCGTCGTCCGCAAACCCGGAACCGCGAGGCTCGCCGGCGCCTCCAGCGTCATTCACAAGGGGTGACCGGGTTCCATCTCACGGTCCCGGGCGAACCGCCCGGCGCGCCGGAGGCCGCGCGGCTGCTGATCCCGTTGATAGACGGGCATCGCGGGCCGCGCGGCCCCTACACCGTCGCCGCCGCCCTCCTGCGTCATCTGGCGCCGCGGGCATGCGAACGGTCCCCTGAACTGGTGGCGGCCCACGACATCGAGATCAGGGCGGCGGCACCGGAGCTGGCGGCGATCGTGCCTCTTACGCGGAGCACGATCGAGACGGGGCTGCCGGAGGACGAACGCATTCTCGTGCCCGCGCCCCGCCGTACGCTCCGGCTGGCCAACGGGCTGGCGGAGTTCTTCCGCGAAGCGGTGCCGCCGGGGTCGGCGATCACCGTGTGCAACGGCGCGCAGGCCGACCCGACGGACACCGAGCTGCTCGAGGTCATGATGCGGCGCATTTCGCCCGCGACGCTCGCGATCACGGTGTACGCCGGCGGCCCCGAGCCGCCGCCCGACACCCGCGACGCCGACGAGCTGTGGGCGCTCGTCGACCGGTGCGTGCGCGAAGGCTTCCTGCACGCCGCCGCCGAGCTGGGGGAGCACGGAATGGCCCGGACGGAGCCGGGCGGCCCGCGATGGTGGCGTTTCGCCCAGCGTACGGCGACGGCGCTCGGCGGGCTCGGCCGTACCGAGGAGGCCTGGGCCGTCTGGGATCTCGTCCGGGTGAGCAGCCAGGACCCGGCGATGCACGCCGCCGCCGCGTACGGCACCGCCATGCTCGACGCCCGTCACCCGGACCCCGCCCGCCGTGACCTGGTCAGGGCCAGGGGCTGGGTCAACGAGGCGATCGCGATCTCCGGCCTGCTGCCCGACCCGGCCGAGCGGGCTTTCAAGCTGGGCTTCGACCGCAACGGCCTGGCGCTGATCGAGCTGCGCCAGGGCCGGCTCGACGCCGCGCTGACGCTGGTCGAGTCGGCCATCGAGCTGGCGGGCGAGCTGGGGGAGCGGCATCCGCTGCACCGGATGGTGCTGCTGGCCAACCGGGCGCGGCTGCTGGCCGCGTGCGGGCGCGCCAAGGAGGCGCTGGACGACTACGCGGCGGCCATCGCCGTCGACCCCGGCTTCCCCGACCACGTCCTGGAACGCGGCAACCTGCTGTTCCGGCTGGGCCGTCACGACGAGGCGCTGGCCGACTTCGAGCAGGCCATACGGGCCGGGCCGCCGCTGCCGGAGGCGTACTACAACCGGGCGGAGGTCCGTACGGTGCGGGGGGACGACGAGGGCGCGCTGGCCGACCTGGCGTACGTGATCGAGCTGGACCCCGGCTACCTGGACGCCTACATCAACCGCGCCGGGCTGCTGGCCGCCGCCGGGCGTGACGACGAGGCCCGCGCCGACGTCGAGACCGGGCTCCGGCTCGCGCCCGGCAATCCGCACCTGCTCACGGTGCTGGGGCAGCTGGAAACGGCAGCGGGCCGGTTCGAGGCGGCCGGGGCGGCGCTGGACGAAGCCGTGGAGCGTGACCCCGGGCTGGCCGCCGCCTGGGGGAACCGGGGCGTGCTGCGGTACGCCACCGGTGACCTGGAGGGATCGGTCGAGGACCTGTCACGGGCGGTCGAGCTGCAGCCCCAGGCCGACCTGTACGCCAACCGGGCGGTCGCCCTGCGCTCCCTGGGGCGCGCCGCGGAGGCCGAGGCGGACGAGCGGCGGGCGGCACAGATGTCCTGATGGGACCATTGGCTGCATGAGGGGGCGATTGGGGCGGGCCGCCGTGGTGTGCGCCGCTCTCGGGGTGTGGTGGTGGGCCACCGTGCGGTTGGCGTGGGCGGGCGTCGGCTGCGCCGACTGGGGCTGTCTCCTGCCGGCCGTGAGTCTGCTGGTCCTGCTCAGCGCGGCCGCGGTGGCCGGATCGGCGTTCGCCCTGGAACGGGTCGGCGTCCGCCCGGGCCGGCGGGTCGCCCTGACGGCCGCCGGGACACTGGTGGTCTTCCGCCTGGCCGGCGAGTCGCTCCCGTCGTGGACCTCGACCCTGGCGGACGCGGCCGCCTGCGGCGCCGCCTTCGCAGGCGCGGGCGCCCTGGCCGCCTTCATGACGGAGCCGGACGTGACCCGCGGCCGGCGCATCGCCGCCCTCGCGGCGATACTCGCCCTCCTGCCCGCCGCCCTCGCCTTCTCCATCGCCCGCTCCGGTCTCTGACCCGCCCTTCGAGGGTTGTCACCGGGTGGGAACGAGGAGGGACTTGCCGGTGACCTTGCGGGCTTCGATGGCCGCGTGGGCCTCGGCTGCCGACTCCAGGGGGTACACGGCGCCGATGACCGGACGCAGGCGGCCGGCCGCGGCCAGCTCCAGGGCCGCCTTCGACAGGTCGCGCAGGCTCCCGGGCGGCCACGTCACCGCCGTCACACGGGGCTCGGGCACGGTCATGGGACCGCCCGCCATGCCGTGGGCGGCGAACCTTCCACCATCCTTGAGCAGGGTCTGCGCCGCCGCGCCGATCTCACCGCCGACCCCGTCGAAGACCAGGTCGAGCCCGCCGGTCGCGGCGCGTACGACGTCCGTCCAGCCCGGGTCGGTGTAGTCGACGGTCAGCTCCGCGCCGAGGCTCGCGGCCAGGTCGCGCTTGGCCGGGCTGCTCGCCGCGCCGACCACCCGGGCCCCGGCCTCCCGGGCGAGCTGCACGAGCAGGCTCCCCACGCCGCCCCCGGCCGCCTCCACCAGCACCCACTCGCCAGGCCCCGGAGCCGCCGCCCGCGCCAGCCCCACAGCGGTACGCCCGTCCGCCAGCAGCGCCACCGCCACCTCCGACGACAGCCCACCGGGCACCGCGATGACGTCGCCGGCCGCGGCGACCGCGCGCTCGGCGTACCCTCCCAGTCCGCCCAGCGTGGTGACCACGCGCGCGCCCACGAGGGCGGGGTCCACGCCGTCGCCGACCGCCGACACCGTACCGGCCACGCCGTTGCCCAGGACGGCGGGCAGCTCGGCCCGCCGCGGCCCCCGGTCGGCCCGCAGCTGGGTCTCCACGAACGTGATGCCGGCCACCTTTACCTCCACGAGCACCTGCCCAGGGCCGGGAACGGGATCGGGGACCTCCTCCACGACGAGCGCCTCCGGACCGCCGTACCGCCTCAGGACCACCGCGCGCATGCGACACCTCTCAAATCGGAGCGATCTACTCCGTTCACCTTATCGGAGCGTTTCGCTCCGCGCTATCCTGGACCGCATGGGCACACGCGGCAGGCAGGCCGAGGCGAGACGCAACGATCTCCGCCTGCTGACGGCGGCGCACGAGGTGTTCACCAGGCAGGGGTTCGACGCGCCGGTGTCGGCCATCGCCAGGCAGGCCGGCGTCGGCATGGGCAGCCTCTACCGCCGCTACCGCACCAAGGAGGAACTGCTCCAGCGCCTGTGCGTGATCGCCATGGAGCGTACGGTCGAGGCGGTCGAGGCGGGGCTCGCGCACGCCGACCCGTGGGAGGGCCTCTCGCTCTACGTACGCACGTGCGTGGCCGACCGGTCGGGCGCGCTGGCGCCGGTCGCGGGCACCATCGAGGTGACCGACGAGATGTGGCGCACGGCCCGCACGGCCGAGGAGACGGCCGAGCGGCTGGTCGCGAGGGCCCACGAGGCGGGCGTGCTCAGGCGCGACGTGACGATGCTCGACATCTCCCTGCTCATGGAGCAGTTCAGCCGCCCCGCGCCCGGCCCGCCGAGCCCGGAGCACGACCACGTCAGGCAGCGGCTGCTCGCCATCGCCCTCGACGGGCTGCGCGCGCCGGGGGCGACCGTGCTGCCAGGCGAGCCGCCGACCCCGGAGTGGTACCGATCGCGCTGGGGCGACGCTCCGTAGCCACTACGGTGGTGGCCGTGGGCTTCAACGAGCTGATCGACAGGCTTGATCACAGTGCCAGCGTCCAGGCGGCGGGCATCAGCCGCGGTTACGGCGGGCCGCCCCTCCGTGAGGTGAGCGTCACCGCGGGCCTGACCCGCCTGCGCTGCGCCTCCCTGCTCAAGCCGCTGTACGCCTGGGTGAGCGCGGCCCGCGTTCCGGGCGCGCGCTGGCGCGACCTCGCCGAGCCCGCCGTCGTCGTCTCCTCCAACGCCGACACGATCGGCCTGTGGCTCGGTGTCGGCCCCCGCGTCATCCTCGACGACCTGTGCGAACGCACCGGCGTGCGGTGGGCGCTGCCCAACGGCGACCCCTCCAGGTTCGGCTCGGTCGAGGTCACGGCCGCCGAGGTGGCCGCGGCGTACGCGGTGTTCGCCCAGGCCGCCGCCGCGGGCGACCCGGCGGCCTGCGAGGTGCTCGGGTGGATGCGGCAGGTGAGCGCGTCACAGGCGTTCGGCGCCCGTGAGGCGACGGGCTCGCCGGAGACCGCCGTCAAGTGCGGCTGGTACGGCGCTCCCGACGAGACCACCCTCCGTACACACGTGGTGGCCCTTCCGCCGCGCACCGGCGCCAAGGCCACCGTCATCGTCGCGATGACCGCACTGCCGTACACGGGCGCCCGCGACCGGGAAACGTACCGGACCAAGGTGACCCAGGGCCTGTCGGTCGAGGACGAACACGAAAAGGTCGCCGGCGAGGTCCTGCGCGGCCTGATGTCCACAACCCTCGCCGAACTGGGACACCGGTAATCCGACCCGTCGGACCCGTCCGACCGGTTCTACGTGGCCGGCCAGTCCGGTCCGTCGGATCCTTCGACCCGGCCGGCCCGGCATCTCCACCCGTCCGACCCGGCCACACTCCCGCCCGGCCCACCGGATCCGGGCATCTCGGCGCCGGCAACGCCGTCCCCTCACCCCGGCCCTCAGCCCACGCAGCCGGGCACACTTCCCGCCGGGCCTCAGCCCGTCCGGCTGGTCCGGGCGGAGTATGATCTCGGCGGGCCGAGGTCGGCGTGCGGGTTCGCGGGTGGAAAGGCGGGGTTGCCGTGAGGGTCACCGTGCTGGGTGGCTGCGGGGCTTGGCCGGCGGCGGGGGAGTCGTGCAGCGGGTACCTGGTCGAAGAGGATGGGTTCCGGGTTCTTCTCGACATCGGGTACGCGACTCTGCCACGGTTGCTGCACCACGTACGGGCTGCCGAGGTGGATGCGGTGCTGGTCACCCACGGTCATCCCGATCACTGCGCCGATCTCAATCCGTTGCTGCGCGCTCGCGTGCTGGGCGACTCGGCGGTGGCGCCGCTGCCGGTTCACGCCCCGCCTGGCGCGCTCGACGCCGTTCTGGCTCTGGACGGGCCGCGCATGCTGGCCGGCGGGCTCGTCGCGCACGACCTCGCGCCCGGTGCGCCGCGCGAGATCGGCCCGTTCCGCCTCGACGTGTTCGACCTGCCGCACCACGTCCCCAACGCGGGGCTCCGGCTGACCGGCGCGAGCGGGCGGGTGCTCGCGTACACCGGCGACACCGGCCCCTCACCCGACCTTCTCGCGCTGGCCAGGGACGCGGACCTGTTCCTCGCCGAGGCGACCTACCCGGAGCGGGTGCCCGAGGAGGACGCCCCGTACCTGTCCACCGCGCGCGAGGCCGGCCGCACCGCGGCGTCGGCGGCCGCCGCGCGGCTCCTGCTCACCCACCTGTGGCCCGACACCCCGGCGGAGCCCGCCCTTGCGGCCGCCGCGGCGTCCTACGAGGGCGAGCTGTCGGTCGCCGCGCCGGGCGTCACCGTCGACCTGGGCTGAGGTCGCCGCGCAGCCCGTCGGGGAAGGGCGCGAAGTACGTCTGATCGCGTACGTATCCGCCGGACTCACCCGTGGCGTGCCGGCGCAGCGACGCGGCGGCCTCGCCCAGCGGCACGCGGCCCGCCTGGTAGGCGTCGATGGCCCGCAGCGCCTGTGCCCGGCGCGCGGGATCGAGCCCGAGCATGCCGAGGCAGTGCTGCAGCACGTTGACGTTCCTGCCGACGGTGACGGGCGCGGCGAGCGCGCGCTGGAACACCGCCGTGTACTCGGCCGCCACTTCGCCGCGCGGCCGTGTCCCGGCGGCGGCCACCACGCGACCGGCCTCGCGGTAGAGCACAGGGTCGTGGGCGAGCAGCTGCATCTTGTGCCGCGCGTGGAAGGCGACCAGATCGCGCGGCAGCCAGTCGCCCTCCAGCAGCGTACGGAGCCGGGCGTGCGCGAAGACCCGCTCCAGGAAAGCCTCCCGCGGCGCCGGGTCACGCAGCCGCCGCACGTCCTCCTCGTGCAGGCACCCGTCGGCCGCCGGGCCGGGAACCCAGTCCACGTACGGGGTGAGAGCGTCGATCAGGTCGCCGCCCTCGTCCAGCAGGCCCGCGCGGATCGCCAGGCGAGGGCGTCCGGTCGTCCCGTGATGGACGGTCACACCGCTCATTGCAGCGCGGCGGAACGGCCCCGGGCAACCAAACCCAGGGAGATCCCGCCGGTTGACCTGGAGTGAACTCCACTGCGTACGGTGATGTCATGAGCACTCCACAGCACAAGATCGGGTCGGGCTTCGGCGCCAGGAGCACGGCGGACGACGTGCTTCACGGGATCGACCTGTCGGGGCAGCTGGCGATCGTCACCGGCGGCTACTCGGGCCTCGGGCTGGCGACCACCCGCGCCCTCACCCGAGCCGGCGCCCACGTCGTCGTGCCCGCCCGCCGCGTCGGCCCCGCCAGACAGGCGGTGGAGGGCATCGACGGGGCTGAGGTGGACGAGCTCGACCTGTCCGACCTCGGCAGCGTACGCGCCTTCGCCGAGCGCTTCCTCGCCACGGGCCGCAGCGCCGAGATCGTCATCGACAGCGCGGGCATCATGGCCTGCCCCGAGACGCGGGTGGGGCCGGGCTGGGAGGCGCAGTTCGCCACCAACCACCTCGGCCACTACGCGCTGGTCAACCTGCTCTGGCCGGCCATCGCGCGCGGCCGGGGCCGGGTGGTGTCGGTGTCGTCCGCCGGGCATCGCCGTACGGGCATCCGCTGGGACGACGTGCACTTCGAGCGCGACTACGACAAGTGGGTCGCGTACGGCCAGTCGAAGACGGCGAACGTGCTGTTCGCCGTGCACCTCGACCGGCTCGCCCGCGACCAGGGCGTACGCGCGTTCGCTCTGCACCCGGGCGGCATCCTCACGCCGCTCCAGCGTCACCTCGCCAAGGAGGAGATGGTGGCGGCGGGCTGGATCGACGAGGAGGGCAACCCGGTGGAGCCCAGCTTCAAGACGCCCGAGCAGGGCGCGGCCACCCAGGTGTGGGCGGCCACGTCACCGCAGCTGGCGGGCATGGGCGGCGTCTACTGCGAGGACTGCGACATCGCCGAGGTCACCCCCGCGGCCGCGCGGTCGGGCGTGCGCGACCACGCCGTCGACCCCGAGCAGGCGGCCCGCCTGTGGGCGCTCTCCGCCGAACTCACGGGCATCGACGCCTTCACCGCCCACTGAGCCGCCCACTGAGCCGCCCGCTCGGTTCACCCGGCGAGCCGCCCGCTCCCTGGGGGTCACCGTTTCATCGCGCCGTCGGCGATGGCGTCGGCGGCCTCGCCGATGGCCACGCCGACGATCTCCAGCCGGCGTACGAGCTCGCGCTCCTTCATCGTGTCCGCCGTGATCTCCCCGGAGTAGATCCGCGAGATCTCGTACTGGTACATCTTCCGGATCACCCCGCCCACCTTCTTCGCCTCCAGAGCGTTCAGGATGACCACCGAGGGACGGGAGGCGAGGTCGCGGACGGCGCCCTCCAGCGCCTCGATGCCCGCGATGACCTGGTCCAGCATGGGGGAGAAACGAATCTGGTCGGGCACCCGGTAGAGGTGCGACTCGCGGACGAAGTCGCGCAACGAGTCCAGCACGTCGTCGATCGAGCGCGACAGCCGGAAGAGGTCCTCCCGGTCGATGGGGGTGACGAGGGCATTCTTGAGCTCCTCGACCAGGCGGCCGCGTTCCTCGTCGCCGAGGTGCTCGATCGAGCGCATCTGCTCGTGCGCGCCCGTCCTGCCGACCTCCCCGCCGATCATGGCCATGGCCAGCCAGGCGCCCTCCTTGGTGGCCTGCAACTGTCCGAGCAGCGCCTCCGTGAGGGCGCTGTCCATGCGACCGGTCATCAGGTCGCGGATGCGCCGCAATCTCTTCATCGCCCTCCCGCTTCCGAGGAGCGCGTCTCGATGAGACATGCCACTCCTTCCACGGCGCTCACGCGCCCCTTCTCATGACACTTCCAAGCTCGCGAAACCCTTCACCAGCAGGGCGAGGCACCATCCCAGCACTCCGCTCGCGGGCAACGTCATCAGCCAGGCCGCGGCGATCTTCGTGGCGGCGTACCAGCGGACCCGGCCGCCGCCGTGGGAGACGCCCGCGCCGATGAGGCCGCCCGCGACGGCCTGGGTCATGCTCACCGGCATGCCGACGGCGGCGCACGCCATCACCGCGGCCCCGGCGCCGAACTCGGCGGCCACGCCGTGCGGGGGCCTGGAGACGATGATCTCCCGGCTCAGGGTCCGGCCCGCCTTGGGCAGCCCGTACATGGTGCCGAGCCCGAACAGCACGGCCACCAGCACCGTGTACTCCACCGGCGCTCCTGAGAAGCCGAGCGCCACCATGAACACGGCCAGCATCTTCTGCCCGTCGTTGGCCGCGTACGCGATTGTCTGGATCAGGAAGCCGGCCCAGTGCCAGTGCCGCAGCGCCGAGGCCTTCGCCGTGGCCACCAGCACCCGGATCATCGCCCACCCCAGCAGCCCCCCCACGATCGGAGCCGCCACCCCGAACGCCAGCACCAGCGCCACCGAGCCAGGGGAGACCGGCAGCCCCCAGCCCAGCCCGGCGCCCGTCAGGCCGCCCACGATGGCCAGGGTGAGGCTGGTCGGCCGCCCCATCATGCTGAGCAGCATCACCACGGCCAGCGAGGCGACCACCGCGATGGCCATCGCGATCCGCCCGCCCGGATCCTCGAACGACGCCAGCCTGGTCACGAACGTCAGCGCCACCTGGTGCGTGAAGAGGGGGATGACCGCCACCAGCACGACGAGGGTGAGGATCCCGGTCGCGGGGCGCACCGTGGGCAGCTTGAGGCCGGTCGCAAGGAGGGCGCCGCCGTCGTTCGTCCCGGACACAACGGCGAACAGGCCAGCGATCAGGGCCAGCACGACGACGTCCAACGGCACGCGCTCCATCCCGCCCCACCCGCCAGGGGCGGGACATGCTCCACTCTCCTACGACCTTGGAAGGCTCACTCATGCCCGAGAAAGGCGGCAGTAGTTCCCCGTCCTGCCACCCCCGAACTCTGGTGTTTTGCTCCGTAATGTCAGATAACTACCCGAAATTGGGCGAAAGACCCGCGGCCCCGAAGCGCTCACCGGGAGGCCGTCACCGCGGGTACCCTCGATCGAGGCCCAGGAGCCGCCACCGTCCACGTCCGCGAGAGTGAAGTCATGACCAGCCCCGCCGCATACATCCTGACGCTGTCCTGCCCCGACCGCCCCGGCGTGGTGGCCGCCGTCTCGGGCCTGCTGGCGGGCCGCGGATGCAACATCATCGAGAGCCAGCAGTTCGGCGACCGGGTGGCCGAGCGGTTCTTCATGCGGGTGCAGTTCGCGGCGCCGCCCGGAGAGGACGATCTCAACGCCGCCTTCGCCGCGCTCGCGCCCGACTTCGGCATGGAGTTCACCCTGCGCGACGTGGCCAGGAAGCCGCGGGTGCTGATCATGGTGAGCAAGTTCGACCACTGCCTGAACGACCTGCTCTACCGGGTGCGCTCCAAGGCCCTCGACATCGAGATCGCCGCCGTCGTCTCCAACCACCCCGACCTGCGGCCGCTCACGCAGTCGTACGGCATCGACTACCACCACCTGCCGGTCACCCCGGAGACCAAGGCCCGGCAGGAGGCCGAGGTGCTGGCGCTGGTCGAGCACTACCAGGTCGACCTCGTCGTGCTGGCCCGCTACATGCAGGTGTTGTCGGAGGACCTCTGCGCGAAGCTGGCGGGGCGGGCCATCAACATCCACCACTCGTTCCTGCCGTCGTTCAAGGGCGCCAAGCCGTATCACCAGGCCTACGACCGCGGCGTCAAGCTCATCGGCGCCACGGCCCACTACGTGACCTCCGACCTCGACGAGGGGCCGATCATCGAGCAGGAGGTGGCCCGGGTCAACCACAGCCACTCGCCTGAGGACCTGGTGGCGATCGGCCGCGACGTGGAGTCGCTGGTGCTGGCCCGCGCGGTCAAGTGGCACGCCGAGCAGCGCGTCCTCCTCGACGGCCACAAGACGGTCATCTTCCCGCGCTAACGCCCGCCGGCGAGGGCCGGCGCTAGCGACGGCCGGCGACGGCCGGCCGAGTGGGTGAACGACCCGCTCGGCTCGGCCGGAGCTTCACGGGCGGTATGTGCCGAAGTGCCACAGGTTGCCCTGCGGGTCCTTGCAGGCGTACTCGCGGGAGCCGTACGGCTGGTCCACGAGCTCCATGGTGACCACCGCGCCGGCGGCCTTCGCCCGGTCGTGGTGGGCGTCGACGTCGTCGACCGCGACGTAGATCCCCGGCCCTCCCGGTGTCCCCCGGCCGAGCATGACGATGTCGTCGCCGACGAGCAGCTCGGCGTGGTGGACGGTGCCCGAGTCGTCCTTGGACGCCTCGTGCACGCGGAACCCGAACGCGGCGGTGAGGAAGTCGATCGCGGCCTGGCAGTCGTGACTGCGAGCCAGTGCGTAAACAGTGCGCATGACCTCAGGATGCCGAGCCCGCGCCGGCCGGTCTTGGACGAATCTGACCTGGCGTCATGTCGCCCAGCACCCGGAACTCCCGGTTCATGTGTGCCTGGTCGTAGAAGCCGCACGCGGCGGCGGCCTCGGCGATGGCAACGCCCGACCACAGCAGCCGCCGCGCCCGCGCGAACCTGATCACCCGGGCCGCCGTCTTCGGCGGCAGCCCCACCTGGTCGTGGAAGCGGGCGACGAGATGGCGGTGGCTCCAGCCGAGCTCCCCGGCCAGCGACGACACGCTCACCCGCCCGCCGGACTCCAGCAGGCGCGCCCACGCCCACGGCACCTCCGGCCGCAGCGGGGGACCGGCCGCGATACGCTCACGCAGCAGCCGGTCGGTGAGCGCCAGCCGCTCCCGCCACGACGGCGTGCCGGCCAGCCGCTCGACGAGCAGGCCGGCCCACGGCCCCAGCAGGTCGCTCACCGGCACGACCAGGTTCGTCAGGTGGCGCATCGGGACGCCGTACAACCTCCTGGCCCCGAACGGCGTGAGCACCGCCTCGACGCCCTCGATCGGCCCGGCCGTGCGCGTGACGATGAACCGGTCGCCGAGCCCGCCCGTGAACGCCGTGACCGGCCGCCCGCCGGCCTCCATCGGCGCGCCGAACGCCAGCACGAGCACCGCCCCCGGCATGGCCGCCTCCGACCGCGTCACCGGCGCCGCGTAGTGCTCGCGGAACGCGCACAGCCGCGTGACGTACGGCCGGAGCGCGGCGCTGGGGGCGGCCTCCACCATGACGGGCCCCGGCGCGCTCATGGTCTCGACTACAGGCCGGTGTGCCGGGCCAGGAACGTCAGCGTGTCGGCCGACAGGTCCACCGTGCGGCTCACCGCGCGCGCGCCGTGCCCGACCTCGGCCTCGTTGCGCAGCAGCACCGGCCGGTCCGCCGTCGAGGCGTGCTGCAGCGCCGCGCACATCTTCCACGCGTGCAGCGGGTGCACCCGCGTGTCGGACTGGAACGTGGTGAACAACGTCGCCGGGTAGGCCACCGCCTCCTGGACGTGGTGGTACGGCGAGTAGCCCAGCAACCACCGGAACTGCTCGGGGTCGTCGGCGGAGCCGTACTCGACGTTCCAGGTGGCGCCGAGGCCGAACTTCTCGTACCGGATCATGTCGAGCAGCGGCGCCGAGCAGACCACGGCGGCGTACAGCTCGGGGCGCTGCGTCAGCGCGGCGCCCACCAGCAGGCCGCCGTTGGAGCCCCCGGAGATGCCGAGCTGCTGCGGCGTGGTGACGCCGGTGGCGATGAGGTGCTCGGCGGCCGCGTGAAAGTCGTCGAACACGTTCTGCTTGTTGGCGAGCATGCCGGCGCGGTGCCAGTCCTCGCCCTCCTCGCCGCCGCCGCGCAGGTTGGCGATGGCGTAGACGCCGCCCGCCTCCACCCAGGCCAGGATCGACGCGGAGTAGCCGGGGGTCATGGACAGGCCGAAGCCGCCGTAGCCGTACAGGATGGTCGGGCGTGGGCCGCTCGCCTCGCCGGCCGGCGCGATGATCAGCATGCGGACGTCGGTGCCGTCGTGCGACTGGTAGACGACCTGCTCCGTGCGGACCTCCGGCACCTCGACGGCGCCGGGAGAAGCCGCCCAGAGCGTGGTCTCGCCCGTCCTGGCGTCGTAGCGCTGGATCGTGGGCGGCGTGGTGTTGTCGGTGTAGCCGAACCACGCCTCGTGACCGCCCTCAGGCCGCTCGGAGATGCCGCCGATCGTGCCGAGGCCCGGCGTCGGCACCTCGCCGACGCGCTCGCCGGTCTCCAGGTCGTGGACGGTGATCTCGCTGATCGCGTGGCGGGTCCAGCCCACCAGCATGACCGGGCGCTCCAGGTCGTCGAGGATCGCGAAGTCGGACAACACCGCCTCCGGGTCCTGCGGGATCAGGTCGCGCCACGTCTCGAAGCCCGGCGTCGCCGGGTCGGTGACGCACACCCGCCCGCGCGACGCGTCGCGGTCGGTGTGGACGTAGAGCCTGCCGTCGCGGCCGAACACCAGCCCGGTCTGCGCGTCCACGCCCTCCTGGACGACCTTCAGCTCGGGACGGTGGATCGGCGAGGCGGTCAGGTCGGCGACCCACAGGTCGTTGCGCGGCGCGGTGCCCTCGCTGGCCGACACCTGCAGCCAGCGGCCGTCGCGCGAGACCGAGACGCCGTAGTAGTTGGTCATCTTCAGGCCCTCGCCGAAGATCATCACGTCGTCCTCGGTGGAGGTGCCTACCCGGTGGAGGTAGACGCGACGGTGGAACTGCGTCTCGTTCTCCGGCACCTCGGTGCTCGGCAGCCGGCGGACGTAGTAGAACGCCTCACCGCCCGGCATCCAGGCGATCGGGGAGTAGCGGCAGCGGTCGATCGGCCCCTCGACCCGCTCGCCGGTGGTGACGTCCATCACATAGAGGACCGACTCCTCGTCGCCGCCCACCGAGATCTGGTACGCCAGCAGGCGCCCCTCCTTGTCGGGCTGTACCGCGTCGAGCGTGGTCACGCCGGACGGGTCGATCGCCATCGGGTCGATCAGCGCCCGCTCGGTGCCGTCGGGCTCGACCACGTAGTAGACGGCGTGTTCCTGGTCGGGCGTGCGCCGGGAGAAGAAGGAGCGCCCGCCGCGCCAGGCCGGGACGCCCACCGAGCCCGACCTCAGCAGCTCGGCGACGCGGCTCTTGAACCGCTGCGGCCCCCGCTCCTTGGCGTACAACTCGGCCTGCGCGAGCAGCCACCCCTTGGTCTCGGGGCCGTCGGGATCCTCGAGCCACCGGTACGGGTCGGGGACGGGCGTGTCGTGCAGGATGTCGGTGATGTTTTCGCGGCGTGCGCTCGGGTACGGCTCTCGCGTCATGCAGGGAACCCTATGCCAACGGTGATGCGTAAAGCGCTGGTAGAGGGGGCATAAAACGTACCGTGCGTCCCTCCAGTCATCCCGGGCCTGAGATTTTTGGGGTGGCGGGGACCACGGTGCAAACGCCAGACTTGGTGACAGGACGGTGCCGTGGTGACCATCCGCTGGGCCGTCCGGCGGAGGTCCACGTGACGGAAGCACGAGTGCCCCAGGAGGGGCCGACAGTCGGGACATGCCGCGGCATGTCCCCTTTGATACCCGCGCGGCAGGGAGAGGCCCGATGATGCGCCAAGTCCTGCTGCTCAACGCCACCTACGAGCCGCTGACCACCCTCTCGCTCCACCGGGCCATCGTGCTCGTGCTGCGGGAGAAGGCCGACGTCGTCCACCGCGACGGCAGGGGCGCGGTGCTGCGCTCCGCGAGCCGCACGCTCGACGTGCCCTCGGTGATCAGGCTCCGCAGATACGTCCGCATCCCCTACCGATCCCGCATCCCGCTGACCAGGGCCGCCCTCATGCGGCGCGACGACTACCGCTGCGCCTACTGCGGGCAGAAGGCGGAGACCATCGACCACGTCATCCCGAGGTCCAGGGGTGGCACCCACACGTGGGAGAACTGCGTCGCCTCCTGCGTCAGCTGCAACCACAGGAAGGCCGACAAGTACCTGGAGGAGCTGGGGTGGACGATGCGCGTCAGCCCCGCGGTGCCACGGGGCGCCCACTGGCGGCTCATCGGCGCCTCGCTCGTCGGCGACCCGCAATGGGCGCCCTACCTAGAGGCGGCCGCCTGAAACGGCATTGAGCGGGAGGTCCGCCGCCTGACAGCATGAGCAGGCATGTGGACCTTCACCTCAGACGTCGAGGAATACGCCGCGGTCGCCGAGCCCTTTCTGCTCGGCGACCCGTGCGTAACACCGTTCCCCTCACCGTCCTCGCCAACCTGCGGGCGGGCATGCCCGTGAAGGATCCCCACTTCGGGTGGTGGACGTCCGGCGGCGAGGTTCGCGGGGCGGTCTTCCACACACCGCCGCATCCCGTCGGGCTCTTCGCGGTGCCGGTCGAGGCGGTGTCCCCGCTCATCGAGGCGCTGGACGGCGACCTGCCCGAGCTCGTGGGCCCCGTGGAGGTGACCTCCGAGGCCGTGCGCCTGCTCGGGGAGCCGTCGAGGGTGGTCTCCGAGCGGCTCTACCGCCTGGAGCGGCTCACCGTCCCCGACGTGCCCGGCCGGGGACGACTTGCCGTCCCGGGCGATTTCCCGCTGCTGGTGAGTTGGTACCACGCCTTCGGCGCCGAGGTGGGGATGGGCGAGGCCGACGTGGCCGAGCAGGTGGCCCGGCGGCTGTCCGGCCGCGAGCTGTTCCTCTGGGAGGACGAAGGGGCGCCGGTCTCGCTCGCCGCGCTCTCCCCGGCGTGCGGCGGGGTCTGCCGCATCGGGCCCGTCTACACGCCGCCCTCGCGCCGCCGACGCGGCTACGGCGCGGCCGTCACCGCGTACGCCGCACGGACCGGCCTGGCGGAACACTGCGAGCAGGTCGTGCTCTTCACCGACCTGGCCAACCCGACCAGCAACTCCGTCTACCGGTCCATCGGCTACCGCCCGGTCTGCGACTACGCCCACCTGACCTACGCCGGGTGATGCGGTTACTCTTGGTGCCATGCCGCGTTATGACTTTCGCTGCCGCTCCTGCGGTTCGACGTTCGAGGTGTCCCGTCCCATGTCCGCCTCCGACGCTCCGGCGACCTGCCCCGAGGGTCACGACGACACGGTGAAGCTGCTGTCCACCGTCGCCATGACGGGCGGTGCCGCCGCGCCCCGCGCCGGCGGAGGTTGCTGCGGCGGCGGGTGCTGCGCGTCCTGACCGGCCGCGGGGGTAGGGCCGGGGCGCGGGTACGCCCACGTCTCAAGGAAGGCCCGGCTGCCGGCCAGCCGCCGGGCCACGGCCAGCCGCACACCCTCGTCGAGGATCTCCTCCTCGGCCAGCGCCCGCACCACCAGCCGGGCGAGGCGTTCGACGGTGTCGACGCCGGTCGGCATGTCAGGGCTGCGCTCCGACAACACCGCGACCAGCAGCTCGTGCCCGCGCACGTCGAGCCGTCCCATGCTGTTGACCGTCCACAGGCCGCCGTGCAGCTCGGTCGGCAGCCAGCCGTTCTTCAGCGCCACCTCACCCGTCCGTACGACGGTGCCGACGCCCCACGCCTGTGACGGCGCCACCGACGACATGAGCTCCATGGCGTAGCGCCGGGCACGGGCGGAAAGCGGGCCTTGCGGGTCGGTGAGTCGCTCCAGCACGGTGACCTGGTCCGACGGCAGGCTGCGCGTCCACCCCGAAAGGAACCCGGGGCCGGGCCGCGTGTGGTGCGCGCCGATCCGGTGCAGCGTCCGCGCCAGGCCCCACCGCCCGCCGACGGTCACGTACAGCAGGCGCGCGCAGGTGTTGTCGCTGTAGCGGATCATGCAGGAGACCAGCCGGCGTTCGAGTCCGCTCAGCCGCTCGCCGCCCTTGGCCATCAGGAACGCCAGCAGGATGTCCACCTTGGCCACGCTGGCCAGCACGAACGGCGCCCGCTCGTGGAAGGCGTACCTGATCCCGGTCGTGCGGTCGTAGACGGCCAGCGCCGCCCGCCCGGGACGATCGCGCAGGTAACGGCCGAGTGCCCGGTCGAGGGCTCGCCGCTCGGCCGCCGGCAGCGCGGAGACCTGCTGCGGCGCCGCCGGGTCGGCCGTCGGGTCGGCCCGCAGCGCGCAGCCGGGCAACGCGGCCAGCAGGAAGGCGAACAGCGTGAACTCCCGAACGCGCATGTGCGGGAGCCTGCCATCCGCCATCCCAACGGCCGGGTGCGGACCCGGTCAAAGCTCGGTCAGTTATGGAGGCTTACGCGGCCGCGGTCGTGCGCCGCTTACGCCGCTGGAACGGCAGGAATCGGTCGGCCAGATGCGGACGGGACGGCATGAGCGTCGGCTCGACCGCGATGATCCGGTCGAACCGGAACGCCCTGATCGCCCGGCGCATCCGGCACACGCCCACGAGATACCAGTATTCGCGGTGGACCAGGCAGGTCACCGGCTCGACGTCGCGCACGGTGATCGTGCCCGAGGCGTCGCGGTAGTGGAGGCGGATCATGAGACGGCTGGTGATGGCGTCGGCGATGAGCCGGGCCCGGGAGGCGACGTCGGAGGGCAGCGGCTCGGTGAGGGTCGTGAGCGTGGTGGCGATGACGTCG
Source organism: Nonomuraea terrae (assembly GCF_004348995.1). GTDB lineage: Bacteria > Actinomycetota > Actinomycetes > Streptosporangiales > Streptosporangiaceae > Nonomuraea > Nonomuraea terrae. The sequence continues at coordinate 36,224 of NZ_SMKQ01000057.1, forward strand.
TCGTCGAGCTCCAGGTGCTCGAACGCGTGCTGCAGGCCGCGCCTGGCGGTGACGGCCTGGGGGCCCGATCCGAGGTGAGCGAGGGAGAGGGCGAGGGCGGCGATCTCGGCGGTCGTCAGCGGGCGGGAATCGTGCTTCACGACTGTCGTCATACCCCAAGAATAGGGATCCCGACCGACATTTTTCGAAAACCTGTGCGGGGTTCCAGTGGCCCGTACGGCAGGCGAGAACCCAGTCACCTGCCGTACGGGTGCGAATCAGCGGGACAGCTGGGACAGGTCGCGGGAGGCGCCCGTCGAGGCGGACGTCGTCATCGCCGCGTACGCCTGCAGCGCCACGCTCACCGGCCGGTTGCGGTCACGCGGACGGTATCCGCCCAGCTCGGCCAGGAGCCGCTCGCGCCGCGCGGCCAGCTCGGCCTCGGGCACCCGCAGCTCCATCGAGCGGCCGGGGATGTCGATGTCGATGATGTCGCCGTCCTCGACCAGCGCGATCGCGCCGCCCTCGGCCGCCTCGGGCGAGGCGTGGCCGATCGACAGCCCGGAGGTGCCGCCGGAGAAGCGCCCGTCGGTGACCAGGGCGCACACCTTGCCCAGGCCCTTGCCCTTGAGGAACGACGTCGGGTAGAGCATCTCCTGCATGCCGGGCCCGCCCTTGGGGCCCTCGTAGCGGATGACCACCACGTCGCCCGCCTTGACGCGCCCGCCGAGGATGCCCTCGACCGCCTGCTCCTGCGACTCGAACACCACCGCGGGGCCGCTGAACGTCCAGATCGACTCGTCGACGCCGGCCGTCTTCACCACCGCGCCGTCGCGCGAGATGTTGCCGTACAGGACGGCCAGGCCGCCGTCGGCGCTGTAGGCGTGCTCGATGTCGCGGATGCAGCCCGCCTCGCGGTCGAGGTCGAGGGTGTCCCAGCGGTTGTCCTGCGAGTAGGGCTTCACCGTGCGGACGTTGCCGGGCGCCGCGTGCCACAGCTCGACGGACTCAGGCTTCACCGACGGCGACCGGACGTCCCACGCGGCCAGCAGGTCGGCGAGCGTGCCGCCGTTGACGGTGGGCACGTCGCGGTGGAGCAGCCCCGCGCGGTCGAGCTCGCCCAGGATGGCCGGGATGCCGCCGGCGCGGTGGACGTCCTCGACGTGGTACTTGTTCGTCGCCGGGGCGACCTTGCACAGGCAGGCCACCCGCTGCGAGATCTCGTTGATCTCCTTGAGCCCGAAGTCGACCTGCGCCTCGCGGGCGGCGGCCAGGATGTGCAGGATCGTGTTGGTCGAGCCGCCCATCGCCACGTCGAGCGCCATCGCGTTCTCGAACGCCTCACGGGTGGCGATCGAGCGCGGCAGCACCGACTCGTCGTCCTCCTCGTAGTAGCGGCGGGTGATCTCGACGAGCTGGCGGCCGGCGTCCTCGAACAGCTTCTTGCGCGCCTTGTGCGTGGCCAGGATCGTGCCGTTGCCGGGCAGGGCCAGGCCGATGGCCTCGGCGAGGCAGTTCATCGAGTTGGCGGTGAACATGCCGGAGCAGGAGCCGCAGGTCGGGCAGGCGCTCTCCTCCAGCTCCAGCAGCTCGGCGTCGGAGACGGAGTCGTCGGCGGAGGCGATCATCGGGTCGATGAGGTCGAGCTTCCTGCCGGCGGTCTTGCCGGCCTCCATGGGGCCGCCCGAGACGAAGATCGTCGGGATGTTGAGCCGGAACGCCGCCAGCAGCATGCCCGGCGTGATCTTGTCGCAGTTGGACACGCAGATCAGGGCGTCGGCGCAGTGGGCCTCCACCATGTACTCGACCGCGTCGGCGATCAGCTCGCGCGAGGGCAGGGAGTACAGCATGCCGCCGTGGCCCATCGCGATGCCGTCGTCGACCGCGATCGTGTTGAACTCGCGGGGGATCGCCCCCGCCTCCCTGATCGCCGCCGACACCACGTCGCCGACCTCGCGCAGATGCACGTGACCCGGCACGAACTGGGTGAAGCTGTTGGCCACCGCGATGATGGGCTTGCCGAAGTCGCTCCCGGCTACGCCGGTCGCCCGGAGCAGGGCCCGGGCACCGGCCATGTTCCTGCCGTGGGTGACTGTACGTGACCTGAGGGCGGGCATTCGCATCTCCCATCGTTGGCGAGTCTTCACATGGTACGACCACTGCCCGGCAACTGAGACGCGTGTCCACGGATCGGACGGTCGTCGCCGGAACGTGTGCCGGAACTCGTGGGTGGGAGATTCCGATGAGCCACGGGACAACCATGTCGACGGTTTCGCCCGGGCCGGCACGTTCCCTCCCACGATAGACCGCCCGAGGGAGCGCGCCGTCCGCGCCCGGGTTACCGTCCGGCGGGCAGCCGCACGCCGGTGAGATGGGTGGCCTGGCCCACCAGGTGGTCCTTGGAGTCCCAGACGCTGACCGACTGGTCCATGCGGTCGCCGCCGACGTCCGTGGCCGACAGCCGGACCCGGACCGGCCCGGGGGCGGGCAGCCTGCGGATGTACGCGGAGAGCGAGATCGTCGGGAACCACCCCATCAGCCCCAGCTCCGAAGCGATCGGCGGCCCCGGGTCGAGCGTCACCAGCAGGCTCACCGGGTCCCAGTCGGAGCCGTCCGCCAGCCGCTGCCAGGTCGCGATCACACCGTTCTTGGCCGGTTTGCCCAAGGCGAAGCCCATGTGGCCCGGGTGGATGTGCTCCTCCAGCACGCCCATCAGCGGCACCTGGACGCCGAGGCCGGGAGGCTCGACGGGGACCCGGAAGCACTCGTGCTCGGGCGGGATGTCCACCGGCTCGTGCGCCGACCACCAAGGTCCTGAGTCGTCCAGCAGGCCCAGTGTGACGTGCGCTTCGACGCACGTACGGCCCTGTTGTATCAGTGACGCCCTGGTCTGGGCCACGCTCTTGCCGATCCGCAGGGTCTCGACCCGCACCATCGCCTCGCCCGGGTCGGGTGGCCCGATGAACGAGCCGGTGACCGCCGTGACATGCGGATGCCCGGCTCCCGCGCTCTCGCGCGCGGCTCTGGCCAGCACGGCCAGCAGGTAGCCGCCGTGCAGCCGGGTCCCGATGCTCCATTCCGCGTCGAGCGTGACGCCGACGGCGCCGTCCCCCCGGGTGGTCAATGTGGTTGCTTCTTGAAATGTCCCCATATTTAGCAATCCCTTCCACCAAAGCGCTCAGATTGACATCGTTAACCTGACGGTGTCAACCTTCGGTGCGTGACCACCAGACGCGTACGCGCCAAGCGAGGAGAGGGAGCGCTGCTCCGCGAGGAGATCCTCGGCGCGGCAGAGGAGCTGCTGGCCGAGGCCGGCACGGAGGAGGCCCTGACGGTGCGCGCCGTCGCCGTCAGGGCGGGCGTGTCCACGCCCGCCGTCTACCTCCACTTCGCCGGCAAGGAGGCCCTGGTCGAGGCGGTCTGCATGCGCGTGTGGGGAGAGCTGGGCCGGCTGTTCCGCGACAACTCCGGCGGCGACCCGTGGCTGGCCCTGGGCAGGTGCGCACGCGCGTACATCCGGTTCGCCCTCGACCATCCGGTGCAGTACCGCGTGCTGATGATGCGCCCGTCAGGCTCGCCCGGAGTGCCGCCGGCCGCGGCCGAGGCGTTCGGCCACATGGTGGACGCCGTGTCGGCCTGCATGGAGACGGGCGTGGTGGCGGGCGACCCCGAGGAGATCGCGCTCGGCCTGTGGTCGGCCCTGCACGGCTGCGCCTCGTTGCTGATCGCGCAGCCGTCGTTCCCGTGGCCCGACCGCGAGGCGCTGATCGACCGCGTCGTCCGCGTGGCCGGGTTCGGTACGGCGCTGTACTCCCGGCTGCCGCGCGACCTGCCGCCGAGCGACGAGCTGGCCGCCCGCTTCGACGCCCTCGGCGCGGAGCTGGCGGCCGGTGAGGATCAGTCCTCGCCGTAGCGGGCGGGCAGCACCTGGGCGGCGATGTCGTAGATCCGGTCGATCTCGGCGTCGGTCAGCGCCCGCTCCCGCTTGGTGATCCACCTGCGCGCGCGGTCGCCCTGGTAGACGTCCACGCCGCGGATGGTCATGATTTTCCATGGCACGGGCGGGCCGTAGATGGCCAGGGAGGGCACCACCGTGATCTCGCGGCCGAACGCCTTGCTGATCAGCTCGCTGGCCTGCGTCGCCTCCCACCTGGCCTCGGTCAGGCGCTCCTTCTTGTCGAAGGGGCCGTGGAAGAGCTTCTTGCCCATCTGGACGCGTACGGGCAGGCGGCGGTCCCACTTCTCCGAGTCGACCGCGTACACGCCTGTCGGGCCCACCACGAGGTGGTCGATCTGGGCTTCGCTGCCCGGGATCGCCCTGGCGTGCAGCGTGCGGTAGCCGTTGCGTTCGAGTTTGCGCAGCTGCCCTTCGGTGCGGCGCTCGGCCACGGACGTGCGCCGCCAGGCCGGCACGGAGGAGTTGGTGCGGGCCCGGTAGACCGCCTCGGCGATGGCCGCGATCACCCCGGCGGTCACGCCGATGCGCCAGTCGGCCACGAGGAACCCCACCACGACGCCGACGACGACCGCCAGGATCGCGCGGTTGCGCAGGCGGCGGAAGCGCGGCTGTTGCAGCAGGGTCCCCACGGACGCGCGCTCCACCGGCGCGTACGTGGAGGTGGGCGCCGAGGGCTTCGCGGTGGCGGTCTGCTCGCTCTCGGGCCGGTCGCTCACCCAGATCGGTGACGCATTGTGACCGTCTTCTCGCTGGTTGTCGGAGTCCACGTAACTCACCGTAACTCGGAGATCGAAACGTTTCCTAGTGTTGCCGCGTCCATAGTTTTATGGCCCGGCTCATCGTGTTCCATCCAGGATTTCGGGGTATGTCTTAAGTTCATCTTCTCTAGAGATGCCCTGCGACACCATGGATCCTAACCCGTTGGAGGGCGTCCCGATCATGTACGGCACGACATGGGTCTGGCCCGCCCACCTTGCGCGGTCTACGGTCGTCTTGTGAACAGCGCGACGGAGATTCTGCTCGTTCTCATCGGGATATCCATGGGGCTGTTCGTCCTGATCAGCCTGCTGGTCATGGTGCCGGGACGCGGCACGCCGCGCCACATCGACTCCGGCCCCGTCTGGCTGGGCGGCCCCGGCCGGAGCGAGGGCGGGGCGAGCACGTCCGACCCGGTGCTGACCGACGCGGTGCCACGCTGGGCGGACAGGCCCGAGAACGACTGGGTGGCCGCCGCCCAGACCGCCGAGCCCGGCGGCCGCACCGGCGGCGCCTCGGCGGGATGGTGAGCAGGCCATGCGACCGCTCACCGCACCCCAGGCCGACGACGTCAGGCAGGCCCTGCTGACCGCCGAGCGGCGCAGCGGGCTGCGCTTCGGGCTGTTCCTCGGCGAGCCGGAGGACGGGCGCCGCCACTTCGCCGAACGCCTGCACGCCGCCCTGGGCGAGGAGGCCGACGACGCCGTGGTGGTGCTGGTCGACCTCAACGGCCGCGGCCTGGAGATCGTCACCGGGCAGAACGCGCGGCGCAGGCTCTCCGACGGCGCCTGCCGGATGGTGGCGATGTCGATGGCCACCGCGTTCGGCGCGGGAGACCTGGTCGGCGGGCTGCTGCACGGCATCGCCGCCCTCGGCGAGCAGGCCACCGCCCCCCGGTAGTCACCCGCGTTCGAGCAGGGCGGCGATGTGCTCGCTGACGCCGTTCAGCAGGGTCGCCGGCTGGATGTCGGCCTCGGCGATCGCCGAGAACAACGACGGCAGCCCCGGCAGCGGGAACCCGTCGTCCTTCAGCGCCGCCGTGCCGACCGGATTCTTGTCGAGGGCGGCCCGGCTGCGCTCCCATGCGTCCAGCACCTCCTCCGGCGACGGCACCCCGAACCCGTGCCCCACCGGCGCGGCGTGACGCAGCCGGACGAGCGGCGTCTCGCCGAAGGCCAGCGCCGTACGCGCCCGCGTCTGCAGGTCGGCGCGCGGCTCCGGCTCGATCCAGTCCATGGCCGTGCACGGGTTGCGGCAGGCGGACACGCACACACCCAGCGCCCCCGCCACCTGGCTGTGCTGCCGGTCGAAGTACGCCCGCCACCCCTCGGCCGGCTCGGCCGCCACCCGCAGCGTCCTGTTGGTGGCCGACTGCTCCGACTTCGTGTGGTCACACTCGCGATCGCCGATCACGCCGAACCTGCTCCCCGGCGCGCTCAGCCCCTCCGGCCAGCGGGCCGGGTCCCCGGCGTGGCCGAGGTGCGGCTCGAACGCCAGCAGCGGCAGGTACTCGCCGGCGATGTGGACCGCGGCGATCATGGGGCTCAGCTCGCGTCTGTGCCACCGTACGGCGATGACCTCCAGCAGCAGCCCATAGGCCGGGCGCAGCGACTCCAGCGCCCCGCGCGGCTGCTCGCGCGGCGTCTGCGGCATGTGGCAGGCGCGCGCCCTGCGCCGCAGGTCGGCGGGCACGCCCCGGGCCTCGGCAGCGAAGTCCTCGGCGTCGAGTGAGAGCAGCCGGTGCCCGAACTCGCAGACCTCCGCCACCACCGAGTCCGATGTCAGCGCACCGAGGTCGGAGAAGGCATATCTACGGGCAAGGGCCACGAGAAGGTCACGAGTCGAGTCCACTCGACGACTTTCTCACGATCTGCGTGCGATCACGGACATCCCGCTCGGGTGTCAGTGGCAGGGTGAACGGACGCACTGCAACTCGCCCGACGGGCGGCTGAGCGTGGGCTCGGCCGTCGGCTCCTCGGGCCCCGGCGGCGTGGGGGGAGGCTCGGAC
>NZ_SMKQ01000058.1 GCF_004348995.1 Nonomuraea terrae
GTGGGGGAGGCGGCGGTGGGGGAGGCGTACGTCCCGCCGGTGAACGCAGGCGCACGGCGGACGCTGCGGCCACCACCAGGGCGGCGACGGCGTAGGCGGCCGTCCCCGCCGCGGGCTCGGCCCGGCCCAGGTAGGCGACGGCGCCCGCCACAGGGACGGCGAGCCATTCCCACCGGCCGTCGAGGGCGACGAGCGCGACGACCAGCAGGGCATACCAGGAGTAGCCGGGTGTGAAGACGAGGAACGCGATCCCGGCCACCGTGAGAGCGCCGTGCCAGGGCCGCTCGGCGTCGCCCCGGCACAGCACGGCCACGGCCGCGGCCGCGACGACGGCCAGGGCGGCCGGCATGGCCCACGAGTCCGGCAGGAACAGCCGCAGCACCGCGTAACGGTGACCTCCCGTGTCGTCGTAGCCCTCCTCCTTCACGTACCCGAAGAAGTACCCGAGGACGGACGCGCGGGAAGCCAGCACGTACGGCAGGTACGCGAGTGTCACGACGAGCACGGCGGAGCCCGCGACCGCCAGAGCGTCCGACGCCCGCCGCGGCCTGGCGAGCAGGCCGGACAGCGCGCCCGGCAGGGTCACGGCAGGCAGCAGCTTGACGGCGGTGGCCGCGCCGAGCAACGCGCCGCCGAGGACTCTGCGCCGGGCGACGATGGTCAGCGCGATGACGGTGAGCAGGACGCCGAGGACGTCCACGTGGGCGTTGTTGACCGCCTCGACCGGCACGGCCGGGCACCACGCCCACCAGGCGGCCCGCGCGGGAGCCACCCTCAGCAGCATGATGGTCGTCGCGAACGCCAGCACCGCGCCGCCGATCTGGAGCGGCTTGTGCCGTGACCCCTCGGGCGAGAGCCGGTGCACGGCCCAGAAGTACGCCTGCGCCAGCGGCGGGTAGATCGTGTGGACCGCGGGCCGGTTGATGCGCGTACACGACCGGACACCTGTGGGGGAGGGGAGCGGGTAACGGTCGCGGCCCCGGCAGGCGGCGCCTTCGGGGAAGAGCCAGCGGTCGCGCAACGGCGCCAGCGCGGGATCGGCCGGCGCGTGGTCGTAGGGCGACAGGCCCGCCGCCTGCACCCGGCCGTCCCAGGCGTACCGGAAGGAGTCGGTGCTGGTCGCGGGCGGCGCCAGCAGGCCCGTGGCGGCCACCGCGAACCCACCGGCGCCCACCATGAACAGCGCGGCACGTTTCGGTACGCGCCGCAGCCGCCACACCGCCACGGCGAACAGTGCCCAGCAGATCGCGTACGGCCCGAGCAGGCCGGTGGGGTCCGTCGAGAGCGAGCCCGCGCGCACCGTCAGGGCCAGTGCGCAGACCAGGGCAAGGAGGGGGACGGCCGCCCAGGCGGCGCCGATCACGCGGTTCGTCGCCGTCCGCCTCCGCGGCGGCCCGTCGCGGTCTTCCGTTCTGATGGGTCTGGTCCTCCGAGGATCGGCATGATGACGCGCCGGTCAGGCCAGCGGCGCGGTGGCGAACTCCTTCATCCCCTCGCCGAAACCGACGCGGGCGCGGAAGCCCAGCTCGACGGCAGCCCGTTCCGGCGAGGCCACGATGTGCCGCACGTCGCCCAGCCGATGCTCCCCGGTGACGACGGGCTCCGGCCCGCCGCGCTGCGCCGCCAGCTCGCGGGCCATCTGGCCGACGGTGTGCGGCTGCCCGCTGGCGATGTTGTAGGCGGTCAGCGTCCCCGGCCGGCCGCCGGTGAGCGCGGCCACGTTGGCGTCGGCGACGTCGCGGACGTGGACGAAGTCACGCCGCTGCGCGCCGTCCTCGAACACCCGCGGCGCGCGCCCTGCCTCCAGCGCGGACCGGAAGATCGCGGCGACGCCCGAGTACGGGGTGTCCCGCGGCATCCTCGGGCCGTACACGTTGTGATAGCGCAGGGCGACGGCCGTTCCGCCCGTCTCGCGGGCCCAGTTCGCGGCCAGGTGCTCCTGCGCCAGCTTGGTGGTGGCGTACGCGTTGCGCGGATCCGCCGCCGCGTCCTCGTCGATGGCGGCGGCCACCAGGTCCGCCCCGCATCGGGGACAGCGAGGTTCGAACCGTCCTCGCGCCATGTCCTCGGCCGAGCGGGGACCGGGCCGTACGCGGCCGTGCCGCGCGCAGTCGTAGGCCCCCTCACCGTAGATCACCATCGACGAGGCCAGCACCAGCCGGCCGACCCCGTGCTCCGCCATCGCGGCCAGCAGGACCGCCGTGCCGTACACGTTGACCGAGGCGTAGTCGGGCATGTCCGCCACGTTCACGCCGAGCCCGACCTTGGCCGCCTGGTGCACGACCACGTCGATGCCCGGCAGCACCCGGCCGAGGACGGCCGGGTCGCGTACGTCGTCGCCCGTCCGGAGATCGAGCGCGGTCACCCGGTGGCCACCCGCCTCCAGCGCCTCGGCCACGTGACCGCCGACGAACCCGGCCGCGCCGGTCACCAGCACGTCCATCCGCGAATCGGTCATCCGCGAATCGGTCATCGTGCCGCCCCGATCGCGTCGAGCGCGGCGGCGTAACGGGAACCCGGGATCAACGCCGCCACCTCGATGGCGTCGGCGATGGTGTCCACATCGGTCAGGCACGGCAGCAAGGCGACGCGCATCCCCATCTCCCTCAGTCTTCGCAGCTGGATCTCTCCGGTGGTGGGCTCCGACATCGGCACGCCCAGCAGCAGCGCACGGGCGGGGACGCGCAGGCCGAGCAGCCAGAAGCCGCCGTCGTTCGCGGGGCCGAACACCGCGTCGTGGCCGGTCAGCAGCGACAGCGCGTCGGCCAGCAGGCCGCGGGTGACCTGCGGCGTGTCCATGCCGATGAGCACGGTCGGCACGGGCAGCGAGCGGTGCGCGTCCTCGAAGGCCGCGGCCAGCCGTTCGTCCAGCCCCCGCCCGCGCTGCGGCAGCACGGTGAAGCCCGCGGGCAGCCACGCGCCGGGCGCGCCGTCCAGGGCGAGCACCCGGCGCGCGGCCGGGACCTGGGCGACCGTCCGCAGCGTGTCCTCGAGGGCCGCGCCGGCCAGGGCGGCGGCCTCACCCGGGGTGAGCGGCGGAACGAGCCGGGTCTTGACCCGTCCGGGGACGGGCTCCTTGGCGATCACGAGCAGCTGACCGTCGGCGCGGTCCTGCTCGGGCGGGCCGAACGCCGGGTTCACGGGGCCCGCCGGGCCATGACGCGCCGCATGTCGCCGATCGCCCGCAGCGTCCCGCGCAGCGTGCCGGTCACCTTGGACCTGCCCTTACGGGGCAGGTAGTCGACCTCGACCTCGCCGATGCGCCGGCCCGCCTCCGCCGCGCGCAGGACCATCTCCAGCGGGTAGCCGAAGCGCCGGTCGACCAGCCCGAGACCGATCAGTTCCAGCCGCCTGCCGGCCCGCATCGGCCCCAGATCGTGCAGCGGAGCACCGGTACGGCGCCGCAACGTCCTGGCCAGCACGGCGTTGCCGAGTCTGGCGTGCACCGGCCACGAGCCGCCCGGCCGCAGGACACGGCGGCCGAGCACGAGATCGGCCGCACCCGAGACGACGGGCCCGCACACGCGCGGCAGCTGCTCGGGGTCCAGCGACGCGTCGGCGTCCATGAAGCACACGACGTCCGAGGCGGCGGCCGTCAGGCCCGCATGGCAGGCGGCCCCGAACCCGCGGCGCGGCTCGCTCACGACCGTGGCGCCGAGCTCTGCCGCGATCTTGGCGGATCCGTCGGCCGACCCGTTGTCGACCACGATCGCGTGGAAGCCGCGCGGCATGCGCCCGAGCACCCATGGGAGCGCCTCCGCCTCGTTCAGGCAGGGCATCACCACGTCGATGTCCATGCCGCCGACGCTATGCGGCGCCTCGGCCGCGGCTCCCATGCGAAAAGCCGTCTTTCCGAGAAATGACCCCGGCACGGGAACTCGCTGAATTCGCGCCGGTGCCGGACGGACGCCCGAGCGGCTCGGCATGCTGGTCGAACACCGCGACGCCGTCCGCCGCCGGATCCGTGAGCTGACCCTGTCGCTCGCGGCGATCGAGTACAAGATCGCCACGTACGGGGGTTCGACGGGCCGGACGTTCGCGCCCTCGACCCCGCCACGCCCTGAACGCCTGTCACGGCCTCCGGTGCCGTCGGCGCGTGCTCAGGACGCGGCGAGCCGGTCCAGCAGTTCGCCGAGCAGGGCGCGCTCGCCGGGGGTGAGCCCCTCCGGGTCCTCGTCGACGAGTGCGCGCAGCGTCAGCGCCGCACTGGCCCGCGACGTCGCGGCGGCCGCTTGGTGCGACGCCGGCTGCTCCGCGCCCGGATGGAGAACGGCGGCCAGCGCCGCTTCGCGGACGCGGTCCGACAGCCCCATGTCCCTGTCGTCCTCGGGCCGGGTGATCAGACTGAGCGTGACCCCGATGTTCGCGGCCAGGATCTGCTCGGCCGCGTCGTCGGCCGGGACCTTCAGCGACCCTCGGCGGGCGGCCACGGTCAGGAGGTCGCGCAGCATGGCGTGCGCGGGTGCGGTGATGGCGCAGGGCTTGCCGGGCTCGATCCGGCCGTACAGCAGCGCGTAGAAGGCAGGGTGTTCCACCCCGAACCGCACATGCCGGTCCCAGCCCCGGCGAATGTCGTTCACGGGGTCGCCCGAGTCGCTCGGGGCGTGCCGCTGGACGTACTGGCTGAACCCGTGGTTGATCACTGCGTCGATCAGGCCCTGCTTGCTGCCGAAGTGGTGGTACAGCGTCGGCGCCTGAACCCCGGCGCGTTCGCAGACGGCGCGGGTCGAGAGGGTGCGGTCGCCGGAGCTCTGCAGGAGCTCGGCGGCGGCCAGGAGGAGTCGATCGCGTGCGTTGCCGGCCTGCCCTGGGTTACTCACCCCGCTATAGTACGCTTTATAGCGCTATAGAGTTGTATATAGCGTATGTAGCGACGTGTGGGGGAGATCGCGCCATGAAGACCTGGTACATCACCGGTGGCACGCCCGGCGGCTTCGGCATGGCCTACGCGAACGCCGCGCTGGAAGGCGGCGACCGCGTCGTGCTGACCACCCGCCGGCCCGGCGAGTTGCGCTACTGGGCCGCGCGCCACCGGGACAGGGCTCTCGTCCTGCCTCTCGACGTCACCGACCCGCGGCAGGTCCGGCAGACCGTGGCCGAGGCCGAGACGCGCTTCGGCGGCATCGACGTCCTGGTCAACAACGCCGGGCGCGGTTGGTACGGCTCGGTCGAGGGCATGGACGACGCCGCGCTGCGGAAGGTGTTCGAGCTGAACTTCTTCTCGGTCCTGGAGGTGACCCGTGCCGTGCTGCCCGGCATGCGCAGGCGCGGGAGCGGATGGATCGTCAACATGTCGTCGGTCGCCGGGCTGGTCGGCGTCCCCGGCTTCGGCTTCTACAGCGCGGCGAAATTCGCCCTGGAAGGGCTGACGGACGTGTTGCGTCAGGAAGTGGCGCCTTTCGGGATCAAGGTGCTCGCGGTGGAGCCGGGCGCCTTCCGTACCCGGGCCTACGCGGGCTTCGCCGGCCAGCCGATCGACGAGAGCGTGCCGGACTACTGGCCGATGCTCGCCGTCGTCCGCGACGGCATGATCGCCGAGAACGGCCAGCAGCCCGGCGATCCCGACCGCGGTGCCCGTGCCGTCATCGCCGCGATCGATCAGGACGATCCGCCCAAGCGGCTCGTCCTGGGGAGCGCGGGGTACGACCGCGTGCTGCACCGGCTGGAAGCCATGCTGGCCGAGCTCCGCGGCCAGGAGGCCGTCGCGCGCGGCACCGATTTCCCGGCGGCTTGACGTCCCCGGCAGATCACGGTCCCTGTCATTCGGTGGCGGTGTCGAGCACGGCCTTGAGGGCGGACTCGAGGATGTCCACGCCGGTGTGGAGGTCGTCCTCGGCGATCGTGAGAGGCGGGGCGATGCGGAAGATGCCCCCCATTCCGGGCAGCTGGACGATGTTCATGTGCAGGCCTCGTTCGAGGCAGGCCGCGGTGACCGCGGTGCCCAGCGCATCGGCGGCCGCCTTGCTCTTCTTGTCCTTCACGAGCTCCACACCTTGGAGCAGGCCACGGCCGCGGACGTCACCGACGACCTCGTAGCGGTCGCGCAGCGCCAGCAGCCGGTCGGCGAGCTGGCCGCCCAGCCGCGCGGCGCGTTCGACGAGCTTGTCCCGGTCGATGACGTCGAGGACCGTCAGCGCGACGGCGGCCGCCAGCGGGTCGGAGACGTGCGTGGTGTAGAAGAGGAACCCCCGCTCGTGGCAGACCTGCTCGATCTCTCCGGAGGTGACGACGGCCGCCACGGGCAACCCGGCTCCGAGGGTCTTCGACAACGTCAGGATGTCCGGGGTGACCCCGTCGCGGTCGAACGCGTACATCGTCCCGGTGCGGCCGAGCCCGGTCTGCGCCTCGTCGAGGATGAGCAGCATCCCGCGTTCCTCGCACATCTCCTTGAGGCGACGCAGATAGCCGGGCGGCAGGTCGATGATCCCGCCCGAGGACAGGATGGGCTCGGCGAGGCAGGCGGCGAGGCTTCCGGCGGACTGCTGGTCGACCAGGGCGAAGCCGTAGGCGAGCTCGGCCTCCCAGTCGTATGACCCGTCGGGGGACCGGAAGGGCGAGCGGTAGGCGTTCGGCGTGGGCAGAACGAGGTTCCCCGGGGCCGGCGGGCCGTAGCCGCGCCGCCCGGCCGAGAAGGTCGCGGAGGCCGCCCCCTGGGTCATGCCGTGCCACGAGCGGTCGAAGGAGACGATCTCGTAGCGGCCGGTGAAGAGCTTGGCCATCTTGATCGCGGCCTCGTTCGCCTCGGCCCCTGTGGTGAGCAGCAACATCTTGCTCAGCTCGGAGGGCAGGGTTGCGGTGAGCCTGTCGGCGAGCTCCAGCACCGGAGTGCTGAGCATGCCGCTGTAGAGGTGACCCAGCGACGCGACTGCGGACGAGACCGTGGCCACGATGTCCGGGTGCGCGTGGCCGAGGATGGCGCTCATCTGCCCGGAGGTGAAGTCGAGAATCGGTGCGCCCTGGCGATCGAAGACATGCGCACCGCAGGCGCGTTCGATGACCCGAGGGGTGAAGCCGGCTCCGTAGCGGATCAGGAGGCGGTCCGCCTCGTCCCAGAACGTCGTGTCCATCGCCAACCCTCTCTGGCCGAAATGTCGTGATGCCATCTTCGATCGGGCGCATGAGTCGTCACAAGCAAACACATGTGGCTCAATGTTCGGCATTGCCTTACGGTTGGCGTCATGCTGAACCCGCGACGTCTCGCGATCCTGCGCGCGGTCCTGGAGGCCGGGTCGATCAACAAGGCGGCCAGAAACCTCAGCTACGCGCCTGCGACGGTCAGCCAGCACATGACCGCCCTGGCGAGGGAGACCGGGCTGATCCTGTTCGAGAAGCAGGGGCGCGGCATCGTCCCCACCGACGCCGCACATCACCTGGCGGATCAGGCACAGTCGCTCCTCGCCGACTTCGGACGCCTCGAACGCGTCGTCGCGGACCTGCGGGGCGGTCAGGCGCAGCACCTGGCGATCGCCTGCTTCGCCTCCGCGGCCGAACGGTGGATCCCGGACGTCGTGCGGGCCGTCCGCCGGCACCAGCCGAACCTCACCGTCGAGATCAGCCTCAACGAGCCCGTCGACGGGCGCGGCCGCCGGCGACCGGACCTCGACATCCGGACGGAGCCCGCGGACGGAGCCGAGGTGCACCTCGACGGCTACCGGCGTCACGAGCTCACCGTCGAGCGACTCGTCGCCGTGCTCCCCGGTACGCACCCGCTCGCCGATGCTCCCGAACTCGCTCTGCGCGACCTCGAAGGCGAACCCTGGGTAGATCACGACATCTACGACAGCCCGATCGGGCAGATCATCCAGAGCGCGTGCAGGGCCGCCGGATTCACGCCGCGCTATGCGGCCCGCCTGGACGACCATCGGGCGGCGCTGCGGCTGGTGGCGTCGGGCATCGGGGTCACCGTCCTGCCGCGCCTGGCCGTCGCGGAGCTGCCCGGCGGACTCGTCGCCAGACCCGTGGTCCGCCCCGCGGTCCTGCGGCGCATCGTCGTCCACGCCCGCCGGGATCGTCGCCGCGGCGACCTCGTCGCCCACGCGGTGGCGCGACTGCGCGACAGCGCTGCCCGACCGGATTGACAGCAGGGGGTGAGATGCCCGGATATGCCAATTGTCACGCCAAGCGGCCTTCAGGATCCGGCCATGAACGCGGTCGTCCGGCCCTCGAGTGCCTATCGTGGGCGATATGACCGGTTTGGGAGGTTGGTGGTCCAGGTCATCGCGGAGCGGAGCCTGCTGAGCCGTGCCCAGCGATGACCGGACCGCCCGACAGTGCGCCTCAGCACTGGACGAGGTGCTCGGCGAGGCCGTTCGCGCGACGGGTGCGCACATCAGCGTGCTCTACCTCATGGCGGACAGGGGTGAACTCCTGCTCATGGACGCGGAGATCGGCCTGCCCGCCCAGATCGCCAGGCCGTGGACCAGGGTCAGGCTGAACGCCGCAGCCCCGGCGACGGTCGCCGTCCAACAGCGCCGCCTCGTATGGGTTCCCGACCACGAAGAGATGGCCCGCCGCTATCCCTCGACCGCCCTGGCCCTGCCGTACCGCTTCGCCGTGGCCTCGGCCCCGATCGAGAGCAGGGACCACGTATGGGGTTGCTGGTCGCTGCTCTGGCCGCAATCGCGGCCCCGTGAGCTCACCCCCCACGAGTTGGAGGTCATCACCCTGAGCTCCAAGAAACTGGCCGGCCTGCTGGAGCAGGCGGCCGAGAGCGGACATCCCGTGCGGCCCGCCGGCAGGCCCCGCGTCATCCCTCCCGTGCGGAGACGGGAGCCGGACCCCGGAACCGCGAGCGCCGCCTCCGACTACGTCGACCGTCTGCGCGAGGGGTGCGTCACGCTCGACCTGGAAGGCCGCATCACGTTCGTCAACCCCATGGCGGCCGAACTCCTCGGCGGCGACGTGACCGAACTGCTGGGAAAGCTCCTGTGGGAGGTGACGGCCTGGCTCCAGGAGCCCCTGTTCGAGGACCGCTGCAGGGCCGCGGTGGTCAGCCAGGAGGTCACCTCGTGCGTGGCGCACCGGCCGGACGGCCGCCGCCTGGAATTCCAGCTCTTCCCGGATCCGACCGGCATCAGCCTGCGCCTGACCCTCGCCCCGCCGGACGAGGCGGCACCGCCGCATCCGCCGGTGTTCGGCGCCCGCGACCTGTCGAGAGAAGATGTCTTCTATAACTTCGTCCCGTTCGCGGCGGCGCTGACCCGGGCGCTCAAGGTGCAGGAGATCATCGATCTGTTCGCCGACCACATCATGCCCGTCGTCAAGGTCCAGGCGATGGCGGTGGTGATAGCCGAGGGCGGCAAGCTGAAGATCGTCGGCTCGTGCGGGTACGACCGCGAGGTGCTGGACCGGTTCGACGGCGTGCCGCTGGCCCTGCCCACACCGGCCGAACGCGTCATGCGCACCGGCGAGCCCGCGTTCTTCTCCAGCCCGGACGAGCTCCGGCAGCTGTACCCGTACGCCGCGCAGCATGACCGGATGTCGTCGTGGGCGTTCCTGCCCATCGGCGGCTCGGACGGCACGGCCGGCGCCTGCGTGCTCGCCTTCGACGAGCCCCGCTCGTTCACCGGCGAGGATCGTGCCGGCCTCACCACGTTGACCGAGCTGATCTCCCAGGCCCTGGATCGCGCCCTGCTCTACGACGCCAAGGAGCGACTGGCCCACGGTCTCCAGGAGACGCTGCTGCCGCGAAGGCTGCCCGAGATACCCCGCCTGGCGGCGGCGGCCCGGTACCTGCCCGCCACCCACGGCGTGGACATCGGCGGCGACTTCTACGACCTCATCCGCCTGGACGACACGGCCATGGCGGTCATCGGCGACGTCCAGGGGCACAACATCACCGCCGCCGCGCTCATGGGTCAGGTGCGCACCGCCGTCCGCACCCACGCCGCCGCCGGCGTCGGCCCCGGCGAGGCGCTCACGTACACCAACCGGCTGCTCATCGAGACGGAGACCGAGCTGTTCACCAGCTGCCTGCTCGTCCACGTCGACCTGCGGCTGCGCACGCTCCGCGCGGCGAGCGCCGGCCACCCGCCGCCGCTGCTGCGCCCGCCGAACGCGCCGGGAGAGGTCATCGACGTGCCGGTCGGACCGCCCCTGGGCGTGGACGAAGGCGCCTGTTACCCCACCCTCGTAGTGCCGTTCCCGCCCGGCGCCCTGCTGGCGCTGTACACCGACGGGCTCGTCGAGACGCCCCGCGGCGACCTCGACCAGGCCATCGGCGCACTCGCCGGCCTGCTGACCGGTGCGGCCGGCCGGCCGCCGCAGGAGCTCGCCGACATCCTGCTCAACCACGCGCCGCACACCGCACAGCGCGCCGACGACATCGCCCTGCTGGTCCTCGAACACTTGGTGTGACGCCGGCCGGTTCGTGGGCTCAGTGTTCGTGGGCTCAGGGTTTGCGGGCCACGCCGCAGACCGCGCTGATCACGGCGGCCGGTTCGTCCCAGCGGTCGGGGTCGGGATGCCACTCCGGGGTCGGCACCACGCCGGGCTCCACGACTTCCAGACCGGTGAAGAAATCGGCGATCTGCTCGGGGCTGCGGAGCTGGTAGGTGTTGGCGGCGTTCTGGTTGTAGGCGGTGACAGCCTCGATCAGGGCGGGGTTGGTGTTCGTCCCGTCGCTCAGCACCAGGTAGCTTCCGGACGGGAGAGGACGCATGAGCCGTTCGACGATGCCGCGTGGGTCGTCGTCGTCCGCCACCTGCCCGGCGATGCTGAGCATCATGACCGCTATCGGCCGGGTGAAGTCCAGCGTCCTCGCGGCCTCCTCCAGGATGAGGTCCGGCCGGCGGACATCCGAGTCGACGTAGTCCGTGGCGCCCTCGGGGGTGCTGGTGAGCAGGGCTCGGGCGTGCGCCAGCACGATGGGGTCGTGGTCGACGTACACGACGCGCGTTTCGGGCGCGATGCCCTGGGCGACCTCGTGCGTGTTGTTCGCCGTGGGCAGGCCGGTGCCGATGTCCAGGAACTGCCGGATCCCGGCTTCCTGAACGAGATGGCGGACGGAGCGGATGAGGAATTCGCGTTGCAGCCGCGCGACCATCGCGAAGTCGGGGAACAGCCGCAGCAAGGTCTCGCCGGCCTCACGGTCCACCGGGAAGTGGTCCTTGCCTCCGAGAAGGAAGTCCCATACCCGGGCGGAGTGCGGCACGGTGGTGTCTACACGGGCCCAGGCGGACGCCTCGGCATCGCTGTCACGCATGGTGGAAGACCATCCCATATCAAGATCGAATACTTGTTTCGACACTATCGCACCATTGTGCCGTCCATCACGGCCTTGATCGATTTCCCAGGCGCCGGCACTCAGGACGGCGCGACCATCGGGGTGCCGGCGACCGGGTCGGGGACCACGACGCAGCTGAGGCCGAAGACCTTCTCGACCAGCTCCGCGGTGATCACCGCGCTCGGCGCGCCCTCGGCGACGATGGCGCCGTCGGCCATCGCGACGACGTGGTCGCAGAAGCGGCTGGCGAGGTTGAGGTCGTGCAACACGAGCACGATCGTCTTCCCGGACTCCGCGTTCAGCCGTCGCAGCAGGCGCAGGAGCTCCACCTGGTGGTTGATGTCCAGGTAGGTCGTGGGCTCGTCGAGCAGCAGCAGGTCGGTGTCCTGGGCGAGCGCCATCGCCACCCAGACGCGCTGCCGCTGCCCGCCGGACAGGTGCCGCAGCGGCCGGTTCACCAGGTCCGCGGTGCCGGTGGCGTCGAGGGCACGCGCGACGGCGTCGTCGTCGTGTCCGGTCCACCGGCGGAACCAGCCCTGGTGGGGGTAGCGGCCGCGGCCGACCAGGTCGGCGACGGTGATGCCGTCGGGCGCGACGGGGGTCTGCGGCAGCAGGCCGAGCACCTTGGCCACCTCGTGGGTGCTCAGCTCGGTCATCGCCTTCCCGTCGAGGTACACGGCGCCGTGGCGCGGCTTGAGCAGCCGGGCCAGGCCGCGCAGCAGCGTGGACTTGCCGCACGCGTTCGCTCCCACGATCGCGGTGACCTTCCCGGCCGGGATCTCGACGTCGAGGCCGGTCACGATCGCCCGATCGTCGTAGCCGAGGGTCAGGTCGTCGGCGCGCAGTCGGGTCATCCGCCGTCTCCTTGCCGGTTCGTGGTGGCCAGCAGCCACAGCAGGTAGGGCGCGCCGACCGCGCCGGTCACCACGCCGGTGGGCAGCGGCGCCGGCAGCAGGTGGACGGCGACGAGATCGGCGGTGAGCAGCAGCACCGCGCCGGCCAGCGCCGCCGGCACGATTCCGCCCGTGGCGGGCCCGAGCAGCCGGTTGGCGATCGGCCCGGCGACGAGCGCGACGAAGACGATCGGGCCGGCCACGGCGACGGCCAGGGCCACCAGCGCGACCGCGGTGGCGAGCAGGCCGGCGCGGCTGAGCTCGGTCCGGAGGCCCAGCGCCCGAGCGGTGTCGTCGCCGAGTTCGAGCGCGCGCAACTGGCGCCGCAACACGAGCGCGACGGGCAGGAGGAACACCAGAGCGCCGAGGAGGAGCCGCAGCTCGCCGGCGCCGGCCTGGCCGACGGAGCCGGTCAGCCAGTGCACAGCCTGCCTGGCCTCGGACAGCCGCGCCCTGGTCAGCAGGTAGCCGATGAGGCCGTCGAAGAAGAGCGCGACGCCGATGCCGATGAGGATGAACCGGTAGCCGGCGACCCCGTCGCGCCAGGCGAGCACGTACATCAGCAGGGCGGCGACCACGGCCCCGCAGAGGGCGAGCCCGCTGACGACCGGCCCGCCGGCCTGCAACAGCACGATCCCGGTGACCGCCGCGAACCCCGCGCCGGAGGTGATGCCGACGAAGTCGGGGGACGCCAGGGGGTTGCCCAGCAGCTGCTGGAAGATCGTCCCGGCGGCGCCGAGGGCGAGACCGACCGCCAGCGCGGACGCCGCGGTGGGCAGCCGCAGCTCCCGGACGACGAAGTCGACGCTGGGGTCGTCGCGCAGGTGCAGCACCGAGGCGACGACCTCCGCCGCCCCGAGCCGGAAGCTGCCCACCATCATGGTGAGCACGAACAGCGCACCGGCGGCGGCGCCGAGGGCGCTCGTCACCACGAGCGCGCGTACGGCCCGGCGACGCCGGCTGATCCGGACCGTGCCGGCGGTGGCGGGTGTGGTCGCCGTCATGCTCACGCCTCCGACAGCCGGCCGTAGCGGACGATGCCGACGAAGGCCGGCGCCCCGAGCACGCCGAGGACCACGCCGACCTGCAGCTCGTCGGGGGCGGCCACCACCCGGCCCAGCACGTCGGCCAGCAGCAGCACGATGGGGGCCAGCAGCATGGAGTACGGCAGGATCCAGCGATGGTCGGGGCCGCAGACGAACCGCGCGACGTGCGGGACGACCAGCCCGACGAAGACGATCGGCCCGCAGGCGGCCGTGGCCGCACCGGCGAGTTACCCCTCGGCCAGGTCGACGATCGACTCGCCCTGCGCGACTCCCACGACCGGCGCGAGCTCGGCGAGCTTCTTGCTCTTCTCGTCGACGCCCTCCTCCAGGCCGCTGTGCGCCTTCTCCGCCGGCCACCAGTCGCCGACGATCAGGTCGGGACGCAGGGCCGCGGCCTTCTCCACGTCGATCTTCCCCCACTCCTGGCCCAGGATCTCGATGCCGGTGAGGTCGAGATCCTTCAGGTTCGGGTCGGTCTTGACCGACTCGTCGGCGTAGACGCCGACCGGCTTGATGCCGAACGACATCAACGCGGCGGCCTCGCCCGCGTGCGCGATGATGCGCGTCGGGGTCCTGGCCGCCGTGACGACCTTGCCGGAGCCGTCGGTGAACGACCATGAGCTGGTGGACGCCGCGTCGGTGGTGTTCGCGGCGCCGCAGGCGGTGAGCGCGACGCTCAGGGCGGTGAGCAGCAGGAGCGGAGGCCGTGCGCGCATGGCGGAGTTTCCGTTCTCGTACGAGGTGAACCCCAGGGATGAGTTAGGTAAGGCTAACCATACTTACGCTTCTTTTGCCAGCCGTGGATCTGAGGACGCGGATCTTGTAAGGTTAGCCTTTCCTTATTTGGCGGAAGGGGCGATGCCTCGGTGGAGGAACCGCTGATCACGTCGTACGAGAGCACGGAGCGGTGACGCCCATGACCGGCCGCCGGATCATGACGCGCGCGGTGGCGCGCAACCGCCGGCGGCTGAGCGCGGGCATCGGCCTGACCAGCCTGCACCAGGTGTGCGAGTCGCTGGTGCCGATCCTCATCGGGGTGATCGTCGACCAGGCGATCGGCCCGGGTGACGCCGGCGCCCTGGTGGTGTGGCTGGCGGCCCTCGCCGCGTTGTTCACCGCGCTGACCCTGGCGTACCGCTTCGGCGCGCGACAGCTGATGCTCGCGATCGCCGACGAGGCCCACCTGCTGCGCGCCGAGGTGGCCGCCAAGATCATGCACCCGCGCGGCATCAGGACCGACCGGCGGGCGGGTGATCTGCTCACCGTGGCCACGACCGACACCGACAACACCTCCTACCTGCTGGACTACGTGCCGCGCATCGCGGGCGCGGTGACCGCGACCGCGGTGAGCGCGGTCGCGCTGCTCGTGATCGACGTGCGCCTGGGGCTGGCCGTGCTCGCCGGGACGCCGCTGGTGCTCCTCGCGCTGCAGGTCGCCGCGCCCGTCATCACCAGGCGGGTGACCGAGCAGCAGAACCTCGCAGGAGAGGCCACGTCCCTGGCGGCCGACCTGGTCGGCGGGGTGCGCCCGCTGCGCGGCATCGGCGCGGAGCACGCCGCCGCCGCGCGGTACGACGAGGTCAGCAGGCGCTCCCTGCGCGCCGCACTGCGCGCGGCCCGCACCCAGGGCTGGTACCTGTCCGCCTCCACGGCCGGCGGCGCGCTGCTGGCGGGCGGCGTCGCGATCCTGGCCGGATGGTTCGCGCTGAACGGGCGGATCACGGTCGGCGAGCTCATCACCGTCATCGGTCTCGCGCAGTTCCTGATGGAGCCCGTCGGGCTGCTCACCCTCATGCCCAGCCGGCTCGCCGAGGCCAGGGCGTCGGCCTGCCGGGTGGGCGCGGTCCTGGACGCCCCGGCGCTGCTCCCCGAGGGCGCGGAGACGCTCGACGGTACCCGCCCCGAGCTGGAGCTGCGCGCGCTCAGGTACGGCACGCTCGACGGCGTGGACCTGCGCGTGCGCCCCGGCGAGTTCGTCGGGGTGGTGGCGCACCGGCCCGCCGACGGGGAGGCGCTCGTCACGATACTCTCCGGGCGGGTGGCGCCGGAGGAGTACGAAGGCGAGGTCCTGCTCGGCGGCGCGCTCCTCCCGCGTCTCGACCCGGCGGACGCCCGCCGGACGATGCTGGTGGAACCACACCTCACAGACCTCTTCACCGGAACGATCGAGGAGAACGTCACCGCCGGCGGGCCGCTGGACGCGCAGGCGCTGGCCGCCTCGGCGGCCGACCAGGTCGTCCGCGCCCATCCCGGCGGCCTCGCGCACGTCGTCGCGGAGCGGGGCGCCGGCCTGTCCGGCGGGCAGCGGCAACGCCTGGCGCTGGCCCGTGCGCTGACGGCGCGTCCGCCGATCCTCGTGATGCGGGACCCCACCACCGCCGTGGACGCGATGACCGAGCATGAGATCGCCCGCGGGCTGCGGGCCCTGCGCCATCCCGGTCCCGGTGCGTTCACCACCGTGATCGTGACGAGCAGCCCCTCCTTGCTCGCCCTGACGGATCGGGTCGTGGTCCTCGACGGCGGCCGGGTCGCCGCCGAGGGCACCCACGCCGAGCTGGCCGTCACCGATGACGACTACAACCGGATGGTGCTGCGGTGACCGGACCCGATCAGCCGTCGGCCGGGCAGGACCGGCTCCCCGTCGCCGGCGGACGCCGGACCTGGGCCTGGCTGCGCCGCCGGTTGGGCGCTCAATGGACGGGCGTCACGTGGGCCGCGCTGGTGGGGGTGCTGGGCGCCGCCGCGTCCGTGGTTCCGGCCTACGCCCTGGGCACGCTCGTGGACCGCGTCAGGGAGCACGCGCCCGCCTCGGCGCTCGTCGCCATCGCGGCCGTGATCGTGGTCGCGGCCGTCGCCGGAGGAGTGGCCACGGGCGCGGGCACGTACCTGATCGGCCGGGTGTGCGGGCATGTGCTCGCCGACCTCAGGGAGCGCACCGTGGCCCGCGCGCTCTCCCTGCCGGTCACGACGCTGGAACGGGTCGGCAAGGGAGACCTGCTGGCCCGGGTGAGCACCGACGTCGCGTCGATCGGCAAGGCCGCGACCAGCGTCGTCCCCTCGCTGATCTCCGCCTTTCTGCTGGTCGTGCTGAGCCTCGCCGCGATGGCCGGGCTCGACTGGCGGCTCGGGCTGGCCGGAGCGGTCGCGATCCCGCTCTACGTCGCGGCGCTGCGGTGGTACCTGCCACGCTCCGCACCGAAGTACGCCGGCGAACGCCGTGCCGTCGGCGACAACGCGCGATTGCTGGCGGAGAGCATGCAAGGCGTCCGGACGGTGCACGCCTACCGGCTGGAACAACGCCGCCTGCACGACATCCATCAGGCGTCGCACCAGGTGCGCGACATCGCCGTGTCGGTCTTCACGTTGTTCACCCGCTTCGTCGGCCGCGTCAACCGCGCGGAGTTCTTCGGGCTGGCCGCGATCCTCGTGGCCGGCTTCCTCCTCGTGCGCGACGGGTCCGTCACCGTCGGCCAGAGCGCCGCCGCCGCGGTCCTGTTCCACCGCCTGTTCAACCCCATCGGCATGCTGCTGTTCACCTTCGACGAGGTGCAGGCCGCCGGGGCGAGCCTGGCCAGGCTCGTCGGCGTGATCGACCTCGCGCCCGCCGCGGCTCCGGCCGACGGCGGGGACCCGGGGGAGCCGGCGGACACCTCCATCCGGCTGTCCGGCGTGCACTTCCGCTACGACGGCGGGCCGGAGGTGCTGCACGGCGTCTCCATCGACGTGGCCGCGGGCGCCCGGGTCGCACTGGTCGGCTCGACGGGCGCGGGCAAGTCCACGCTCGCGGCCATCGCGGCGGGCATCCTGCGGCCCGGCGGCGGCACCGTGCGCGTCGGCGGCGTGGCGCTCCCGCCCGACCGCCTGCGCGCGCGGGTGGCCATCGTCACCCAGGAGATCCACGTCTTCGCCGGCCCGCTGATCGAGGACCTGCGGCTGGCGCGGCCGGGAGCCTCGCGGGAGGAGGTCCGCTCCGCGCTGGCCGTCGTCGGCGCGCTGGAGTGGGCGAAGGCCCTCCCCGACGGCCTCGACACGGTGGTCGGCGAGGGCGGCCACGAGCTGACCACGGTCCAGGCCCAGCAGCTCGCCCTGGCCCGCCTGGTCCTCGTGAACCCCCCGATCGCCGTCCTGGACGAAGCCACCGCTGAGGCGGGCAGCCTGGGCGCCCGCACGCTGGAGGAGGCCGCGGCCGCGGCGACGCGCGGACGGACCACCCTGATCGTCGCCCACCGCCTGACCCAGGCCGCGACCGCCGACCGGGTGGTCGTCCTGGAGCACGGCCGGATCGTGGAGGAGGGCACGCATCAGGATCTGCTCGCCGCGGGCGGCCGGTACGTCGAGCTCTGGCGCGCCTGGGAGGCGCACACCCCCACGTCCTCGTCACGCCAGGCGCCTCAGCGCGCGAACCTCGTACGCACGCCGGAGAGCTCGAAGTCATAGACCGTGTTGTTGACCTGGAGCCCGTCGACCGCGCCGACGAACGGGTTGTCCCTGCCCTTCGAGAACCCCAGGCTGAGGCTGACCACCGCATTGGGCAGCCGGGTCTTGAGGTCGGCGAACGAGCACGGCGTGGCCTGGGTGCAGCCGATGGCGGTCCCGGTGGCGCCTGTGGCGTACCACCTGCTTCCGGTCGCGGACGCGTCGTACCGCTGCCAGACGTTGGGGAGGCGGGTCGCCGGAGCGGACGGGCCGGTGGAGGTGTCGGGCAGGTAGACGAGGCTCGTGTAGTCGGTGGTGCCGACGTTGGGATCGGCCTCGATGGTGATGTTCGGCAGGCTGACCCCGGTCAGGGAGTCGACACCCGCGAACACCCAGTACCCCAGCGTGCGGATGGTGGAGAGCCGATCGTTCGCGAAGATCGTCTCGTTGCCGAACGCGATCTTGTCGTTGCCGCTGCCGACGATGATGCCGAGGCTGCCCTGGCCGTAGGGCGGCGCCTGGGTGGCCGCGAACGCGGTGCCGGTGCGCCCGTAAGGACCCTCGCGAAGGACCGCGTTCGGCCCGCCCAGGGTGTTGCGCCCGATGACGCCCCACCGCCCGCTGGGCAGGAGTGCCGCCGCGGCCGCCTGGGCCTCCGCGGGGGCGGAATCGGCCCCTGCCGGTTGTGCGTCGCGGCCGTACGCCGACTGAGGCGCGGCCATCAGCGTGGCCGTGCCGATGAGGATGAGGCCGGACAACATTTTCGATTTATTCACTAATCGCCCCGTAGAAGAATTTTCCACTAATAGCTTGCATATCGGACATATGATTTTCCGTCCGATGGAGATCGCGGCCCGTGTCATATCCGGCGCGGAAGGCGGCCAATCGTGATGGATGCCGATTTGGTGAGAACCTTAATGGCGCTGGTCATCGGTGAGCGTGCAGGTCAAGCCGTCCGCGGACCGTGGCGTTCACCTTTGCGCCTGTCGACGGCCATCGATGGGCCCCGGCCTCCTCGATGTCAAAGGTCGAGTACCAGGTCGGCCTCCGGCCTGGCGCAGCAGATCAGGACCTCGCCGGCGGCGGGCGGTTCCAGCGGGTCGGGGGAGTAGTTCACGTCCCCGGCGAGGATCGGCGTGGCGCAGGTGTGGCAGACGCCGGTACGGCAGGACCAGCGCGTCGGCACCTCGCAGGCGTCGGCGAGATCCAGTACGGACCGGTAGCGGGGCGACCAGCGGACCGACAGCCCGCTGCGGGCGAACGTGATCAGCGGTCCCGTGCCCGGCTCGCCCGGCGGCTGGTGGGGAGGCGTGGCGGTGCCCGGCGTGACGCCCGGCGTGATGGGCGCGAGCGCGCCGAACAGCTCGGTGTGGATGCGGCCGGCCGCGAGGCCGACGGCCAGGAGCATGTCGCGCACGGCGCTCATGAAGGAGGCCGGCCCGCACAGGTAGGCGGTGGCGTCGGCGGGGACGCCGAGCGCCCGCAGGCTCTCCGACGTGGGCCGGCCGTGGTGGACGACCCCTCCTGGGCCGGCCTCGCCGGTTCCGGCGGCGGTGTAGAAGGTGTGTTCGTGCGCGTCCGGGAGCGAGGTCAGCAGGGTGTGGGCCTCGCGGGCGAAGGCGTGCTCGGTGCTGTTCCGTGTGGTGTGGATCCACCAGACGGGGCGTTCGGCATGCTCGGTGGCGAGCCGGTGCAGCATCGCCATGACCGGCGTCGCCCCGATGCCCGCCGAGACGAGGAGCACGGGGCCGGTGCCCGG
Source organism: Nonomuraea terrae (assembly GCF_004348995.1). Taxonomy (GTDB): domain Bacteria; phylum Actinomycetota; class Actinomycetes; order Streptosporangiales; family Streptosporangiaceae; genus Nonomuraea; species Nonomuraea terrae. The sequence continues at coordinate 19,339 of NZ_SMKQ01000058.1, forward strand.
GGCGAGGACGAAGTCGCCACGTGGGGCCGCGACCTCCACCACGGCGCCGACCCTCAGGGACTCGTGCAGATATCGGCTGACGTGGCCGAGCTCCTCGCGCTTCACGCTCACCCGGTAGGCGGGGGCGCCGGGCGGTGAGGAGAGGGAGTAGCTGCGCACCGGTGCGGGGTCGCCGATGCCGCCGATCCGGAGGGTGAGGTACTGCCCGGCCCCGGCCACGGGCAACGGCTCCCCACCGTCGGCTTCGAGGTAGAGGGAGAGCACCGACGGGGTCTCCCTGGCGATCCTGCTCACCCGCATCGGGCGGAAGCCCGTCCAGCCCTCGGAGCGCGGCGCCGCCGGACCGCCGGCGGCCATGGCCTCGAAGGAGCTCCGCCAGCCGGGGCTCAGGGCCGGGACGGCGAGTGCTCTGCGCAGTGTGTCGGGGTCGTGGCCAGGCAGGTAGAGCAGGGCGTCGATGTCGGCGACGGTGAGCGCGCCAGGACCGGTCCTCGTCCGTACGATGGCGTCGCCCGCCTGGATCCTTCCCTCGGTGAGGACCCGGAGGTAGAAGCCGGGGCGGTGGTGGGAGACGAGGAGGGCGGGGAGCTCGGGCTCGCCCAGGCGCAGCCCGACCCGGTAGCAGGTGACGCGAGGCTGGGTGACCTCGAACTCGGCCTCGCCGATGCGGTAACGGTCGCCGATGCACACCTCGTCGTCGGGCAGGCCGTCGACGGTGAAGTTCTCCCCGAACTGGCCGTACTCGAAGTCGGCCCGCCCGAAGTATCGCTGCCAGTAGTGGTAGGACTGGATCTGGTAGACGAGCACGGCCCGTTGCTCACCGCCGTGTCCCTGCAGGTCGCCCTGGCCGTCACCGTCGATGTTGAGCCGCCTGGCCATCCGCGGGCCGGTGACCGCGTGCTTCCACACGCCGGTGCGCACATTCCTGCCCTGCCAGGACACGTCCTTCGGCATCCCGACGTTCACGGACAACAGCTTCGCCGTCATAGGGGCTGATCATCGCGATGACTTCACGCGATTTCCTTCCTGTCGTACCTCCGTTCCACTCTAGCCATCCGGCGCTGGTGAGTTCGCTGGTAGGCGGGCGGCGGACCGCCCGCCGTGGTGGTCGTCGCTCCAGCATCGCGGCGGCGGTGCGTCAGCGGAGGGTGTGCTCCACCTTGCGCCAGTCGACGAACTTGAAGTTGGTGATCTCGCGGTCGCCGTCCGCCGGGGCGTCCGTGCCGTCGTGCACCACCAGCAGGCCCTTCGGGAACGCGCCGCCCAGCGAGGCGCTGGTGACCATCGCGCCGTCGCTGACCTCCGACCCGTCGGCGTGCGGGCCCGGGGCCATCCGGAACCGGCCGAGGTGGCGGTTGGTCCGGCGGTCGTAGACGGAGAACGTGTCGTCGCCCTGGCTGGAGGCCAGCAGGTAGCCGCCGTCGCCGTCCTCGTAGATGGTCAGGCCCTCGGCGTCGGCCGACAGGTGCTCGCCGCCGAAGCCGCGGTCCTGGCCCGGCGTGCACTCCTCGGTCTGCGGGTCGTAGGTGTCCTGCCTGCCGTACTCCCTGACCTTGTCGATCAGGACGGGGCGGCCGGACAGGTCGGCGGGCATGCGCCAGATGCCGACGTCCTCCTGCGCGGCGTACAGCAGGCCGCGGGCGCGGTCCACGACCATGCCCTCGACCTGCGGCAGCTCGCCCGGCTCACCGCACGGCACCCACGTGGTGCCGTCGGGCAGCGGGAACGTGGCCGGCAGGTCCAGCGTGCGCAGCCGCCGGTAGGTGACCGTGCCGCCGGGCGCGGCGGCGAGCTGGAGGAGACCGACCGTGGTGCGGTGGCGACGGCTGACCAGCACCTGGGTGCCGCTGACCGCCAGGCCGTAGGCGGTCTCGGCCTCGTCCACCTCCTCCTGGGCGGAGTTGAAGACGAACGGCACCGCCGGGTCCGTCACGTCGGTCAGCGGCGCCTGGCCGGCGGCCGCCTTGGCGGGATCGATCGCGTACACGCGCAGGTGGTCACGCCCCCGGTCGGAGGCCACGGCCAGGTCCACCGTCGCGCCCGTGGACAGGCGGAAGCCGTGGACGAGGTCGACGTTGTTGAGCCGTCCCGGCTCGTGCCCGTCGCCCGGCGGCGGCTCGGCGGCCACGTGCTGGAGCAGCGCGCCGGTCAGGGAGTAGGCGTACAGGCCGCCTTCCTTGGCGGTGGCGATGACGACGCTCTTGCCGGGCTTGGCCGGGTGCACCCAGATCGCCGGGTCGTCGCCGTTGGCGTGGCCGCCCGCGTCGTCGTCGTAGAGGGGCGGGGTCTCGGCGGCGGCGGTGACGGCGTCGACGCCGTCACCGTGCCCGAGGGGCGCCATGAGGAGCAGCGCCGCGGTCATGAGAGGACGGATAAGCACCCGCGTACGGTCGCCGCCCCCGGTGTACGGACGATGAACCCGACTGTTCGTCCTTATGTCTATACAAATAAATGATATTGAGGTACAACCGGGGCGAGCCCGTTGGTCTTGGAGGTGTCCTATGAGACGTACCCCGATCGTGCTGGCCCTGCTGGGCGCGCTCGCCCTCACCGGCTGCTCCTCCGGAGGGCAGAGCGCGCAGAGCGCCGCCCCGCCCGCCTCCTCCGCCCCCGCCGGGAGCGGCGCCACCTTCGCCGTCATCACCCACGGAGCCGCCGGCGACTCCTTCTGGGACGTGGTCAAGAACGGCGCCGAGGCCGCGGGCAGTCAGTACGGCGTGACGGTCACCTACCAGGGCGACGGCGACCCGGCCAGGCAGTCGCAGCTCATCGACCAGGCCGTCTCCCAGCAGGTGGACGGCATCGTGGTCTCCATGGCCAACCCCGACGCGCTGCGCGAGGCCGTCGGCGAGGCCGTCGCGGCGAAGATCCCGGTGGTGACCATCAACTCGGGCGCCGACTCCTCCAAGGCGTTCGGCGCGCTCACCCACGTCGGCCAGTCCGAGGACGTCGCCGGGCGCGGCGCGGGCGAGCAGCTCAAGGCCGCCGGCGTCACCAAGCTGCTGTGCGTCGTCCACGAGGCCGGCAACATCGGCCTCGACCAGCGCTGCCGGGGCGCCGAGGAGACGCTGGGCGGCACGGTCGAACGGCTCCAGGTCGACGTGAGCAACCTGGCCGACGTCACCTCCAAGGTCACCGCGACGCTGCAGTCCGACCAGCAGGTCAACGGCGTGCTCGCGCTCAATCCGGCCATCGCGATCGCCGCCAGGGACGCCATCAGGGACTCCGGGTCGCAGGCCAAGCTGGCCACGTTCGACCTGTCGGCCGACGTGGTGACGGCGATCCAGGACGACGAGATCCTGTTCGCCGTCGACCAGCAGCAGTACCTCCAGGGCTACCTGCCGATCACGTTCCTCAACCTGTACAAGAACAACCTCAACACCGTCGGCGGCGGCCTGCCGGTCAACACCGGGCCCGGGTTCGTCACCAAGGACAACGCCGAGCAGGTGGCCAGGCTGGCGGAGGCGGGCACGCGATGACGACGGCCCCCGCGGAGGCCGACGAACGGGTGGCCCACGTCGGCCTCGCCCGCCGCCTGCTCATCAGGCCCGAGCTCGGCGCGGTGGTCGGGCTCGTGGCGGTGTTCACGTTCTTCGCCTCCCAGTCGCCGGTGTTCCGGTCACCGGCCGGCATCGCCAACTGGCTCGACCCGGCGGCCACGCTCGGCATCATGGCGGTCGCGGTCGCGCTGCTCATGATCGGCGGCGAGTTCGACCTGTCGGCGGGCGTGCTGACCGGCACCAGCGGGCTGATCCTCGTCACGCTCGCCACCCGCTTCGGGTTCGACGTGTGGTCGGCGATGCTCGTCGGCCTGATCGTCGCGCTGGCCGTCGGATTCGCCAACGGAATGATCGTCACCAGGACGAAACTGCCCAGCTTCATCGTGACGCTGGGCACGTTCCTCATGCTGCAGGGCGTGAACCTCGGCGTCACCAAGGCCATCACCGGCACCGTCCAGGTCAGCGGCCTGCGCCGGGCCGAGGGGTACGACGGCGCCGCGGCGATCTTCGCCGGGACGATCCACATCGGCGGCACCTCGTTCCGGGTGGCGATCCTGTGGTGGATCCTGGTGACCGCCGTGGCGACCTGGGTGCTGATGCGCACCCGCCCCGGCAACTGGATCTTCGCGGTGGGCGGCAACGAGCAGGCCGCCCGCGCGGTCGGCGTGCCGGCCGCCCGGACCAAGATCGCGCTGTTCATGACGACCGCGTTCGCCGCCTGGCTGGTCGGCTCGATCCTGGCGCTGCGCTACACGTCGGTGCAGGCCAACATCGGCATCGGGCAGGAGTTCATCTACATCATCGCCGCCGTGATCGGCGGCTGCCTGCTCACCGGCGGGTACGGCTCCGCCATAGGCGCCGCGTTCGGCGCGGTGATCTTCGGGATGGCCGACAAGGGCATCGTCTTCCTCGGCTGGGACGCCGACTGGTTCACGTTCTTCCTGGGCGCGATGCTGCTGCTGGCCACGCTGGCCAACCGCCTGGTCAGGCGGTACGCCGAGGAGGTGAAGCATTGATCCTCGAGACCCGCGGCATCGGCAAGACGTTCGGCTCGGTGCTGGCGCTGCGCGACGTGTCGATGGGGGTGGCGGCCGGCCAGGTCACCTGCGTGCTCGGCGACAACGGCGCCGGCAAGTCCACGCTCATCAAGATCCTGTCGGGGGTGCACCAGCACGACGCGGGCACGTACCTCGTGGACGGCCGGGAGGTGCGCTTCTCCAGCCCCCGCGACGCGCTGGACCGCGGCATCGCCACCGTCTACCAGGACCTCGCGATGATCCCGCTCATGTCGGTCTGGCGGAACTTCTTCCTCGGCTCCGAGCCGCGCAAGGGCCTGGCCTTCGACGTGGCCAAGGCCCGCCGGGTGGCCCGCGAGGAGCTGCGCGCCATGGGCATCGACATCCGCGACGTGGACCAGCCGGTCGGCACGCTGTCCGGCGGCGAACGCCAGTCGGTGGCCATCGCCCGCGCCGTCCACTTCGGCGCCCGCGTCCTCATCCTCGACGAGCCCACCTCGGCGCTCGGCGTCAAGCAGGCCGGGGTCGTGCTGCGCTACATCGCCCGCGCCCGCGACCGAGGGCTCGGCGTGGTCTTCATCACCCACAACCCGCACCACGCCTACCCGGTCGGCGACCGGTTCCTGCTGCTCAAACGCGGCACCACCCTCGGCCAGTACGCCAAACAGGACATCACCCCGCAGGAGCTGACCGCCCTCATGGCCGGCGGGGCGGAGCTGGAGGAGCTGGCGCACGAGCTGAGACGCGAGTGAGTTTGGTGGAGTTTTGACCGATTCTGGCGGTCACTGGGAGGTAAGGTCAGGGAACGAACACCTCGGCACGCCGAACCAGGAAGAGCCGGGGGATCACCATGGCCACGACGATCAGCGACCGGGTCGTGCTGGGACGGGCGGCGGGGCGGCCCGCCGACGGCGAACGTCCCTTATCTCACGCGCCGCGCCGTAGCACGACGCGCCCGCTCCGCACCCGGCCCCACCGCATCGGCGTACGCGGCCGCCCACCGGGCCGGCCGCACGAACGGCCACTCGCTTCACCATCTGGCGGACGCCGCCTCCGGAGGCAGACACGCGTACTCGCGTGCGCCCGCCCCGGACTGCTTCATCCCGAACGGGTGGCATCGCGCCGCCCCGTGCGTGCACACACATTCCTTCCGGCCGGCGACACCGGCCGGCTCCCATCGACCGACCACAACCCCGGCGTGGAGATGTGGCTCGATGTGCGGCCATCGCCGTTATTACACCGTGGCGTCCCGCGCCCGTCCGCCCGGAGCTGACTCCCGGAGCGACGGGGCGCGGGTGAGAGCTCCGGGCCGGTCTCCCTGGCGGGTGCGGCACGCCAGGGCGGCCGGCCCGGGCACGATTCCAGGACACGGGCCGGCGTGATACTCGGCGTCGTCCTCGGCAGGCCGGGCCCCGTGCTGGTCGCCGTCATGGACGGCGTCCCCGCCTGGCCCGTCGCCAGGGCCGCCGCCCGTACGGCCGAGCGCGCCTGCGTGGCGCTCGACCTGAGCCGCTCCCGTACGGCCCCCGTCGCGGCGATCCGCGTGGGCGGGGCGTGCCCCGAGGCGCTGCGCCCGGTCGTGAGCCGCGGCGTGGCCACCATCGTGCGCGGCGGCCACGGCGTGACGGGCCGGCCGCTCGCGCCCCTGGACACCGAGGCGGTACGGCGCTTCGCCGCCACCTGCGGCCTGGCCGACTTCGCCGTGACCGCCACCGGCTCCACCATGCTGGCCGACCACGAGCTGGAGGTCGCCGCCGCGATCACGGCCGAGGTGCCGGACGCCCGCATCACCCTGTCGTACGAGTTCGGCCATCCGGGACTGCGCGAGCGCGAGGCCGACGCCATCCGCAACGCGGGGCTCGGCTCCGAAGCCGGGCGCATCGCCGACGAGGTGGCGAGAGAGCTGCCCGGCGTACCGGCGTACTTCGCCCGGTCGGGCCGCGGCCTCGTGTCGGCGCACTACTTCCGCCGCTACCCGCTGGCCTGCTACCGGGGCGCCGCCGCGAGCCTGGAACGCGGCCGGGCCGCCCTCGGCGTGCCGGTCCCCGACGACGAGGCGGCGGCGTACGGCGCGACGCTCGGACGGCCGGAGGCGCAGGTCGAGCGGATCGTGCAGGCGCGGGGACAGGCGGAGCTGGACCGGGAGCTGCAGCGCGCCCGCGACGAGGCGCTCACCCGCGTGGTCAGCGCGGGGGCCGCGCCGGGCTCGGCCAGGATCGCGGAGACGACGGTGAACCCGATGTCGTACCTGCCCGACGGGCTGTACCGGGTGCGGGTCATAGGGGAGGGGGCCACGCCGTGAGCCGGTTGATCGACCTCGACGAGCTGGGCCGGTTCTCGGCGGGCGCGCGGGTGTTCGCGACGGGGGCCGGCGACTCCCCGTACCACCTGGCGCTCGACTGGGCCAGGTCGGTGGCGGGGAAGGGCGTCGAGCTGGTGACGGCGGGGGAGCTGAAGCCGGAGACCCTGTGCGTCGCGGTCAGCCTGGCGGGCTCCACGACCGCGCTGGGCGAGCACCTGCCCCGCGGCGACGAACCCGAGCGGGCCGTACGCGCCCTGGAGCGCCGGCTGGGGGAGCGGGCCGGGGCCGTGGTGGCGCTGAACCTGGCGGCCGAGAACGCGCTCGTCCCCCTGATCGCCGCCGCCATGCTGCGGCTGCCGCTGGTGGACGGCGACGGCTCCGGACGGGTGTTCCCGCTGGTGGAGCAGACCACGTACGCGCTGGGCGGGATGAGTCCGGCCCCGCTGGCGCTGGCGGGCGGCTCGGGCGAGCTGATCCTGCTGGAGACGGAGGCCGGGCGGGTGGAGGAGCTGCTGCGTCCCGTCGTGCTGGCGGTCGGAGGGTGGGCGGTCGTGGCGTGCTATCCGATGGCGGCGGCCGACCTGGCGCGGGTGCTCGTCCCCGGGACGGTCAGCCTGCTGATCCGCGCCGGGACGCCGGGTGCGCCGCGGTCGGCGGCGGCGCCGTTCGGGGTGCGGCGGCTGTGCCGCGGGCTGATCCTGTCCGTGGAGGGCAGCACGGGGCACGACGCCGAGGTGTCGCTGCCGTCGCAGCCGTCCAGCATCGTGCTGCGCGAACCGGACGGGATGCGCCGCCTGGTACGGCTGGAGGCGCACAACGAGATCGTGCTCGCCCTGGCCGACGGGGCCGTGGTGGCGACCGTACCGGACCAGATCTGCATGATCTGCACGGGCGACGGCATGGTCGTCGACGTCGACGAGGCCCGGCCCGGCCTGGAGGTGGACATCATGGTCGTCAAGGCGGCCCCGGTGTGGCACACCGAGCGCGGGCTGGCGCTGGGCGGGCCGCGCGCGTTCGGGATCGCGCTGTGACCGGGGTACGGGCGCCGGGCTGGGAGGCGCCGGTCACGGTGACCGAGCTGGTCAACGCCGGCACTCTCGCGGGGGCCCGCATGTACGGCGCGGGCGAGAACCCGGTCCGCGGCGTCCGCATCGTGGACGAGCTGTCGGTCCTCGGGACGGTCGCCCCGCACACCGCGGTGGTGCTCATCGGCACGGCCGCCAGCGGCGGCTGGGCGGTGGAGATGGCCATGCGCCGGGCCTGGGAACAGGCGGCGGCCTGCGTGATCGCGCCCTCCGCAGGGCTGAGCGAGAGCTCCGGAGAGGTGCTGGCGGAGCGGCTCGGCATCACGCTGATCTTCGTGGACGAGGATCCGCTGCTCGTCGCCGTACGGGTCGCCTCGGCGGCCTCCCGCCCGGACGCGGCCCGCATGCAGCTCGTCGCCCGCTGCGCCACGAGGCTCGCCGAGGCCGGGACGTCGGCCCGCCGGGTCCTCGGCGTGCTGAACGCCGAGCTTCCCGGCACGTCGGTGGCCTTCCTGGACCGCCACGGCCTGCTCCTGGCGGGCCGCCGCGACGCCGCCGCGGGCGGCCGGCCTGAGGGCGAGGAGGCCATCGGCGGGTGGTCGGCGCAGGCGGAGGTGCCCGACCAGGAGGGCGGTGTGCTCGGCACGCTGGTGGCCGGCGGCTCGTCCCGGTCGCCGGGGTGGCCGTCGGTGGTGCGTACCGTGCTGAGCCTGGCGGTGGCGCCGCTGACCGCGTGGGCCGCGCGCGAACGGCTGCGGGCCTGCCGGGACTTCGCCCGGCAGGCGTCACTCGCCGAACGCCTGCTCGCCGAGGCCGCCACCACGGAAGCCGATCTCGCGTCGGCCGACGGGACGGCCTCCGCGTCCGCGACGGCCGTCCCTGAGGAGGAGGCCGGGGCCGTCAGGATGGCGGCGGTCGCGCTGGGCTGGCCGGTGCGCGGGCCGCTCACCGGCTACCAGGTGCGCCCGGCGTCCGGGGCAGGGGACGCGGCTCTGGCGCAGACGCTCATCACCGCCGCACTCGGCCAGGTCCCGGTGACCGTCCGGGGCGAGGGGTGGGCGGGCTGGTCGGCGCTCGACCCCGCCGAGCTGACCGTACGCCTCGAACGCTGCCTCCCGACGATGCCGTGGCCGTGCTCCGCCGGCGTCGGCGCGCAGGTGCCGGGGCTGGAGGCGGCCGGTGAGTCGCTGACCGGCGCGGAGGCGGCGGCGGCCATGGCCGGCCCGGGCACGGTGGCCAGAGCGGACGAGATGGGGCCCGCCGAGCTGCTCGGCGCGCTGCCCTCGCGGGCGCTGCGAGCGCCCGCCACCGTCATCCTGCGCCCGCTGCTCACGATCGACAGGGACGGCACGCTGCTGGAGACGCTGGCCGCCGTCCTGGACGAGGGCGGCGCGCTGAAGGCGGCCGAACGGCTGGGCGTCCACCGCAACACGGTCACCACCCGCCTGGACCGCATCAAGGCCGCCGGCTTCGACCTCGACGACCCCGCCACGCGCCTCGCCCTCCAGCTCGCCTGCCACGTCATGCTCAGATGAGCGTTCCTCGAAGGGCGGCGGCCCAGCGTGCTCGGATGAGCGTCCTCGGCGGCGGTTCAGTGTCCGCTGGGGGTGGCGGCGTCCGGGGGCAGCATCGCGGCGACCTCGCGGCGCAGCAGCGGGTCGGCGTGGAACGCCTCCGTGAGCGCCCGCCGCAACGCCGCCCGGCTGGGCTCGTCGTCGGGCTTGGCGCCGGCCACCCGCCCGATCACCTCCAGGGAGCGCCGGTCGCCCCGGCCGAAGACCCGCTGCAGGATGCGCCCGCCGCGGGCCGCAGGCGTGCCGGCGGCCAGCTCCCGGGTCTTCGCCAGCACCGTCTCACCGTAGGCGTCGATGGCCGCCGTGACGTAGGGCATGACGTGAGGCATGACGTGGTTCGCCGTTTCCATGGCACCCTCCCGTAGGGGATGACGCGATCGTAGCTCTCCGGGGTGCCGCGGCAAGGCATACCCTGTCGAATGTGTCTGCGCCGTTCCTTACTCTCAAGACCGTCATCGAGCACGAGACCGAGGCCCGGCGCTCGCGCTTCATCTGCGCCCTCGCCCCGGCTGGCAGCGTCGAGGAGGCGGCGGCCTTCATCGCCGGGCGCCGCCGCGAGCACCCCTCCGCGACGCACAACTGCACCGCGTACGTGATCGGGCAGCGCGTCCAGAAAGGCGACGACGACGGCGAGCCGGGCGGCACCGCGGGCACGCCGATGGTCCAGGCGCTGGTGGGGCGCGGATTCAGCGACGTGGTGGCGGTCGTGACCCGCTACTTCGGCGGCACCCTGCTGGGAGCGGGCGGGCTGGTGCGCGCCTACGGCTCGGCCGTGACCGAGACCCTCGACCGCGCCGACCCCGTGCGGATGGTCCCGGCCAAACTGGTGCGCGTCACGGTGGCGCACGACCAGGCCGGCCGGGTGGAGAACGACCTGCGCGCCTCACGCCACGCGGTGCGCGACGTGACGTACGCCGGTCAGGTCACCTTCGCCGTCGCGGTGGGCGAGGACGAGGTCGCCGCGTTCACCGACTGGGTGGCCACGCTGACCGCCGGCCGCGCCCGCGTGCACGTCGGCGAGGACATCTACGTGCCCGGCTGAGGCCTCAGCCCTCGAGGGCGTACTGCATGACCCGGAACTTCGCCTGGGCCTCGGCCAGCTCGGCGGCCGGGTCGGAGTCGCCCATGATGCCGCCGCCCGCGAACAACCGGGCTCGGCGGCCCTGGACGAGCCCCGACCGCAGCGCGATGCCCCATTCGCCGTCGCCGTTGGCGTCGATCCAGCCCACGGGGCCGGCGTAGCCCGCGCGGTCCATGCCCTCCAGCTCGCGGATCACCTCGATCGCGGTCCTGGTCGGCGTGCCGCCCACGGCGGCCGTCGGGTGCATGGCCGCGACCACGTCGAGCACCGACGCGCCGTCGGCCAGCCGCCCGGTGACGTGACTGGCCAGATGCTGGACGTTGGGCAGCACCAGCAGCTCCGGCTCGTCGGGCGTGGTCAGCGAGGAGCACAGCGGCGCGAGCGTCTCGCGTACGGACGCGATCGCGCACTCGTGCTCGTGGCGGTCCTTCGGCGAGGCGAACAGCGCCGCGCCCCGGGCGAGGTCGTCGGCCGGGCCGGTGCCCCGCGGCGTCGTGCCGGCCAGCACCAGCGACTCGATCTCCTGCCCCGTGCGGCGGATCAGCAGCTCCGGCGTGGCGCCGACCAGCCCGGCGACCGAGAACGTGTAGCACTCCGGGTAGCGCCTGGCCAGCCGCATCAGCAGCAGCCGCACGTCGATCGGCCGCTCGGCGGTGGCGAGGAGGTCACGGGCCAGCACCACCTTCTCCAGCTCGCCCTCGCGGATGCGCCGCGCCGCGCGCGCCACGACCCGCTCCCACTCGGGGGCGCTCAGGCTGCCGTCGCCGTAGCTGATGCGGCCCGGGTCGGTGATGGGGGAGAACGTCTTCACCGGCGCCTCGCCGATCGTGGTGAGCCAGGCCCGGCCACCGCGCCGGGTGAGCACGGCCCGCGGCACGACGAGGACGGAGCCGTGGGCGTTCTCGTCGAAGGTGAAGCTGCCGAAGGCGACGGGGCCCGAGCCGGGATGGCGCACGCCGTCGTCGACCTGCGCGTCGCCGAGCACGGTGGCCAGCCACTCCCTGGCCCAGGCGAACCGTCCTGGGCCGGGCGGCACGGCCACCTGCGCGGCCTCACCCCATCCGACGAGGCCCTCGCCGTTCCTGACCCAGGCGTAAGGCGTTGTTGCTGGCAGGGAGGCCAGCAGGTTACCGGGGTCGCCGACAGGGGTGGTGCGAACCGGCAGCGGGCGGGTTGTTCCGAGCGCGACACTCACCCGACACACTCTATGCGGGAACTGAACACGTTCGACTCGGACCCCCGTGAATGAGAGGTTACGGGCAATGAGCGCAGAAAAAGCCACGTCTCGCTGCCTATTCTGCGCAACCAGTTCGGCCCCGCTCTGTCAAGCGGGGATAGGAAGTAGGTCCTGAACTGGCAGACCTTGCCATGAGGTCATAGTGAGCCGAAGATCGGCTCCCTACCTTGGACCCCATGATCGCTCGCCTGGGTCCCGCCCTCGCCGCAGTCGCCGTCCTGTCCGCGTCCGGCACCGCCCACGCCGCCACGGCCCAGCCCGTGCCCGAGGTCATGGCCGCGCTCGGCGACTCCATCTCCACCGGGTTCAACGCCTGCGGCTGGTACGTCTCGTGCACCTCCCGCTCGTGGTCGGCGGGCGACAACGCCGACGTCCGCAGCCACTACCTGCGCCTGTCGAAGTTGTCGGCCACGCTGAGCAAGCACAACCTCAACTTCGCCGCGCCCGGCTCCACCAGCGCCGACCTGCTCGGCCAGGTGCGCAAGGCGGTCGCCGCCAAGGCCGACTACGTCACCATCCTCGTCGGCGCCCAGGACGCCTGCCGCAGCACCGAGCAGGCGATGACCTCCGTGCGGACCTACCGCCAGCGGATGGACGCGGCGCTGGCCGAGTTGCGGGCCGGGATGCCGCGGGCCCGGGTGTTCGTCGCCAGCATCCCCGACCTGCGGCGGCTGTGGCAGGTCGGCAGGAAGAACCCCATCGCCCGCACGTTCTGGACGATCGGCCGGGTCTGCCCGAGCATGCTGGCCGACCCGATCTCCACCAAGCGGGCCGACACCGAGCGCCGCGACCGGGTGCGGGCACGGGTGATGGCCTACAACCGCGCCGCCGCCCAGGCGTGCGCCGCGTACGGGCCCGCCTGCCGCACCGACGGGGGAGCGATCTTCGACTTCCCGTTCACCCTCGACCACGTCAGCAAGTGGGACTTCTTCCACCCCAACTCGACCGGGCAGCGGGTGCTCGCCGAGCAGACGTTCAAGCGGGGCTTCTCCTGGATCGACCCGCGTTAGCCGCTACCGGCACTGCGTCAGCATCGCGCGCTTGTCGGCGCGCGTGACCGGAAGGTTGTACTTGAGCGCCACCTGGGCGAAGCGGGTGACGTACGCGCAGCGGATGCCGCGCCGCGGGGGCAGCCAGTTCGCCGGGCCGGAGGCGTCCTTCTGCTCGTTGGCGTCGCCGTACACCGGCAGCAGGTTGAGCGGGTCGTTGGCGAAATCGAGGCGCTTGGCCATCGGCCAGCGCGGCGCGCCCATCCGCCAGCCGTAGTTGAGCGGCACCACGTGGTCGACCTGCACCTCGCCGGCGTTGTCCTTGTGCCAGCGGATCAGCCGGCCGGTGTAGGGGTCGGATAACTCCATCGCGACGACCACGCAGTCGGAGCCCTTGCGGTAGCGCACGTTCCGGCCGTCGCGGGCCAGCAGGTCGTCACGGGTCCGGCACCCGTTACGAGCGTACGGCACGCCGGTGGCGGTGTCGGCCCAGTTCGCGCCGTAGCGGAGGCGGGAGTAGCCGGTGTTCGGGCCCATGGGCTTGACGCGCAGGCGCTGGATGAGGCGGCGGGCGTCGGATCTGTCGTCGCGGGCGGTGATGGGGGCCAGGCCGGGCAACGTGCCGCTGACGTTGGTCAACGGGCTCGCCGCCGTCGCCGGTGACTGCTTGGCGGTGCCGATGAACGAAACGACGATGATGGCTCCGGCGAGGAACGCGACCGCGTCCTTGGTGCTCAAACCCGTCCTCCGTGCGCTCCTGGTCGCTTAAGGGATTCCCACCCAGCCCCGTTCCGATACGGCAACGATTCTGTGACCACGCACCAAGGGCGCTTCGTTCGGGGGCGCACGTGTGGAGAGGGCGAGTTAGCGTGTAATTGTGTAAGCAAAGGAGTGCACGTATGGCGGATCCCCTCGACGCCTACTCGCGCGTCGTGTCGTCCGTGGCGGCCGAGCTGCTGCCGAAAGTGGCCAGTGTGCGGGCCGGACGGGGCAGCGGGTCCGCGGTGGTGTTCACCGCCGACGGGTTCCTGCTCACCAACGCGCACGTGGTCGGCGCCTCCCGCGCCGGCACGATCGCCTTCGCCGACGGCACGTCCGGCGGGTTCGAGGTGGTCGGGCGCGACCCGCTGTCCGACCTCGCGGTGATCAGGGCGCAGACGGTCACGCCACCGCCCGCCGAGCTCGGCGACAGCGACGGGCTGGTGGTCGGGCAGCTCGTCGTGGCCGTGGGCAACCCGCTCGGGCTGGCCGGGTCGGTGACGGCCGGGGTCGTCTCGGGCCTCGGCCGGTCGCTGCCCGCCGGCGCCGGCAACGCCACCCGCCTGATCGAGGACGTCATCCAGACCGACGCCGCCCTCAACCCGGGCAACTCCGGTGGCGCGCTGGCCGACTCGCGGGCCCGGGTGGTCGGGATCAACACGGCCGTGGCCGGGATCGGCGTGGGGCTGGCCGTACCGGTGAACGGCACCACCCGCTCCATCATCGCCGCGCTGATCAGGGACGGCCGGGTCCGGCGGGCGTTCCTCGGACTGGTGACCTCGCCCGCGCCGCTGCCGGAGCACCTGCGACGGCGCACCGGGCAGCACGGCGCGCTGCGCGTGGTCGAGGTCGTGCCCGGCTCACCCGCCGGCCGGGCCGGGCTGCGCGCCGGCGACCTGGTGCTGAGCGCCGGGCGCGCGCCGGTGACCGACGCGCAGGGCCTGCAGCGGCTGATGTTCGCCGACGCGATCGGACGGCCGCTGCCGATCACCGTCTACCGCAACGGCGCCCTCGTGGACGTCATCGCCGAGCCGGTGGAGCTCACTGGCTCGGGCGCGTGACCGTCGCCGGAGCCGATGCGGAGTCGTCCGCCGGCCGTGCGGCTTGGGATTCTGGTGGCGGGCCGGGGGCGGGGCGTGGCGTCTTGGCCTCCGATGAGGAGTCGGCGGACGGGTTCTGGAGAGTGCGCCGGCGGCGGGCCAGGAGGTCGGACAGCAGGGCGTCCCACTGGCGGCCGATGGCGTTGACGTCGTAGGACCGGGCGGTCTCCAGCGCGCCGGCCGCGAGGTCGCGGCGCAGCCGTTCGTCCTCGATGACGCGGATGATCGAGGACGCGAGCTCGGCGTTCGTCCTGGGCTTGACCAGCAGGCCGTCCACTCCGTGTGTGATCATCTCCTTGGGGCCGTGCGGGCTGTTGAAGCTCACGATGGCCAGCCCCTTGGCCATGGCCTCCAGGATCGTCATGGGGAAGCCCTCATGACGAGAGCTGAGCACGAAGATCGAGGCCTTCTCCAGCTCCGCGCCGATGTCGGAGGCCGGCCCCGGCAGCTCGACCGAGCCTTCCAGCCCGGCCTCCGCGACCTGCCGGGCTAGGGGCTCATGCTGCGGCCCGGCGCCGTAGATGCGCAGCTTCCAGTCGGGGTGCGCGGCGGCCACGGTCTCCCAGGCGGTGATCAGCCGGTGGAAACCCTTGATCTTGGTCATCCGCCCCACAGCGACGGCCACCTTGGCGTCCAGCGGGGACACCCCGCCGCCCATGGGCGGTACGGCGTTCGGGATGCGCGCCAGCCTGCGCGGCTTCTTCGGCAGCGCCTCGCGGTAGTCCTGCAGGTCGGCCTTGGTCAGCGTGATCAGGGCGTCGAGGCGGCGGTAACGCCACTTGATCAGCTCTTGGACCTCCTCGGGCTGGGTGCGCAGGGCCACGTGCTCCTGCCCGATCGTGATGACGCCGGGCCGCGCCAGCTGGGCCATCGCCAGGTTGAGCCCCGGGCGGGTGGCGATCAGCACGCCGGTGTCCAGCGAACGGATGTAGCGCGCCAGCTTGAGGTCGGTCCACTGGTTGAAGCGGTGGTAGGCGTTCTCCGCCTTGGGGATCAGCCGGCTCGGCCGTTTCGACAGCATCGCGCGCAGCGGGCCGCCGCCGGGCCGCAGGCGGTCGTCCAGGAAACGGAACCGCACCCGCGGGTCCACCGGGAAGAACGGCTTCTCGGCTTCCTTCAAGATGCTCACGATCTCCACGTCGTGCTCGTCGGCCAGGTAGCCGGCCAGGTTGAACACGGTCCTGATCGTGCCGCCCATGCCGTGGGCGTGCAGTAAGAGGATGCGTACCTGCTTGGTGGAGGGCGGAGGCGCGTTGCGCGCCTTGCGCCTGTCGAGCCCCCGAAGCAGCCCAACGGCTGCCGACCTGCCCTTGCGTGCCAGTGCGCGCACCTTGTCAGATTCCCCTCTTGAGGTGTTGAAGCCCCAACACACGCGGCCGGTGGCGAAGCGTTTCCGCCTCGCCACCGGCCCTGCGTCTCGCTCTGGTGGAGTGCACGATGTTCATCCCCTGTGCGCTTTCCCCACCTATGATCTTTAGACGCCACAAAGGTGACTAAGGTTGCATGCGCGGCCGGTGCCGGGGGTCGGGAGTGTGCGGCGGGTGCTCGGCCAGCAGCTCGAGCGCCACGTCGATGGCCTTCTCCAGCTGGGTGTCCACACCTCTGGCGTAGTCCTGCGGGGTGATGTCCACCTCGATGTCGGGATCGGTGCCGTAGTTCTCGACCTGCCAGCCGACGTCGTCGAAGGCGAAGGAGAACTCCGGCTGCGTGGTCACTGTCCCGTCGGCCAGCCGATGGCGCGGCCAGATGCCGATCACGCCGCCCCAGGTGCGCCTGCCCACCAGCGGGCCGAGCCGCCGCAGCTTGAAGGTGTGGCTGAAGATGTCGCCGTCGGAGCCGGCCCACTCGTTCGTGATGGCCACCAGCGGCCCGCGCGGCGACTCCGGCGGGTACGGCTCCGGATCGCCCCAGCGCGGGTAGTCGTAGCCGATGCGGCGCCGGGCCAGCTTCTCCAGCAGCAGCGCCGAGACGTGGCCCCCGCCGTTGAACCGTACGTCCACGATCAGCGCGTGCCGGTCGTACTCGGCCAGGAACCCCCGGTGGAACTCCCCGAACCCGTCCGTGCCCATGTCGGGCACGTGCAGGTAGCCGACGCGGCCGCCGGAGCGCTGGTGGCAGCGGGCGCGGTTGAGGTTCACCCAGTCGCGGTAGCGGGCCGGCTGCTCGTCGGCGAGAGCGCGTACGGTGACCGTGAAGACCCGGTCCTCCCGCCGCAGCGTCAGCTCGACCTCCTCGCCCGCCTGGTTGACCAGCCGTTCGTTCGGCGTGGCCGCCGTGCCGATGGGCGCGCCGTTGATCGCCAGCACGGCGTCGCCGGGCCGGACGTCCAGCCCGAGCCGGTTCAGCGGTGAGGTGGCCTTCGGGTCCCACGGATCTCCGGTCACGATGGCGTGGATGCGGTAGACGCCGTCGCGGTAGTCCCAGTCCACGCCCAGCTTGCCCTGGCTGTAGTCGGGCCCGGGGCGGTACTCGCCGCCGCTCTCGAACGCGTGGCTGGTGGCCAGCTCGCCGTGCAGCTCCCACAGCAGGTCGGAGAACTCGCCCCGGGTCGTCACCCGGTCCACCAGCGGCTGGTAGCGCGCGTAGACGGCCGGCCAGTCCACGCCCGCCATGTCCTCGGTCCAGAAGTTCTCCAGCTGCAGCCGCCACGCCTCGCGGAACATCTGCCGCCACTCCGCCTCCGGGCAGAGCGACACCTTGATCCGCGACAGGTCGATCCAGCCGCTCTCGCGTCCCGGCCCCTCGTCGTCGCCGGGCGCCTCGCCCGCCTTGACCACCCGCAGCCGGCTGCCCGCCCGGTACAGCACCGTCTTGTGGTCGCGGCTCAGCTCGAAACTCGTGACGTCCTCGGCGAACGTCTCGGCGCGGCCCTTGGCGAAGTCGAACAGGTGCAGCGTGTCGTCCCCTTCGAGCGGGCTGGCCAGGATCAGTGCCTTGCCCTTGAGCCCCGCCACCTGCTCGTAGCGGCCCTCCGGCAGCGGGAACGCGGTCACCCGGCGGGCCAGCCCGTCCAGGTCGACCCGCAGCGGCTCCGGCTCCTCGTCCTCCTCCTCGTCCTTGTCGTCGTCCCTGTCCTCCAGCGGACGCGGCACGGGCACGAACGGGTCGGGCACGTCCGCGCGCAGCGCCACCGCGTACGGCCGGGTGCCGAGCGGGAAGCCCAGGTCGAACTGGAGCTGGTCGTAGACGGGGGAGAAGACGCGCTGCCCGATGAAGTACAGGTAGCGGCCCCGCGGGTCGAACGCCGGAGCCGAGTCCTTGAGCACCGGCTCGCTGGCCTGTGTCGTCCGCCCGGTCTCGGGGTGATGCAGCTTGATCGCGCTGGTCTGCGAGCTGAGCGGGCTCGCGTACGCCAGCCAGCACCCGTCGTGCGACCAGGCCGGCTCCTCCGGAGGGCCGTGCGGGTTGGCCTCGACCAGCGTCGCCTGACCCGTGGCCAGGTCGAGCAGGTGCAGCTCGTCACGGTGGTTGACGACTGCCACCCGGTCGTGCGCCGGGTCGGGCACCAGCTCGCTGATCCGCCCCAGCCTGGCTACCTCCGTGCCGGGGCCGCCCGGCGTGCCGGAAAGGACGACCAGCCGCTCCTCGTCGCCGTCGTCGCTGGCCGCCGCGACCAGCCGGACGCCGTCGTTGAGCCAGGTCAGGAAGCGGTAGCGGACCCCGTCGGGGGAGCCGTGCTGCCGCACCGGGCCCTCCCAGCCGGCCATCGCGTACGCCTTGCCGCGCGCGATGACGGCCAGCGCGCTGCCGTCGGGGCTGAGCGTGGCGCTGTCGAGGTACTCGGCGGCGTCGACGAACCTGCGGTTGCGCTGGGTCCTGGAGCTGGCCAGCAGCACGTCCAGCCGGCGTGGCCGCTCGCCCGGCTCCAGCAGGTAGAGGTCGGCGCCCGCGTGGTAGACCAGGCGGTGCCCGTCGCCCGACAGGTTGCGCGCGTAGTAGTCGTCGTGGTGGGTGTGCCTGCGCAGGTCGCCGCCGCCGGGGTCGCACGAGTAGACGTTGCCGACGCCCTCGTGGTCGGAGATGAAACACACCCGGCCGCCGCTCCAGCAGGGCGAGGCCAGGTTGCCCGGCAGCCGGATCAGCCGCCGGAACTCGCCGTCGCCGCGCGGGTCGATCCACAGGTCGCCGACCGTGCCGCCGCGGTAGCGCTTCCACCGCGCCGGGTCGGCGGTGTTGCGGCCGAGCACGATCATGCCGTCGGGTCCGTACGCGATGGAGTTCGCCGGTCCGTACGGCAGCCGCTCCGGCACCCCGCCCGGGGCCACCCGGTGCAGCCACTTGCGGCCCTCGAACGGCTGGGACTGGTCGCTGGCGTACAGGATGCGGCCTTCCGGATCCCATCCGGTCACCGCGCAGCGGGCACCGTGAAAGGTCACCCGGCGGGCCGCGCCGCCCGCGGACGGCATCACGTACACCTCTTCCGGCCCCTCCTCGCGCCCGACGAACGCCAGTTGGTCGCCGCGCGGCGAGATGCGCGGGTAGCCGGCCTCGGCCAGGCCCGCGGTGAGGCGGAACGCGCGTCCGCCGCGGGCGGAGACCATCCACAGGTCGTCCTCGGCGGCGAAGACCACCACGTCCTGGAAGACAGCGGGGAAGCGCAGGTAAGCCGACATCAGTGCCGCTCCACGGTCGATCGGACGGCCGGAACGCGGTCCAGCCGTCCGATCATGTCACCACCGGGCGGCCGGGTCATCCGGCCGCCCGGTCAAAGGCCCGGGGTCACGCCTCGTCCGGCGGAGCCTGCCTGGTTTCCTTCTTCGTCTCCTTGGCCTGCCTGCTGGTCTTGATGGCCTGCTTCTTGGACTTGCCGGACTTGGCGGCCGGTTTCTTCTTGGTGTCAGCCATGGAAATTCCCCCCCTGTACGGACGAGTTGCACCTGATCGGTGCACCAAGCCCGTTAATACCCATCTAGCATCGAAACCCGACATACCGCCTTAAGGGGTGGTGTGTCCGGCTGTGGCGGGGGAGCGGACCGGCCGGTCGCCGGCCGGCCGCGAGGACCACACGCCCTCGCCGTGCGTCAGGCCGGGCAGCCGCTGCTCGAACACGTGGACCGCGGCCGCCGGGATCTCGCCCGCCAGCATCCAGGTGTCGCCGGCGCGCCGGGTGTCGTGCGGCGCCCCGCCCAGTGCCGCCAGCCCCGCCGTCACCTGGCCCAGCGTCTCCTCGGGCACCTCCAGCTCGAAGCGGTGGCACGGCTCGTACACCGTGGTGCCCGCCCGGCGCAGCGCCTCCATGAGCACGATCGGCGTACGCCCGCGGAAGTCGGCCGCGACGGTGACGGGCGCCTCGTACCCGGTCCTGGTCAGCGTCACGACGACGTCGGTCACCGGCCAGCCGTGCGGCCCCTCGCCCAGGGTCAGGCGGACGCTCTCCTCGATCGCCCGGTGGTAGGCCAGCGGCAGCGATCCGAGGTCGACCTCCAGCCGGTAGTCCACCCCCGAGCCGCGCGGTCCTGGCTCCACCCGCAGGCCGACCGTCGCCATGAACGCGTTGCGGCCGTGGCGGGCCATCTCCTCGACGGCCTCGCCGACGCCCGCGGGACGCTCGAAGAAGACGGGCCTGCTCGGCGCGAAAAGGGCCTCGACGCCGAAGTCCGCCGCCAGGGTCTCGGCGATGACCTCCTTCTGCACCTCGCCGTAGAGCAGGACCGAGGTATCGCCGCCGGGCAGCGTACGGGTGCCGATGAGCGGGTCCTGCTCGGCGAGCGTCAGCAGGGCGGCGTGCAGGCGCGGCTCCTGGCCGGGAGCGCGCGGGCGCACGACGGTCTCCAGGGCGGGCGGCGGGAAGTGGGCCGCGGCCGGCCCCGGCTCGCCCAGGTGGTCGCCGACGCGGATCTCGGGCACGCCCCACACCTTGACGATGTCGCCGGTCACGGCGCTGCGCCGGTCGGGGGCGCCGGCGACCTCGAGCGCGCTCACGCGTCCCTCGTAGGCGTGCGGCCCGCGGTGGAACGTCAGCCGCTCGCGCGTCCGCAGCTCACCGCCGCGGATCCGCAGCAGCGCCGCCTTCTCGCCGGAGGGCGCCCGCTGGATCGCGAACACCGTCCCCCGCACCGCCTGCGCGGGACCGGGCTGCGGCACGGACGGCAGCAGGCCGGCGACCGCGTCGAGCAACTCGGGGACGCCCTGACCGGTGATCGCCGACCCGAACAGCACCGGGTACGCGACCCCGGCCGCGCACTGCCGCGCCAGTGCCGCCCGAACCCGCTCGGGACCGGGCGTCCCGCCCTCGACGAGCACCTCCAGCAGCCCGTCGTCCCGCTCGGCCAGCACCTCGGCCGCCTCCTGGCGAGCGCCGAAGACGTCGGCCGCCTCCCCGAGGAAGCCCAGCGAACGGGTCCGCGCCCGCGGGCCGCCGATGCCGGACACGGTGTTGACGGGGACGCAGGACGGCGACAGCCGCCGCCGGATGTCGTCCAGCAGCCCGCCCTCCCGGGCCCCAGCCCGGTCGATCTTGTTGACGAAGATCAGCGTCGGCAGGCGCAACCGGCTGAGCGCCCGCATCAGGACGCGGGTGTGCGGCTGGACGCCCTCCACGGCCGACAACACCAGCACGGCGCCGTCGAGCACGCCTAGCGCCCGGTCCACCTCGGCCGCGAAGTCGGCGTGACCGGGCGTGTCCACCAGGTTGACCCGCAGGTCACTCAGGGTGAAGGAGGCCACGGCGGTGCGGATGGTGATGCCGCGGCGGCGTTCGATCGCGTTGCTGTCGGTCTGGGTGCTGCCTTCGTCGACGCTGCCGAGCCGGTCGATCACGCCGGTCTCGAACAGCAGCCGCTCAGTGAGGCTGGTCTTGCCCGCGTCTACGTGCGCGAGGATGCCGATGTTCAGGATGTGCATGGGTGCAGGAGCCCTCGAGAACTCTCGTGCCAATGGGGCGCTGGGAGATTCCGAGGCGGCGCCGCATCTCAAGCTCCTGACGTGCGATCACAGAACAACGCGGCCATCCTGTCACCGGCCCGGCAACAGCGTCCAACCATTTACGCGCCCCGGCCACGGCGGCCACCGACTGGACACTTAGCTCTTGCGCTCACCATTGTGGTTCCGAAATACTTAGCCTCATGGCACAGTATTCGGCGCCCTTGGACGGCGTGTTCGTCGCCCTCGCCGACCCGACCCGGCGGGCCGTCGTCCGGCGCCTCGGCCACGGGCCCACGACCGTCGGCGATCTCGCCCGCGAGTTCCCGATGACCCTCCCCTCGTTCATGAAGCACGTGCGGACGCTCGAATCGAACGGGCTCATCAGCACGGTCAAGTCCGGCCGGGTGCGCACGTGTGTGCTCAACCGCGAAAGGCTCGCCCTCATCGACGACTGGCTCGCGGAGCAGCGCCGGATCTGGGAGGAGCGCACCGACCGCCTCGAACAGTTCGTCACCGACCAGGAGAAGAGCAGACAGTGAATCCCGAGCTCGATCTCGGCCTGGAGCGGATCATCCGGGCCCCCCGCGCCACCGTGTGGAGCGCCTGGACCGACCCGTCCCGGCTTGAGCGGTGGTGGGTCCCGGCTCCGTCCCGCTGCCGGGTGGACCACCTGGACCTGCGGCCCGGCGGGGCGTTCCTGACCCGTCTGAGTGACGACGGGGCCGAGTTCGTCCCGCACCTGGACGCCTGCTTCCTCGCCGTCGACGAACTCGAGCGGATCGTGTTCACCAACGCGATCGACAGCACCTGGCGTCCGGCGAATCCCGCTCCCGTCGCGATGACCGCCACGATCGCCCTGAGAGATCACCCGGACGGCACGGACTACCGGATGGTCGTCCGGCACGGCGACCCGGAGGCCCGCGCCCACCACGAGAAGCTCGGCTTCGCCGAAGGCTGGGGCACGGTCGCCGGCCAGCTGACCGCTTTCGCCGAGAGCATGCTCGCGCGATGAAGATCACCCTCACCGAGTTCGTCACGCTCGACGGGGTCAGCCAGGGCCCCGGCTCGCCGGACGAGGACACCGGTGACGGCTTCGCCCGCGGCGGCTGGCTCGTGCCCCACATCGACGGGACGTTCGTCCAGCGCGCCTCCGACTGGCTCGGCCTCGCCGACGGCCTGCTGCTCGGCCGGCGCACCTACGAGGCGTTCGCGCGCGACTGGCCGAAGATCACCGACCCGGCCGATCCGTTCGCCGAGCGGATGAACGCGCTGCCGAAGTACGTCGTGTCCAACAGCCTCGCCGAGGGGCCCTGGCACCCCACGACCGTCCTCAAGGGCGACCCGCTCCGGACGGTCGCCGAGCTCAAGGCGCGACCGGCACGGGAACTCCAGATCCACGGCAGCGCCCGCCTGGGCGACGCGCTGCTGACGGCGGGCCTGATCGACACGCTCCGCCTCGTGGTCGCGCCCACAGTGCTCAGGACCGGCCGGCGTCTTCTGGCGGGCCCGGGTGCCACGTCCGGTCTCCGCCTGGTCCGTCACGAGGCGACGCCGAACGGCCTGCTGCTCGTCGAATACGAGACGACAGGCCGGGCACCCCACGGCGAATATGCGGGCGTCACCGCCTTCGTCCAAGGCCGACCGGCGGAGACGCGTGACCGTACGCGCCGGTCAGGGGCGGGGCGCTGGGCGGTACGCGCGGATCACGGTCCGCTCCACCGTGTCGCCCGGCGTGCGTGGCACCCTCGCCGGGCGGGTGGTTCACCGTGACCTCGCACGCCCGCGCCGGGCGCGAGGCTCAGTCGGGCGTACGGCGGCACGCCTAGCGAGTTCAGCTGGTCGATGAGGTGCCGGCCGGGGCGGGCGGAACCGAGCGGCGGGTGTGCGAGCCGCCATCGCGGGCGGTGGTGTATCCGCTGCCGGCGGCAGGTCCGTTCGCCGGAGCGGGACATTGACAGGTCCGTCGCCGGCGTTGACGGCTGCTCCACGCCCTTGACTTCACGGCATCGGGGCTAGAGCAGGCGGAGTTGTTCGGGCTC
>NZ_SMKQ01000059.1 GCF_004348995.1 Nonomuraea terrae
CCGGAGCCCCCAGCCCGGCCCCGTCGCGCCGGGAGGCGAGCCGGAGCAGCGACCACGCGACCAGCGCCAGCACCAGCAGCGAGCCGACCTGGATCTCCCCCCGGTAGGCGCTTCCGGTGCCCACGATCGACTGCAGCCACCCCTGGACGAGCTTCCAGAACGACGCATGGGAGATCGACTTGGACGTGCGGGTGATCGGCGCGATCGCCTCGGGCCCGACGATCGCGTATCCCACGACCACGACCGCGACCGCGCACCCGGCCATGAGCGCCAGCCTCCCCGGCCGCCGCCGCAACTCCCAGGCCGGCCCGAGCGCCGCGAGCCCGGCGTTGACCTTGACCGCCACCCCCAGGCCGAGCAGCACACCTGACCCCACGGGCCGGCTCCTGGCCAGCAGCGCGGCGACCATGCAGGCGACGGCCAGGGTGTCGACGTGCATGCCGGCGACGAGTTGGTAGAGCAGGAGGGGATTGGCCGTCCACAGCAGGGCGGCACGCAGGCGGCGGACCGGGTCGTCCCGGGTGAACCGGTCGATGAGCAGCCCCGTCACGATGAAGGCTGCGGCGTTGAACAGCGCCAGCACGAAGATCGTCAGCCGCACCGAGTCGCCGCCGGCCCAACTGGCGACCGCCTGCAGCGCGGTGGCCACGGGCCCGTACACGCTCGGCTCCTCCCGCCACGGGTCCTCGACCGCGTCGGCGACGGGATCGCCGGCCAGGTCGGCCGCCCCATGCGTGTACGGGTCAAGGCCGAGCGTCACCATCCGGCCGTAGGCGGCGTAGTTGAGATGATCACCGGACCCGGACGGCGGCAGAAAGGCGAGCACCCCGGCGACCGCACACCCGGCGGCCACCCACCACCGCGCCGGCCCTGAGTCACGCGACGAACCGCCCGGCCACCCTCCGGAAGAGCCACGAACACCGACCAACGCACCCAGCAAGCCAAGCCCGCCGAGGACGATCGCAACCGCCGCCATCCCCACCACAAGGTACGGATCGGGATCGGCCCCCAAGGAGTACGGAGGTTGCCGGCCGGGCCCGCTCAACGCGGGCACCATCGCCGACGGCCCCAGCAGCCCGATGAGGATCGTCAGCAGCATCGACGCGCCGATCGCCACCATGGCCGCCCCGACGAGCCGGCCACGCGCCCGGGGGTGCCGCGTCTCCGAAGTCACCGCACGATTCCAGCACACCCACAGGCCCTCTCACCCCACCCTGTGGACAACCAGCAGCGGCGCCCGCACCTGAGAAGACTCCCCACGCCGCAGGTCCACGCCTGGGCGAGACATTCCCTGAGAAAATTCGCTTTCCGCTCGTGATCCGCCTCGATCATGATCGCTGACCATGAAAAGACCGATCACGATTCTGGCGGCCGGCAGCGCTGTACTGGCAGCCGCCGTTCCCACGCAGGCGGCGTCCAAGGAACCCGTCCGAGCGCTGGAGGCCAAGCTGGCGCCCGGGCACGGCGTGCGCTTCACCGAAACGACCACCTTCGGCGACGGCACCGAGGAGCGTCCGGTCCACGCGAGCGATCTGGGCGGCGGCACGGAGGTCTCCTACACGCTCACGCTGACGTCGGCGAACCTGGTCAGCAGGGTGGAGAGCACGTACAGACTTCCGGATCACCATGTGGTCTACGAGGACGATCAGGGCATGACCGTGCACGCCGACACCCGCTACAGCGGCTGGGGCGACAAGGTCTCGATCAAGGCGCCGGATCCGGACACGGTGGGCGACAAGATCGAGGGCCTTCCCAGGCTGCCGGGTTCATACAAGCTGCGATCCTGCAAGGCGACCTGAGCAACATGCCGAGCGCTGTCGGATGGATCCGTTCGGGGTGGGGTGCGTCAGCGTTTGGGCAGGAGTTTGTCCAGGTTCCGGACGACCACCGGCTCGCGTACGGCCAGAGCGCGGGCGACGTCGCGGAGTTGCCTGGCCCGGTGGAGCTGGGCGCGCCAGTCGGTGCCGGTGGCGCGATGGGCCATGTCGACCTCGACCTCCACCACGCGGAACCCCTTGCGCAGCAGGTCGATCGTCAGCGCCGTCTCCACCCCGAACCCGTGCGCCAGCGGCCGGGCCGCCTCGAAGGCCGCTCGGGTGAGGCAGCGCTGCCCGTTGAGCGGCTGGGCGGCCTCGAAGCCGGTCGCCCTGCGGATGCCCTCCTTGGACAGCCGGACGACTAACCCGTGGCCGCCGAGCTTCACCCTGGTGGTGAACATGGCGATCGTCATGTCGGCCGCGCCCGAGCGTACGGGCTCGATGAGGGGCGCCGCGGCCTGGGCGGTGTCGCCCAGGTCGGCGTCGAGGAAGAGCAGATGACGGGAGACGCCGCCCTCGTCGAGGAGACGTACGGCTTCGGCGCCCGTCTCCATCGCCGCGGCCTTGCCCCGGTTGCGGCTGTGGCGCACCACGCGGGCTCCGGCCGCGCGCGCCACCCTGCCCGTCTGGTCGGCGGAGCCGTCGTCGACGACCACGACGAGGCCGACGCCGGGAAGGGCCGCCGCCGCCGTCACCGTGGCCGCGATGCGGTCGGCCTCGTTCGCGGCCGGGATCACGACCGCCGTGTCGCCGTTGCCGCTCATCGTCGCCCTACCTCCGCCCGAAGACACCTCGTCCATGATCCCGCAACTGTCACGACTTCTCGCTGATGAGGAACTCCTTCGGCACCTCGTCGTGCACGGTGAAGACCGAGTCGAGCCCCGTGACCTGCAGGATCTTGCGTACGGCCGGCCGTGGCGCGGCCACTTCGAGCGCCCCTCCCCGTTCCTTCATCCGCTTGAGCGCGGACAGCAGGACGTTCATCCCCGTGGAGTCGCAGAAATCCACGGAGGACATGTCGATGACCACCCGGCTGGGCCCGTCCTGCAGCAGCCGAGTGAACTCGGACTGCAGGTGGGGCGCCGTATAGAGGTCGATTTCTCCGGTGATGGCAACGAGTGCGCACCCGGCTTGTGATCGAGTCGAGACCTTGAGCTCCACATGGGCAGGCTAGCGGCGCGAGCGCTTCCGGTCACGTTGTCACGCCGATAGGGGAACGGCGGGTTTTTGTCCGGCGTTTGGGCTCCAAGGGAACGGAGAGTACGCGAAGCTTGACAGCGTGACACCGGAACCGGCACCGCTTCACGGCGAAGGAGGGGCTGGGGCACGCCCGGCAGGCCCCGGATCGATGAACGCAGACAGACCCGAAGATCCTCAGCGCCAGGGCCTCCGCGAACTCCTGGAGACCATCCTCGTCCACACAGAGAAGGCCACGTCATGGCACGACCAGGCAGCGCGCCTGCGTGGCCTGGTCAACCGCGACGGCTACGTCCCCGTCCACGCCCGGCTCCAGATCGAAGACCTCGAGTTCCTCGCCGGGGCGCGCACCGAGCTGCTCAGGTTCGCCGAGCTCGGGCTCAGGCTGCTCGACCTCCACCAGCCGCGCGACGCGGGGGGCATCACGAGCGACGCGGCCCACCCCATCCTGCGGTGCAGGAGCTGCATGTGGCGCTGGCCCTGCCCGACATTTCGTGCAATGTCGGAGTCGTTCGGCACCCCACGCGACCTGCCCGACTCACTCCAGGAGAGCGCCTGACCCGCCCAGCGGCAGCCGGATCTCGAACCGGCACCCGGGCCCGTCGTTGACGACGGCGATCTCGCCGTCGTGCGCCTCCACGATGCCCTGCGCGATGGCCAGGCCCAGCCCGGCCCCACCGTCGGCGGTCGGCGTACGCGCCGCCTCCCCCCTGAACGCCACCTCGAACACCCGCGGCAGGTCCTCCTCGGGGATCCCCCCGCAGCAGTCGGTCACCGACAGGCAGGCCTTGCCGTCGTCCACCCCGGCCCGCAGCACGACGGTCCGGTCCGACGGCGTGTGCCTGATGGCGTTGACCACCAGGTTGCCGAGGGCCCGGCTCAGCGCCCCCGCGTCGGCCTCCACCGGCACCGCGGGAGACGCCTCCGCCGTGAGCACGACGCCCTTGGCCCGGGCGAGCGGCTCGGCGCCGGCCAGCGTGTCGGCGACCAGGTCGGCCAGCCCGATCCTGGCCCGCGACAACCGCAGCGCCCCGGCGTGGATCCGTGACAGCTCGAACAGGTCGTCCACCATCCCCGACAACCGCTCCACCTCCAGCTTGATCTGCCGGTGGTAGCGCCCGACGGTCTCGGGGTCGGTCACCACGCCGTCCTCGAGCGCCTCGGCCATGGCCCGCATCCCGGCCAGCGGGGTGCGCAGGTCGTGGCTCACCCACGCCACGAGCTCCCGCCGCGCCCCTTCCAGGGCCTGCTCGCGCGCGTACGCCTCCTCCAGGGCGTTGGCGATGGTCTGCAGCTCGGCGGGCAGCCCCTGCGGCGCGGCGAACGGCATGTCGCGTACGGCGGCCACCAGCCGCCTGCTCTCCCCGACCACCCGCTTGGACAACACGAACGCCACCCCGAGCCCCACGAGCCCGCCCACGGCGACGACGCTCAGCACGAAGTCCTTGATCGGTCCTTCGATGATCATCTTCATGATGATCGCCACGACGCCGGCCAGCGTGGCGGCCACCGCGACCACCACGACGACGGCCAGCATCACGCCGATGGACTTCGTCCGCAGCCGGCCCATCACCCAGATGCCGGCCAGCGCCACGACCAGCCCGAGCCCCGCCGTGACGGCCACGACCGTCGGCAGCTCCCCCGCGGCCACCGCCGGCGGCATGGCCATCAGGAAGCCCCTTCCAGGGGCTCGTACCGGTAGCCGACCCCCCACACCGTCACGATCCTGCGCGGCGCGGTCGGGTCGGGCTCGATCTTCTCCCGCAGCCGCCGCACGTGCACGGTCACCGTGGAGGAGTCGCCGAACGACCACCCCCACACCTGGTTGAGCAGCGCCGAGCGGCTGAACGCCTGGCGCGGGTTGCGCATGAGGTAGGCCAGCAGGTCGAACTCCCTGGCCGTCAGCAGTACCTCGGCCGCCCGCAGGCGCACCTCGTGGGCGCCGACGTCCACCACCAGGTCGCCGTCGCGCAGCACGCCGGTGCCGCCGGTGACGGAGGCCCCGCGCGCCCGCCGCAGCACGGACTGCACGCGCAGCGCCAGCTCGCGCGGGCTGAACGGCTTGGTCACGTAGTCGTCGGCCCCGGTCTCCAGCCCGACCACCCGGTCGATCTCCTCGCCGAGCGCGGTCAGCATGATCACCGGTACGGGCCAGCGTTCCCGCAGCTTCCTGCACACCTGCAGGCCGTCGATCTTGGGCAACATGAGGTCGAGCACCATGAGGTCGGGCGGGCTCGCCAGCGCCCTGCGCAGCGCCTCCGCGCCGTCGCCCACGCACTCCACCTCGTGCCCGTCGCGTTCCAGATAGCGCGCCACGACCTCGGAGACGGTGGGATCGTCGTCGACGACCAGGATGCGGGTGTTCACCTCTTCACGGTACGGCCGGGTCAGGCGAAGGCGACGAAGACGTCATTGGTTCGTAAGCCTCGCGGATCATGCCCCGAGGACGTACGGTGGCGTCATGGGTAGAGTCGTCATGCTCGTCATAGGGGCCGTGCTCGGCCTCTTCGTGCTGTTCACCTTCGTCATTCCGATGGTGATGTGGTTGCTCAAGATCGCCTTGATCGTGGGTGTGATCGCTCTGCTCGTCTTCGTCGCGGTCACCGTGATCAGCAGGTCGTCGCGCTCTTGACGCAGTTCCTGTTCGATCCGTGGCTGCTCGGGATCACCATGATGGCGGTCCTGCTGCTGGTCACGTGGGCGGCCGTGTCGCTGCCCGTCCCCGGCGGGGAGTCCGCGGGCTTCCCGCTGGCCTACGCGCGCCGCACGGCCTTCCTGCCGCGGCGCGATCCCGACGCGGCGGGCCGGCCGCGTCCACGAGCTCCCTAGCTCGGCCCCGCTTTCGCCGAAAAGCGGGGCTCCTCGCGTGAGCCCCTTTCCCACGGACCGAGGAACCAGGGCTCATGATCGATTCTCTCGTCACGCTCGTCTTCACGTTGTCCGGCGGCGATGCCGCGCTCGGCATCGTGCTGTTCACGCTGGCCGTACGGCTGGTGCTGCTGCCGCTGAGCGTCCGCCAGGCCCGTGCGGCGAAGATCCGCGAACGGCTCGCCCCGAAGCTGCGGAGGCTGCGTGAGCACCACGGCCGAGACCCGCAGCGGATGTCGAAGGAGCTGTCGGCGCTCTACGCCGCGGAGGGCGCCTCGCCGTTCACCGGGTTCCTGCCCGCGCTGGCGCAGCTGCCGTTCATGTGGCTGATGTACCGGGTGGCCACGCATCCGACGGCGCTGGCCGGGCACGACCTGTTCGGGGCGCCGCTCGGGCAGCAGGTGGCAGGGCTGGTGGCGCATTACGGTCTGTTCAGCGCCCCGGTTTTGGTCTTCGCCGTGATCGTGGCGCTGGTCGTGGCGGTGGCGTGGCTGTCGGCCCGGCAGATCAAGGTGACGGAGGAGCAGCCGGAGCTGATGCGGCGGATCTCGAAGCTGCTGCCGTACGGGGCGGTGGTGGCGACGCTGGTGCTGCCGCTCGCGGCGGGGCTCTATCTGCTCGTCTCCACGGCGTGGGCCACGGGCGAGCGGGCCGTGCTCGCTAGCCGGCCTCTCTGAGTGCCGCCACCTGCCCGTTCATCGACTGCGCCGGGGCGGGCAGGATGGCCCAGACGGTGGTCGTTTCGCCATCGTGCCTGACCCCCCAGCTCTCCGCCACGTACTCCACGATGCCGAGCCCCCGGCCGCCGAGCGACGAGAGGGTCGGGCGGCCCGCCCTGGGCTCGGTCGCCGCACCCCCGTCGCTGACCGCCACCTCGATGTGGTCGTCGCTCCGCAGCCAGGCGACCCGCACCATGCCCGACGGCAGCGGATGCGCGTGCCGCAGCGCGTTGCTCAGCAACTCGCTCACCACGAGCACCGCATCATCGATGGCAGTGGAAAAGACCCCATTTTCCTGCAGGTCAGTGCTCAGACGCTGGCGGGCAACGGCGACACTGGACGGCGCGTACGGCAGCAGCACCACGCTTGACACACCCACCTCCCCGTTCACCTGTGCCCCCCGCGGGAACACTCCCCGGTACGACCGAAATGCCCCGTTACTCAATCCCAGAAACCGCATCTCGATCACAGCTTGTACACATTGGACGATAGGTCAGCTCAACTGTGACCACCTCGTTACCGCATCGGTGTGTCGGATCGGATAGTGGAAGCGCATCTGAGAACGAGCCGCATCCTCGTGCCACCCCCCGGTCGCGGATGAGCGCTGACATCTCCCCCCTGTGCTCTGGCCAGGCTGCGGACGATGTAGAGACCGAGCCCAACTCCACCAAACCTTCTCCTGTCCCCGCTGTCCACCTGCACGAAACGCTCAAAGATACGCTCTCGGTCAGGTGGTGCGATACCGACTCCCTCGTCGTCCACCACCACGACGACGTCGCCGGCTTCGGGCCAGGCCGCCACGCTGATCAGCCCGCCCTTCGGCGAGTACTTGAACGCGTTCTCCAGCAACTGCCCGAGCACGATGTCGGTGGCCAGCGCGTCCCCCAGCACGTGCGGCAGCCCGTCGGGCACCAGCACCTCGACGCGGTGCCGGTCGGACAGCTCGGGCAGCCCCAGGGTGGCCCCCTCGATCCGCTCGGCCAGGTCGAACGCCTCCATGCGCACCTTGAGCTCGTCGGCCCCGGCCCTGGCGCCCAGCAGCAGGTGGTCCATCAGCTCGCCCAGCGAACGCGACCGCTCGGCGATCGTGCGCACCGCCGAACGGCGCTCGCCGTCGCTCATCTTGTCCCAGCGCGCGTCGAGCGTGCCGGCGAAGCCCCGCACGATCGTGATCGGCGTGCGCAACTCGTGGCTGGTGGTGGCGAGGAACAGCTCCTTGGCCTCCTCCAGCTCCTTGGCCGCGGTCACGTCGCGGAAGTCGACGACCAGCTCGCCCGTCTCCTCGATGCGGGCGCCCACGACATCGAGCCAGCGTCCGCTGTCCAGCTGGTAGGTGACCTTCTCGCCCACCTCGGGCAGCGGGAACGGCGGCGGGCCGCCGACGACGGCCTCGGCGGGCAGCCCCGTCAGCCCGGCGGCGGCCGGGTTCCAGCGCACCACGCGCCCGTAATGGTCGAGCAGGGCGATGCCGTCGGCGCTGGCGTCGAACACGGCCCGTTCGTGCGCCCGCTGGCGTACCGCCTCCTGGTAGGCCACGGCGTTGCCGACGGCGATGCCCGCGTGGCCGGCGAGCAGCTCCAGCAGCTCCAGCTCCAGGTGTCCGGGGGTGCGCCGGGCGAACAGCGCGTACAGGGCGCCGTACGGCCGGCCGCCGACGGCCGCGAGGCCCAGCGCGATGGTGTGCAGGCCGTCGAGCCGCGCCCACACCAGGTCGTCCAGCCCGTCGGACTCCAGCAGCACGGTCTTGCCGGTGCGTAACAGCTTGTCCACCAGGCTCGTACGCAGGTCGGTGGTGATGCCCCTGAGCGCCTCCGGCAGCCGGTACGTGCTCACCAGCCGCAGGCGTTCGCCCTCGATGAGCACGAACCCGCCGGCGTCCGCCCCGGTCAGCTCGGTGAGGCTGGCCGAGATCCGGTCGAGCACGGCGGGCAGTTCCAGCTCGGAGTTGATGTCGCCGACCACGTCGGTGAGCCGGCGTACCAGCCTGGCCCGGCGCGCCATCCGGTGCCGGGCGAGCTCGTCGGCCCGCGCCGGGTGGTGCACGAAGACGTAGCCGGCCACAGCGCTGCCGAGGCGCAGGGCGCCGATGTCGACGCGGACGTCGAGCACGGTGCCGTCGCGGCGCAGCCGCTTGGTGTGCAGCGACACGGGCTCGCCGGTGCGTACGCGCTCCAGCACGGCGTTGTGCTCGGCGGTCAGCTCATCGGGCACGATCGGCGCCCGGCGCCCGAGCACCTCCTGCGCCGGGTAGCCGAACATGCGCTCGGCCGCATCGTTCCACACCAGAACGGTCTGGTCGCGGTCGAGCGCGACCACGGCGTTGGGTGAGCTGGCGAGCACCGCGCGGGCGATCTCCTCGTCACTACCGGCCCATTGGTCCCCCACACCTCCATAGTGCCCGTGGCGCGGTGGGTGCGTCGGGCGATCCGTCCGATACGCTGCGGTCACGGTGATTCTCGACGGGTGGGGAGGGTGAGGGGAATGTCGAGTTCCGATCTCGATGCCCTGCTACGGGTGACCTCCAGCACCTATCGGGGAGTGAGGCCGCCCGACATCGCGTTCGGCGCCTATGACGGCGCCGTGGGCCGGCTCGTGCTCGCGGTGACCGGCAAGGGCATCGCGGCCTGCAGCTTCGAGACGGAAAACGATGTGTTCGAGCTGATCAGCAGGCATATGGGCGATTCCATCGGGCCCGACCCGCGCCGGCTCGACCCGGTGCGCAGAGAGCTCGACGCCTACTTCTCGGGCCGGCTGAGGGCGTTCGCCACGCCGGTCGACCTGACGCTCGCCACGCCGTTCGCCCGTACGGTGCTGCAGAAGACGATGGGCGTCCCCTACGGCACCACCACGACGCTGGAGGAGATCGGCGAGAGCATCGGCCGGCCGCGCGCGCTGCGGGCGATCGGCAACGCGCTGGCCTCCAACCCCGTCTGCGTGATCGCCCCGTGTCACCGGGTGGTGCGCGCCGACGGCTCGCTCGGCGACTACGCCGGAGGCGCGGCCGCCAAGCAGCACCTCCTCAACGTCGAGCGGCGCGTCTCAGCGGGCAACTGAGCGGCGCTGCCGCACCAGGCCGATCACGGCGGTCACGAGTGCAGCGACGACAGCGCCGCCGAGGGCGCCGTTCATCCACGGTTCGCGGGTGAAGCCGATGGCATCGCGCAGGCCCGCCCAGATCTGGTCCCACCCGGCGACGGTCGGGGTGGAGGTGGTCAGCCAGTACGCGACGAAGCCGAGCGCCCACGGCACCAGCATCGACCAGCGCGAAGGCGCGTCCTCGGCGGTGTTCCATGAGTGGGAGCCGCCGAAGAGGAAGTACTCGACCGCGAGCACCGCGAACATCGGCACGAACACCGCCCCGATCACGCCCAGGAACGCGCCGTAGGAGTTGACGTCCACCACCAGGGCGATCGCGACGGTCAGCACGCCGATGGCGACGGAGAAGACGCGCCGGTCCACGCGCGGCATGAGGTTCTGCAGCGACATGGTGGTGGAGTAGACGTTGGCGAACGACTGGTCGGTCTCGCGCAGCGTCAGGACGGCGAAGAACAGCACGCCCAGCGGCACCGCGACGAACGTGCCGAACACCGACGTCGAGTCGGCCGCCACCGCTTCGGCTCCCGCGATCGCGACCGCGTACACGCCGAGGCCGAGGCAGGCCACCTGGGCCAGCGTGTAGCCCCCGACCACGCCGGTGAACGCGGCCTTGCTCGACCGCGAGTGCCGGGCGAAGTCGGCGGCCATCGGCACCCACGACACCGACAGCGCGATCACGTAGTCGACCGCCGGCGCGAACGCCTCCCAGGAGCCGCCCGTGTACGGGGGCGCGTCGGAGATCATGTGCCAGGCGAACCAGAGCATCGAGATGATCACCCCGATGGTGACGTACCGGCGCAGCACGCGGATCGCGCCGAGCGGCCAGATCGTCAGCGCGGTGGTCAGCACACCCGCCACGATCACCCACACCTCGTACGGGATCCCGCCGAACATCGCGTTGGCCGCCTTGGCGATCACCCACAGCTCGAAGGCGCCCCAGCCGAGCATCTGCACGATGTTCAGCACCGTGGGGACGTACGACATCCTGGCCCCGAACAGCCCGCGCAGCAGCACCATCGCGGGCTGTCCCGTCTGGGTGCCCGGGATGGCCGACAGGCCGACCATGGCGGTGCCGATCAGGCTGCCGATCACGGTGGCGAGGAGCGCCGCGCCCAGCGAGAGCGGGACGCCGTCGAGGGGGTCGATCAGGAACAGCGCCCCGGAGAAGCCGAGAAGGCTGACCCCCAGGTTGGCCCAGAGCGCACCCTGGTCGAGCACGCCCAGCGTCTTCGGCGGCCGTCCTTCGAGGGTCAGGGGGACTTCTTCGACGCCGTGCGTCATCGCACACTCCCTACGCCGGCATTATCCGGACAGGTTCGTGCGGTCGGCGACAGCGCTCAGTCGCCCTCTCAGCCTGGTAAGGCCCAAGCTCCCGCGTTGACAGGTATGGCAAAGCCAGGATCAACCCGGCTTTACGCCCCCATGATGCCCTAACCCTTCACCAGACCGCCAGACCGGCCCTCGACGGAGCGGGCCAGGGTCAGCGCGGCGCCTCTCTCCCGGGCTCAGGCGACGAACGGCGGCTGGCCGGTCTCGCTCTCCATCGGACGGCTCGCCGCCTCCCACGACTGCATGCCGCCCGCCACGTTGACCGCGTCGCGGCCGAGCTGGTTGAGCCACGCCGCCACCTGCATCGACCGGCCACCCACCCGGCAGACGACGTAGACCGTGCGGTCGGCGGGGACCTCGTCGAGGCGGCCCTGGATCTGGGTCATCGGGATGTGGACGGCCTGCGGCGCGTGCCCTGCCAGCCATTCTTCCTGCTCACGGACGTCGAGCAGGTAGGCGTCGTCGGGGAGGGCGTTGGCCTCGATCTCGGGAACGGTCATGTCTCCATCATCTCGCGCCGCGCGTCGTAGTCGGCACGCGCCGCCGCGATCTCCTCCCGGTGCTCCTCCGTCCAGGTGACCAGCGCCTTGATGGTCTGGTGCAACGTACGGCCGAGCGGCGTCAGCGCGTAGTCGACCCGTGGCGGCACCACGGGGTGGACCGTGCGGGTGACCAGGCCGTCGCGTTCCAGCTGGCGCAGGGTGACGCTGAGCATGCGCTGGCTGACGCCGTCGATCTCGCGGCGGAGCTGGGTGAAGCGCAGGCTCTGGCAGTCGAGCAGGGCGATGACCAGCAGTGACCACTTGTCGGCGATGCGGTCGAGGATCTGCCGGACCTCGCAGTCCTCCCGGGTGTCCCACTGACGGGCGTCGTAGTCGTCGTCCACGGTGCTTTCGCAGTAACTGAGTGACCTTGAAGTGCCGTCTTCCACGACATTTCATACTGGCCCATGATGTGGACGGTTACAAGAGATAACCGACCTGCCGAAAGGTAACCGTGATGCCAGTTTCTGCCCGCTCTTGGGGCGTACTTGCTGTTCTGTGCGGAGCCATCTTCCTTGAGGGCATCGACGTGGCCATGCTGAACGTCGCCCTCCCCTCCATCCGGGCCGACCTGGGGTTGTCCACCGTCATGCTGAGCGGCGTCGTGAGCGCGTACGTGCTCGGCTACGGCGGGTTCATGCTGCTCGGCGGCCGGGCGGCCGACCTGCTGGGCAGGCGGCGGATGTTCCTGCTCTGGCTGGTGGTCTTCCTCGTCTTCTCCGGGCTCGGCGGCTTCGCGGACGAAGGGTGGGTGCTGCTCGTGGCGCGGTTCGTCACGGGGGTCGCCGCCGCGTTCATGACGCCGGCCGGCCTGTCGCTGATCACCACGACCTTTCCCGAGGGGCCGGTGCGCAACCGGGCGCTGCTGATCTACGCGGGGACGGCCGCGGGCGGGTTCGCGCTCGGCCTGGTGATCGGCGGCCTGCTGACGGCGTTCGGCTGGCGCTGGGTGTTCTTCGCGCCGGTGCTGATGTCGGCGGTGATCCTGGCCGCCGCCATCCCGTTGCTGAGGGAGCCGGACGGCGAACGGCCCGCGGCCGGGGGGTTCGACCTGACGGGCGCGGTCCTCGTCACGACCGCGATGATGCTGCTGGTCTACGGTGTCGTACGCCTGGAGCACCCGGCCGACGGATGGCCGCTCACCGTCGGCGCCTTCGCGGGCGGGCTGGCGCTGCTGGCGGCGTTCGTCGCCGTGGAGCGCCGCGCCGCCCATCCGCTGGTGCGCCTGGGCATCTTCAGGTCGAAGGCGCTGGTCCGGGCCAACGTGACGGCCGCCCTGCTCACGGCCTCGTTCTTCGGCTTCCAGTTCCTGGTCACGCTCTATTTGCAGGAGCTGCGCGGCTGGTCCACCATCCAGACCGGTCTGGCGATGCTGGCCGCCGCCGCCGACGTGGTGCTCGCCCCCATCCTGACCCCGTGGCTGGTCAACCGGTACGGCAACGCCAAGGTCGTGTTCGCCGGCCTGCTGTCGGGCCTGCTGGCCTACGCGCTCTTCCTCGGGGTCGGCCTGGACTGGGTGTACGCCGCCATGCTGCCGTCGATGCTGCTGATCGGCCTGATGTTCGCTTTCGTCTACGGCCCGCTCACCATCGTGGCCACCGACGGCATCGCCGAGCACGAGCAGGGCCTGGCCGGCGGTCTGATCAACTCCTCGTTCCAGTTCGGCGCTGCGCTCGGGCTGTCGGCGGTGACGGCGGTGAACGTGGCCGCCCTGGGCGCGGCGACGGGCGCCGAGGCCGGGCTCGCCGCGATGCGGGCGGCCCTGGTGGTGCCGGTGACGGCCACACTGCTGGCCGCCGTCATCGCCGCCGTCGGCCTGCGCGCGCGGGCGCGCGCCGCGGAGCCGGTGCCCGTACGGGCCTGACGACGCTACTTGAGCAGCCGGGACAGGCGGCGGTCGGCCAGCGGCTTGCCGCCCGTCTGGCAGGTGGGGCAGTACTGCAGCGAGGAGTCGGCGAACGAGACCTCGCGGATCGTGTCGCCGCAGACGTCGCACGGCTGGCCCGTGCGGTTGTGGACGCGCAGGCCCGACTTCTTCTCGGCCTTCAGATCCTTGGCCGCGAGGCCCTGGGCGCGCTCGACGGCGTCGCGCAGGGTGGTCACGATGGCCTCGTACAGGTCGGCGATCTGCGCGTCGGTCAGCGTCGCGGCGATCTTGAACGGCGACATCTTCGCGGCGTGCAGCACCTCGTCGGAGTAGGCGTTGCCGATGCCTGCGATGATCTTCTGGTCGCGCAGCAGGCCCTTGATCTGGGTGCGGTTGCCGCCGACGATGCGCTTGAGCGCCTCGACGGTGAAGGACTCGTCGAAGGGGTCGGGGCCGAGGGCGGCGACGCCGGGCACATCATCCGGATTTTTCGTGACATAGACGGCGAGACGCTTCTGCGTCCCCGCCTCCGTCAGCTCGAACCCCGGCGCGAGCCCCTCCTCGTCGGGCGCCAGCCGTACGCGCACCGCCAGCGGGCCCTTGCCCGGGCGGACGGGCTTGGCGCCCGAGAGGTCGTCGCGCCAGCGCAGCCACCCCGCCCGGGCCAGGTGGATGACCAGGTGGAGACCGTCGCAGTCGAGGTCGAGGAACTTGCCGTGCCGCCGCACCCCGGTGATCGTCAGCCCGCCGAGCGCCGTGACCGGCGGGTCGAACGTCTTGAGCGCCTGGATCGCGACCACGTCGACCCCCAGGACCGTGCGGCCCACGGCCCGCTCACGCAGGAAGTGGGTGAGCGACTCCACTTCGGGAAGTTCCGGCATGTCCCCAGAGTACGGCCGTTACCGGGGCACGTCCCAGAACGCGAGCTCGTGCGCCATCCCCTCCGCGAACAGCGCCTGCGCCCGCCGAGGGTCGGGGGCGGCCTCGTCGATCATCTGCCCGATCCGCGCGGCCAGCGCCGCGAACCCCGGGTCGGCGTACGTGTCCACCCAGGCGCGGTAGCGCGGCTCGGCGGGCGGGTTCTCCGCCAGGATCCGCCCCAGGTTCGAATATCCCCACATGCACGGATACAGCGCCGCGAGCCCCTCTCCGTACGACGCCGCCGACTCCAGCAGGAACCCCGTGTACGCCGCGCACGCCGGCCCCTTCACCGCACCCTCCAGGTCGGCCCCGAACTCGGCCGACATGCTCCGGTGCAGGCTGAGCTCGTCGTGGTACGTCGAGTGCGCCAGGTCCACCAGGTCGCCCAGGTGCGCGTCCGGCGCCTGCCAGGCCAGCCGCGCGAACACCCGCACGTAGTCCAATAGGAACAGGTAGTCCTGCTCCAGCCACGACCGGAACACCGGCTCGGGCAGGTCGCCGCGGGCGATCCCGGCGACCGTCGGGTGGTCGAGCTGGGCCTGGAGCAGCGGGCGCCCGATCGCGTGCAACTTCTCCGAAATGGTCATGCCTGGGAGGTTAATGTCGAAGCATGATGGTGACGATCGCGGAAGAGCTCCTCCTGCTCGCCCTCAGCGAGGACAAGGGCAAACCCCTCGTGAGCACGGCGCAGCTCGACCCGGCCCTCGCCGGCGCGCTGCTCGCCGAGCTGGCCGTCTGGGACCGGGTGGAGCTGTCCAACAAGAAGGTGACGGTGAAAGACCCGTCCCCGGTCGGCGACGACGAGCTCGACGCCGTGCTGTCCCGCATCGTCGAGCAGGAGAAGGAGAAGAGCCCGGTCTGGTGGGTGCAGAAGCTGCAGGCGGGCAAACCGCGCCGGCGTCTGCTGTCGAGGCTGGCGGCCTCGGGCGTGCTGTCGGAGGAGCGCGGCAAGGTGCTCGGCGTCTTCCCCGTCACCCGCTGGCCGGAGGCGCATCCGGGTGTCGAGGCCGACGTCAGGGAGCGGGTATCGGCCGTGCTGGCGGGCGCCGCCCCCGACACCCGCACGGCCGTGCTCATCTCGGTCGCCAACGCGGCGAGCATCGTC
The DNA here is from genome assembly GCF_004348995.1 of Nonomuraea terrae. Lineage (GTDB taxonomy): Bacteria > Actinomycetota > Actinomycetes > Streptosporangiales > Streptosporangiaceae > Nonomuraea > Nonomuraea terrae. Next base: position 15,462 of record NZ_SMKQ01000059.1, read on the forward strand.
CGCAAGGCGTTCCCCGGCGCCGACAAGGCCCGCGTCAAGGAGATCGCCGAGGGCGCCTGGGCGGCGGACGCGGTCGCCAAGACCATCGCCGCCGCCACCGCCGCGGCCATGACCGCGGTCATGGCCGCCACCGTCACCACCGCGGCGAGCTGAACGGGGGATGGGTCGCGCGGCGCGGAGCCGCGCGACCCCGGTCAGGTGGCGTCGAGAACGTCCTTCGGCACCGGCTTGTCCTCCTTCAGGGCGTTGAAGATCGCCAGCGCCTTCGTGCGGTCCCACTTGACCGCCGTGCCGCCGCCCGGGATGACCTCGTTGCCCCCGAACGGCACCACCGTGGTCACCGGGCTGTCGCCCATCGCGAGCCCCAGCGAGAGCATGTTGAACGCCCCCGTGCCGGAGTCGACCTCGACGGCGTCCGTGGCGCTCATGGCCAGCGGGATCGAGGTGAACGGGTTGAGCAGCACCCCCGGGCTGGCGGCCTTCTTCACGACCGCGCCGAGGAACTGCCGCTGCCGCTTGGTGCGTTCGAAGTCGGGCAGCGCGCCGCCCTTGCGGGTGCGCACGTAGCCGAGGGCCTGGGCGCCGGTGAGCTCCTGCGTGCCCTTCTTGAGCTTCAGACCGGCCTTGGGGTCGTTGACGGCGGCCCGTACGTTGATCTCGACGCCGCCGATGGCGTCCACGATGTCCACGAAGCCGGCGAAGCCGATCTCCATGTAGTTGTCGACGTGCACCCCGGTGACCGTCTCGACGGTGCGGACCAGCAGCTGCGGGCCGCCGATGGCGTAGGCGGAGTTGAGCTTGTCGCGCCCGCGGCCCGGGATGGTGACGGCCGAGTCGCGCGGCAGGCTGACCAGCGTCGGCCGGTCACTGCCCTCGGGGATGTGCAGCAACATCATCGAGTCGGTGCGCTGGCCGGCGGCCCGGCCGGTGGCCAGCTTCCTGCGCTGCGCGGCCGTCAGGCCCTTGCGGCTGTCGGAGCCGACGAGCAGCCAGTTGGTGCCCGGCGTGTCGGCCGGACGGCCCTCGTAGTCGTCGAGCACGCCGTCGATGCCCGCCAGCCTGGAGTCGATCCAGAAGAACATGCCCACCGCGGCCACGAGCAGCACCACCAGCAGCCCGGCGATGATCTTCACGATGGTTCCGCCCGACACGCGCTTACGCGGCCCCCGGGGCTCCCTCGGCTCGTCCCGCCGCCCTCTGAGCGGTTTGACGGGCCCACTGCCCGAGCGCTGCTTGCCGTACACGCGCGATCGGGCGCGCGACGGCTCGCCCGGCGGCGGCTCGGGGACCTGGGAGGCGGCGGGGAGCTTGTGCGTGGGCGCCCCCGGCCCTCCCGACGGCGTCCGGTGCGCGGGCGCACCCCCCGAACGCAGGCCGTCGCCGGGCCGCGGTGGCAGCGGGCGGCCGTCGCCCGGCGAGCGCATGGCTCGCGTCCGGTCGTCCTCAGACACTTCGCCTTCTCCCCTTCGCTTTGTCATAGACGCTACGTCCAAACCCCAGCAGTGAAGACGCTCGGCCAAGGTTTTGCCACGGAAAAGTACGCGGAACGGGCGGACTGTGACCCCGGAAACATAGAGGCCACCCCCGTCGTTACGGTTATGGACAACCTCTATCGAAGGGATGATCGTGTCCGCTCCGGACCCGTGGAGTCTTTGCCCGTGCTCAGGCACGGGTTCCTCTGAGGGCTCACTGCGGTGAGCGCCTATCTCGGGCTGCTGGCCCTTATTCTCCTCACAGCGGCGACGGGCTACTTCGTCGCCCAGGAATTCGCCTTCGTCGCCGCCGACCGCGGGATCCTGCGCGAGCAGGCCGCCGCCGGTGACGCCGCCGCGGAGAAGGCCCTGCGGGTGACCTCCCGCCTCTCGTTCATGCTCTCCGGCGCACAGCTCGGCATCACCGTCACGGCCCTGCTGGTCGGTTTCCTGGCCGAGCCCGCCATCGCCGTACTCGTACGCCCCTGGCTGACCGACATGGGGCTGCCCGGCTCCGTGATCACGGGGCTGTCCGTGGCCATCGGCGTGTTCGTGGCGACCGTGGTGCAGATGGTGCTCGGCGAGCTGGCCCCGAAGAACCTCGGCATCGCCAGGCCCGAGCGGGTCGCCAAGTTCCTGGCCGGCTCGACGCTGCTCTACCTCGCCATCGCCGGCCCGGTCATCCGGATGTTCGACTCCGCCGCCTCCGGGCTGCTGCGGCTCGTCGGCATCGAGCCGGTCGAGGAGGTGGAGCACGGCGCCACGCCCGAGGAGCTCTCGCGCATCATCGCGGAGTCCAGCCGGGCGGGCGAGCTGCCGCCGAAGCTCTCCGAGCTGCTCGAACGCGCCCTGGAGTTCGGCGACCGCACGGCGGAGGAGATCATGGTCCCCCGCCCGCGCGTCGTGACCCTGCGCGACTCCCAGACCGTCTCCGACCTGCTCGACGCCATGCGCGAGTGCGGCCACTCCCGTTTCCCGGTGCTCCGGGACGACGGCGACGTGGCGGGCGTCACGGGCGTGCGGGAGCTGCTCGCGGCCGGCGTGGACCGCGGCCCGATCAGCGCCGTCACCCGCCCCGCCCTGCTGGTGCCCGACTCTGTCCCGCTCCCGGCGGTCCTCGACCGCATGCGGGTCGCCAAGGACGACATCGCCTGCGTCATCGACGAGTACGGCGGCCTGGCCGGCGTCATCACCATCGAGGACCTGGCCGAGGAGCTGGTCGGCGAGCTGGTCGACGAGAACGACCCCGAGCCGGCCGGCGCGGTGGAGCACCCCGGCGGCGTCTGGGAGGTCCCGGCCCGGCTCCGGCTCGACGAGGTCGAACGCGCGACGGGTGTGGCGTTGCCGGAGAGCGACGACTACGACACCCTCGCCGGTCTCGTCCTGGCCAGGCTCGGCCGCATGCCCAACCCGGGTGACACGGTGACCGTGCCGCTCGCCCCCGACTCCGACCCGTTCGCCGAGGACGAGGAGGAGCACATGGCGCAGCTCACGGTCATGTCGCTCAACCGCCGCGTTCCCGAGTGGGTGCGGGTGGCCCCGGTCCAGCAGCACGCGGAGGCGCGCCGATGAGCCTGATCATCCTCAGCGTCGCGCTGCTGCTCTTCAACGCGCTGTTCGTGGCCGCCGAGTTCGCCTTCGTCTCCTCACGGCGCCACCGCCTGGAGGAGATGGCCACCGGCGGCAACCGCATGGTGAGGCTGGCCGCCAAGTCGGCGGTGGGCGGCGGCCGCAAGCTGTCGCTCATGCTCGCGGGCGCCCAGCTGGGCATCACCCTGTGCACGCTCGGCCTGGGCCAGGTGACCGAGCCGGCGATCGAGCACTACCTGGAGCCGGTCTTCGCCGCAGCCGGGATCCCCGAGGCCATGCGGCTGCCCATCGCGCTGGCGTTCTCGCTGGCGCTGGTGACGTTCCTGCACATGGTGGTGGGCGAGATGGCCCCGAAGTCGTGGGCGCTCACCCACCCGGAGCGGGCGGCGCTGATCCTGACGTTCCCGTTCCGCGCGTTCACCACGGTGATGAGCCCGCTGCTCACGACGCTCAACACCCTGACGAACCTCATCCTGCGCCTGTTCGGCGTCCAGCCCAGAGACGAGCTGGCGACGACCCGCACACCGCGCCAGCTCGCGATGCTGGTCGGCGAATCGGGGCGGATGGGCCTGCTGGACCGCGAGGAACACGACCTGCTGACCAGAGCCCTGCGCCTCGACGACGAGGGCATCGAACGCCTCATGATCCCCATAGCGCAAGCCGTGAAGGTCCCCTCCACAGCCGACGCAGCCCAGATCAGGTCAACGGCGGCGACCAGCAGACATCTGCGACTCCTGGTGGAAGGCCCACGAGGTGTCGAGGGAGTCCTGCACGCCCGCGAGGCCCTCCTGGCGCCCACAGGCAAGGCCCGCGACTTCGCCCGCCCCATTCCCAGCCTCGCCTGCACCACGCAGGTCCCTGAGGCGGTGACGGCCCTCCAGGAGGCGAGATCCCACCTGGCCCTGGTGACCAATCAGGACGGCACGGTCATCGGCATGGTGAGTCTCACAGATCTGGTGGGCGAGCTCCTCGACACGAGGGCCGCATAAGTGTGAGGCAAAACACAGGCCCGGAAGGTACGCAAGTCACCATAAAGCACCTTGCAACCATCCGGGCCTACCCTCCAAAGGCCCTACCCCAGCACAAGAACTCCCCGAAAGAAGGAGCCTCCCCTTGCGCCGGCCCCCACACTTCGCCACTGTGGGTCTGCAACAGGGACGTACGACGACCCAGAGCACGACCAGCACAAGAGCAGGACCAAGGGACACCGCCGTCCGGCGAACAACCGCACACACGGCAGAACAACCGCACGCACGACGAGCAACCGACATACGGCGAACAACCGGACGTACGGCGAGCAACCGAAACCCGGTTGTGACGGGGGTCCGGGGGCTTCGCCCCCGGGAGCGCAGCGTCCCCCTGGGGGTCCGGGGGTCATCCCCCGGGAGAAATGACGAGGGGACCCGAGGGAGCAAACCTGAAAGGTTTGCGACCAAGGATCCCCAGTCACCGAGTGGGCGAGGAGGGATTTGAACCCTCACGTCCTTTCGGACACACGGACCTGAACCGTGCGCGTCTGCCGTTCCGCCACCCGCCCTTGTGGGTGCGGAAAGAAGACTAGCACGGAACAGCCAGTGGTACTGAACCCGGATACGATCGCATAAGACACGGGAGCGGAGGAGCTGGGCGCGACCGCCGACGAGCGCCAGGGAGACCGTTACGTGGAACGAGCGGAAACCGGGCGCCGGACGCGTCTGGGGGCCGCGATCATATGCACGGAGGAAGGGAGGTACCCGGTGGGAGTCCTTCAGCGCTTCGAGCGAAGGCTCGAAGGCTTGGTTGAGGGGGCCTTTGCGCGGGCGTTCAAATCTGACCTTCAGCCGGTCGAGGTCGCCAGCGCGGTTCAGCGGGAGATGGATGAGCGTGCGGCAATCGTGGCTCAGGGTCGCACGCTCGTGCCCAACGACTTCGTGGTCGAGCTGTCCACGACCGACAGCGAGAGGCTCGAGGTCTACGCCGACAGCATCAGCCACGAACTGGCCAACCTCGCCAGGGAGTACGCCAAGGAACAGGGCTACTCCTTCGTGGGACCGGTCCGGGTTCGCTTCGAGACGGCCGGCGACCTGGCTGTGGGCTTGTTCCGCATCCGGTCGGGGGTCATCCGCGGCGCGACGGTCGAGCAGGACGAGATCCGCCAGCCGGCGAGCGACCTGCCACCGTCGAGGCCTAACGCTTTCAACGGGCGGCCGCGGCTGCTCGTCTCCACTCAGGACGATCCGCAGGGCGACCGCTCCTACGAGCTCACCACTCCGGTGACCTTGCTCGGCAGGGGCACCGACTGCGATCTTCGTCTCGTCGATCCGGGAGTCTCGCGGCACCATGCGGAGCTGCGCGTCGAGGGCCAGACGGTGGCCCTGGTCGATCTCGGATCCACGAACGGCACTTTCGTCAATGGCCAGCCGGTACGCAGGATCGAGCTCCAGAACGGCACGCGAGTGACTCTGGGACGCACGACTCTGGTGTTCCGGCGCGATTAGGGGTAGACAAACGGTCCATGTCCGAGCTCACGCTGCTGCTGATCCGGCTCGCTTTCCTGGCGGTGCTGTGGTTTTTCGTCATTGCCGCAGTCGGCGTGATCCGGACTGACTTGTTCGGCTCACGCACGGCTCCCGCGGCGGGTGCCCGCAAAACGGGGAAACCCGCCAAACCCGTGGCCAAGCCCAAGAGCAAGAAGGGCGAGCCACGCCAGCTCATCGTTACCGGTGGCCCTCTGCAGGGCACCACCATTAACCTCACGGAGCAGCCCATCACCATAGGCCGGGCCAACGACGCCACGCTGGTAGTCACGGACGACTACGCTTCCAGCCGGCATGCCCGGCTCTTTCCCCAGGACGGTCAGTGGATCGTGGAAGATCTCGGTTCGACCAACGGCACGTATCTCGACCGCTCGAAAGTCACCCGCCCGACCCCGGTGCCGCTCGGTGTTCCGATCCGCGTCGGCAAGACAGTCATTGAATTGCGCAAATGACCATCGCACTCCGCTACGCCGCCCGCTCGGACGTCGGCCTCCTCCGCGAAGGAAACGAGGACTCGGCGTACGCTAGCGGCCGCCTGCTCGCCGTCGCCGACGGCATGGGCGGGCACGCACACGGCGAGGTGGCGAGCTCTGTCGCCATCGCCGCCATGGCCTCTCTGGAAGAGGCCCAACAGGGGGGTGACCTGCTCAACGCCATCGAGGCAGCGGTACGCGACGCCAACCGCAGGCTGCACGAAATGGTGGGGCGGGATCCCAGCCTCAAAGGCATGGGCACGACTCTCACGGCCATGCTCTGGAACGGCACCCAGGTCGCCCTGGTGCACGTCGGCGACTCGCGCGCCTACCTGCTCAGGCGCGGGGAGCTCTACCAGATAACCCATGACCACACGCTGGTGCAGCAGCTCGTCGACGACGGGCGCATCACGCCGGAAGAAGCCGCCACGCATCCGCAGCGTTCGATCCTGCTGCGCGCGCTCGACGGCAGCGGTGAGGTCGATCCCGACCTGACGCTGCGCGAGGCGCAGGTGGGGGACCGCTACCTGCTGTGCTCCGACGGATTGTCGGGCGTGGTGAGCGCGGAGACGCTGCACGCCACGCTGACCAACATCGACGATCCGGAAGAGGTGGTCCGCCAGCTCATCGACCTGGCGAACCGAGGTGGCGGTCCCGACAACATCACCTGCGTGCTGGCCGACGTCCTGGAGATCAGTGATGGGCAGCAGGTGCCCGCCGAGGCCGCCGTCGTCGGCGCCGCGGGCATGGCCCGGCTGCACGGAAACCCGCAGGAGACCCAGCCGGGGCGAGCAAGCGCGGTGACCGCACCCCAGCCGGTGCTCACCGACGACGACGATGACCTGGACGAGCCGGTCGCCAAGACGTCCCGGCGGCCGGTCAAGCGTCGTCGCCTGTGGCCCGTCCTGGTCACCGTGCTCGGAATCGGCATCGTCGGCATCGGCGCCGGCGGTTACTTTGGATACCAGTGGACGCAGGACCAGTTCTTCGTCGGTGCTAGGGGCGACGAGGTGGTCGTGTTCCAGGGGATCAAGAAGGAGGTGGGGCCGTTCCAGCTCTTCGAGGTCTCCGAGCCCACGGGCAGGCAGCTCTCCCAGCTGTCGGAGGCGGACCAGGCGCTGATCAGGAGCGGCATCCCCGTCACCACCGTCGACGAAGGGCTGACAAGGATCAACAGCTTGAAGTTCCAGGATGAGCCCGACGAAGCAGAGACCGCCGCGGAGCCGGACGCGTCACCCACGCCCTCGGCGTCCGCTTCCGCCACGAAGACGAAACAGCAGCAGTAGATGAGCGAAGTCGCTGTCTCCCCCGTCCCGATGCCGGCCAAGCGGCGCGGGGCCCAGCTGCTCATGCTCGCGCTCGCGGTGGCCATCGTCATGGGCGCCTACGCCAACGTGGGGCTGGCGATCGACGGCCAGATCCCGTCGGGCATGCTGACGTACGGGCTGAGCCTGGGCGGGCTGATGCTGGCCGCCTACCTCGTGCTGGCGAAGTTCGCGCCGTGGGCGGATCCGCTGATCCTGCCGCTGGTGACGGTGGTCAACGGGCTCGGCCTGGTGATGATCTATCGGCTGTCGGAGTCCGACTCCGGAACCGGCAGGCTGTCCTCTCCCAACAACCAGCTGCTGTGGACGCTCGTCGGCATCGTGCTGTTCAGCCTCACGCTGATCTTCCTGCGCGACCACCGCGCCCTGCAGCGGCTGACCTACACCGCCGGCGCGGTGGGGCTGTTCCTGCTGGTCTCGCCGTTGATCCCGTTCATCGGTCGTGAGCTCAACGGCGCCCGCATCTGGATCGGCGTCCCGGGCGTGCAGGCGGCCCAGATCCAGCCGGCCGAGTTCGCCAAGCTGGCGCTGGTCGTCTTCTTCGCCGGCTACCTGGTGGCCAAGCGCGACGTGCTCGCGCTCGCCAGCCGCCGGCTGCTCTTCATCGACCTGCCGCGGGCCCGTGACCTCGGCCCGGTGCTCATCATCTGGGGCGTCAGCCTCGGCGTCCTGGTGATGCAGAAGGACCTGGGCTCCTCGCTGCTGCTCTTCGGCACGTTCATCGCGATGCTCTACATCGCGACCCAGCGCAGCTCGTGGGTCATCATCGGCGTCCTGCTCTTCGTGGGCGGCGCGATCCTGGCCGGCATGGTCTTCGACCACGTCTACCAGCGCTTCGAGGTCTTCCTCAACCCCGCGGATGACGAGCTGTTCCGGAGGGTCGGCGGCAGCGAGCAGCTCATGCAGGGGCTGTTCGCCCTGGGCTCCGGCGGCATTCTCGGCACGGGGCTCGGCCAGGGGCACCCCGAGCTGATCCCGCTGGCGTTCTCCGACTTCATCTTCAGCGCGATCGGCGAGGAGCTCGGGCTGACCGGGCTGATGGCGCTGCTGATGGTCTACGCGCTGATCGTCGAGCGGGGCCTGCGCACCGCGCTCGCGGCCCGCGACCCGTTCTCCAAGCTGCTGGCGGGCGGCCTGTCGTTCATCCTGGCCTGGCAGGTCTTCATCATCGTCGGCGGCGTGACGAACCTCATTCCGCTGACCGGCCTGGTCACGCCGTTCATGTCGCAGGGCGGCTCGGCGTTGCTGGCTAACTGGATCCTTATCGCCCTCTTGGTACGCATGTCAGACGCGGCCAGGCGTCCCCCGCCACAAGCGATCCAGAACGAAGGACTGACACAGGTGTTCCAGCGATGAATCGCACTCTGAAGCGCATAGCCGTGGCCTGCCTGGCCATGTTCGCCCTGCTGATGGTCAACGTGAACATCAAGCAGGCGGTGCAGGCGGAGGATCTGCGGACGGACGCGCGCAACACCCGTAACTTCTTCGAGCGTTACGCCATCGAGCGTGGCCGCATCACGGCGGGCGGCAAGGTGGTCGCGCAGTCCGTCGAGACCGACAGCAAGAGCTTCAGGTTCGTCAGGCAGTACCCCGACGCCAAGCTCTACGCCCACGTCACCGGGTTCTTCTCGCCCGAGAGCGCGAGCGCGATCGAGGCGTCCGAGAACGACCTGCTCGACGGCTCCAGCGCCGACCTGCTGCTGCGGCGGAGCATCGACCTGTTCACCGGCGAGCCGACCAAGGGCGCCAACGTCGATCTCACGATCGACCCGCGGGCGCAGAAGGCCGCCTACGACGCGCTGCGCGCGAGCGGCAAGCGGGGCGCGGTGCTGGCGCTCGACCCGAGGAACGGCGCGATCCGCGCGATGGTCTCGCTGCCGACGTACGACCCGACCGAGCTGTCCGGGACCAACAAGAGCGAGGTCTTCTCGCGCTACGACGAGTTGGCGCAGGACAAGAGCCAGCCGCTGCTCAACCGGGCGATCGGGCAGACGTACCCGCCGGGGTCGACGTTCAAGGTGGTGACGACGGCGGCGTTCCTGGAGGAGGACTCCTCGCGCGGGCCGCAGACCAACGTGGACGCGCCACAGAACCTGCCGCTGCCCAACACCACCATCAGCCTGCCCAACTACGGCGGCTCGGCCTGCGGCAGCGGCCGGGTGACGCTGGTGTACGCGCTTGAGCAGTCCTGCAACACGCCGTTCGGCAAGATCGGCATGGAGGTCGGCTTCGACGCACTGAAGGAGCAGACCGAGAAGTTCGGCATGGGCACGCAGATCGGCGTGCCGATGTCGGTGGCGCAGAGCGACTTCGGCACCGACTACGACGACGCCGCCCTGGCCATGGCCTCCATCGGCCAGCGCGACAACCGCATGACGCCGCTGCAGATGGCCATGATCGCCGCGGGCATCGCCAACGACGGCACGGTGATGAAGCCGTATCTCGTCAACAAGATCACTGACGCCAAGGGCGACACGATCGACGAGGCCGACCCCGAGGAGCTGTCGGAGGCCGTCAGCTCCGAGACGGCCGGCAAGCTGCGCGACATGATGGTGAGCGTCGTCGCCAACGGCACTGCCAACCTGGCGCAGATCCCAGGCGTCCAAGTAGCGGGCAAGACGGGCACCGCGGAGACCAGCAACGGACAGCCTCCGCACGCCTGGTTCATCTCCTTCGCGCCCGCGAACGACCCGCAGGTGGCCATCGCGGTCATCGTCGAGTCCGGTGCGGCCAACGTCGGCGCGGAGGCGACCGGCGGTCACACCGCCGCGCCGATCGCGAAGGCCGTGATGGAGGCGGTGCTGAACAAGTGAGTGAAGGTAACCTGCCGGGTCATGCGGCTTCGTAACCGCTACCTTCTGATCTCCCGCATCGCCGCCGGCGGTATGGGAGAGGTGTGGCGCGCCCGGGACGAGCTGCTCGGGCGCGAGGTGGCGGTGAAGATCCTGCGCAGCCACATCCACGCCGACCCCACGTTCCTGGAGCGGTTCCGCAACGAGGCGCGCATCACCGCGGCGCTGGCCGACCCCGGGGTGGCGCAGATCTTCGACTACGGCGAGGAGAGAGACCTCGCCTTCCTCGTCATGGAGCTCGTGCACGGCGAGCCGCTGTCGGCCATCCTGGCGCGCAACGGCGCCCTGGGGGCCGAGGTGGCGCTCGACGTGGTGCACCAGACGGCCAAGGCGCTGCACGCCGCTCACTCGGCCGGCATCATCCACCGCGACATCAAGCCGGGCAACCTGCTGGTGACGCCCGACGGCGTCATCAAGGTGACCGACTTCGGCATCGCGCGGGCTTTGGAGGCGGCGCCGGTGACGCAGACCGGCACCGTCCTCGGCACCGCGCAGTACGTCAGCCCTGAGCAGGCCCAGGGGTTTCCGCTCACCCCCGCCACCGACCTCTATTCGCTGGGCGTGGTGGCGTACGAGTGCCTGTCGGGGCGGGCGCCGTTCCAGGGCGACAACCAGGTGGCGATCGCGCTGCAGCACCTCAACGAGCCGCCGCCGCCTCTGGGCGTCGACGTGCCGGGGCCGGTGCGCGAGCTCGTGCTGGCGCTGCTGGCCAAGGAGCCGGGGCAGCGCCCGCCCACGGCGCTCGCCGTGGCCGGCAGGGCGTACGTGTTGCGGGAGTCGCTGGCCGAACGGGGCGCCGACCTCAGCATGTTCACCGACCCCGGCGGCTTCCGGGTCCGAGAGCCCGGCCCCGGCGGGGTTCTGGGGCGCGAGCCCGACTCCGGAGGGGTTCTGGGGCGCGAGCCCGGCTCCGGGGGGTTTCTGGGGCGCGAGCCCGATTCCGGAGGGTTTCTGGGGCGCGAGCCCGGCTCCGGGGGTTTCCGGGTCCGCGAGCCCGACCTCGGCGACGAGCAGGAGACCGACAACCTCGAACCGGCCACCACGCTGCACCAGCAGGCGGGCGGCCGGCGTCGCAGGGGCGCGAGGACCCTCGCGCTGGTGGCCACGGCGGGCTGCGCGGCGGCGGTGGGGCTGTCGGCTATCACCTTCGCGAACCCGCAGCCGCCGCCCAGGCCGCCCGATGTGGCGGAGCCGTCGGAGTCGAAGGTGGTGCGGACGCCCGATCAGGTGCGGCCGACGAAGACCAGGGCACGGACTCGGCGCCCCGCGGTGGTTCCGGTGAAGTCGCCGAAGCCTATACCCTCGCGTTCGGCTACGGTAAGCAAGTCGGCAACTCCCACCAAGAAGCCGACGCCGACCCCGGCGCCGCCCACCCGGACCCCTACACCCACTCCGACACCGACGCCCACGACGACACCGACAACTCCGACACCTACCGCCTCGCCGGACCCGGGTGACACAAACCCGCCCAAGGAGGAGACGTGATGCGCCATGGGGTCGATGATGGACACCGGCGGCCCCCCGCGCGGCCGGTACCCAAGATGAACGGTAAGGGACAGTGCAGGAAATGACTCAGCCTCGGCTACTCGGAGGTCGTTACGAGCTCGACGGTGTCGTCGGGCGCGGCGGCATGGCCGAGGTGTATCGCGCCCGAGACATCCGGCTGGACCGCATAGTCGCGATCAAAACCCTCCGCTCCGACCTGGCGCGCGACCACACCTTCCAGGCCCGGTTCCGCCGTGAGGCGCAGTCCGCCGCCTCCCTGAACCACCCGGCCGTGGTCGCGGTCTACGACACCGGTGAGGACGTCACCGACGGCACCCCCGTGCCGTACATCGTGATGGAGTACGTCGACGGCCGGACGCTGCGCGACCTGCTGCGCCAGGATCGGCGGCTGTTGCCCGAGCGTGCGGTGGAGCTGGTCGACGGCATTCTGCGGGCGCTCGACTACAGCCACCGCGGCGGCATCGTGCACCGTGACATCAAGCCGGCCAACGTGATGATCACGCGCGCGGGCGACGTCAAGGTGATGGACTTCGGCATCGCGCGCGCGATGGCCGACTCCGCGGCCACGATGACGCAGACCGCGCAGGTGATAGGCACCGCCCAGTACCTCTCGCCGGAGCAGGCGCGCGGCGAGCGGGTCGACGCGCGCAGCGACATCTACTCCACCGGCTGCGTCCTGTACGAGCTGCTGACCGGCCAGCCGCCGTTCACCGGCGACTCCCCGGTCGCGATCGCCTACCAGCACGTCCGCGAGGAGCCGATCCCGCCGTCCCAGATCGACCCCGAGATCCCGGCGTGGGCCGACGCCATCGTGCTCAAGGCCATGGCCAAGGATCCGGCGCATCGCTACCAGAACGCGGGCGAGATGCGCGCCGACATCCAGCGGGCGATGTCCGGCATGCCGGTCGACGCCCAGACGATGGCGATGACGGGCAACTACGGCCAGGGCACGCGCACGATGAACGCGGCGCAGATCCCGATGCCCACGGGCCCGGCCACGCAGCGCACCACCGCGGTCCCGCCGTACGAGTACGACGACGAGGGCGGCGGGCGCGGCGGCCGGCGGCGGGCGTCCGGCGGCGGTGGCGGCAACGCCGTCAAGACCGCGCTGTGGATCATCATCCCGCTGCTGATCATCGGTGGCTTCATCACGGCCGGTTACCTGGTGTTCGGCAACAAGGACACCCCTGTCGACACGGCGGTGACGATCCCGCAGCTCGAGACGCAGGAGCGCGCCTTCGCCGAGGAGCAGCTGAAGAACCTCGGCCTCACCGTCCAGGTGGTGCAGGAGGCGAGCTCCGAGGTCGAGAAGGGCATCGTCATCCGGACCGACCCGGCCGCGAACACCAAGGTCGCCAAGGGCGATCCGGTCAAGCTCGTGGTCTCCAGCGGCCCCAAGAAGGTCGAGGTGCCCGACGGGCTCGTCGGCATGCCACAGGCCGACGCGATGGCCCAGCTGGAGGAGGCGGGCCTGCAGGGCACGGTCAAGACGCGTACGTCGTCCAAGACCCAGGGCACGGTCATCGCCACCGACCCGAAGGCCGGCGAGGAGATCGAGGAGGGCGGCACGGTCACCCTCTTCGTGCCGAAGCAGCTGAGCGAGGTGCCGAGCGTCGTCGGGCTCACCGTCGAGGACGCCACCAGCCAGATCAAGGGCGCGGGCTTCAAGACGCGGGTGTCGCCGCAGCCGAGCGACCAGCCCGAGGGCACGGTCATCCAGCAGAACCCGCCCGAGGGCACTACGCAGCAGCCCGGCACGACGATCACCATCGTGGTGTCCACCGGCCCCGAGGACACCGCGCCGCCGCCCACGAGCGACTTCCCGACGGAAGGGGAGCCCGACTTCCCGCCGGACGACCAGCAGCCGGACTTCCCGCCGGACGAGGAGGAGACGCCGCCGAGCGACGACAACCCGATCGGCGACGGCTTCTGATGACCCGCTGACCGGCACGAAAAGGGCCGCCCGCCCCCGCGAGGGGGTGGGCGGCCCTTTTCGTACGGCGAATGAAAGAACGCCCCCGCCGCTCGGGGGCAACGGCGGGGACGCTCACCTGTACGTCGCTCGCGGGGGGAGGTTTGTTACAGGATTCGTCGCAGCCAATTTCCGAGCAACCGGTGTCCGTGTTCGGACAGGACCGACTCGGGGTGGAACTGGACGCCCTCGACGGGGGCCAGGCGGTGCCGCAGGCCCATGACCACGCCGTCGCCGGTGCGGGCGGTCACCTCCAGCACGTCGGGCACCGTCTCGGGCCGTACGGCCAGTGAGTGGTAGCGGGTCATCCGCACGGGCGAGGGCAGTCCTTCGAAGACGCTCTTGCCGTCGTGGTCGACGGCGCTCGTCTGCCCGTGGAAGAGCTCGGGCGCGCGGGAGACGGTGGCGCCGTACGCGACGGCGATGGCCTGGTGGCCCAGGCAGACGCCGAGCAGCGGCAGGCCGGTCGCGGCGGCGTGGTGGACGAGGGGGACGCTCACACCGGCCGCCTCGGGAGTGCCGGGGCCGGGGCTGACGAGGACGCCGTCGAAGCCGTCGGCGTCGCTCACGCGCACGTCGTCGCGCGGGCGCACGTCGCAGTCGGCGCCCAGCTCGCGCAGGTACTGGACGATCGTGTGGACGAAGCTGTCGTGGTTGTCCACGACCAGCACGCGGGTCATGTGCGTAGGGTCACCTCGTCGAGCGTCACCGCGGGCTCCAGGAGCGGGAACACCACGTACCACAGTACGGCCCCCACGGCGGCGACCAGAACGGCGGCCGTGAGGATCCTGGTGGGCGGGCGGCCGGGCAGCTTGCGCCAGATCCAGAGATACATGTCACTCCTTGCGCGGTTCGGTCTCCTTGAGCACGCCGTAGACGAGCAGGCGTTCGGCGGCGGAGTACTCGGGGTGGCAGGTCAGCAACGTGATGAAGGCGCGGATGGGGTGGATGTCCGGCTTGCCGGGCACGGGGGCGAGCACCTCGACCTCGTCGGGGGTCACGACGTCCTGGGAGGTCACGCGGTAGGTGTAGCGGGCCTCGCGGGCCTCGATGATGATCTCGTCGTCGCGTTCGAGCTCGTCGATCTCGTTGAACGGCGCCGCGTACGTGGTGCGGTGGCCCGACAGGACGAAGTTGCCGATCTGGCCGGGCAGGGCGGTGTCGGGGTGGTGGCCGGGGCCCTTCTTGAGCTGCTCGGTGCCGACGCCCTCGACCACGGCGTACTCGTAGTCGTGGCCCAGCTTGGGGATGCGCAGCAGGGCGACGGCCGAGCCGAGCTCGATCCGGTCCAGGCGCCCGGCCTCGGCGGCCGCCCTCTTCTCCGCCAGCTCCCGCTGCAGCAGCAGCTGCTGGCTCCGGGTGTAGGACCCGGTGCCCCAGAGCAGGTAGGCGCAGAACAGCATCAGGATCAGGCCCGCGGTGATGCTCGTCTCCCCCACGGCCCGCAGCATGACCCGCATTCGATCAGGGTATGCGGGCAGTACGCGGCCACCCGGGGATCGCCATGTCATGCGCGTGGCGACTATCCTGGGCCACGCTTGAATTACGCTTAACGAAGAGCCTGTGGACGATCCGGATGCCCAGGCCCTCAGCAGGAGTTACCCAGTGCCCAAGTCCAAGGTTCGCAAGAAGCCGGTCTACACCCCGCCGGCGAAGTCGCAGCAGGTCAAGGTCAGCCCGCGCTGGCTCGCCCCCACGATGGTCGTGTCGTGGATCATCGGCATCCTGTGGATTTCGATCTACTACGTCGCCCCGCAGGCGCCCCTTCTCGGCGACCTCCAGAACTGGAACCTGCTCATCGGGTTTGTTTTCATCATCTTCGGTGTGGTGCTTTCCACCCGCTGGCGTTAGTTCTTTCCACAGTCTTTTCCACAGGCTGGGGAAGAAGCTCAGCTCAGCATGCTGAGAATCGCTGGGACGCGGACCAGGACGAGCACCACCAGAAGGGCCAGCGCTCCAGCGATCGCCAGCGTCTGCCACAGGGCCCTGTTGGCCTTGGGCGCGTAGGCGAGCGCTGCGGCGAGCCCGGCTCCGACGACCAGGCCGCCGATGTGGCCGGTCCAGCTGATGCCCGGCACGAGGAAGGTGATCACCAGGTTGATCACGATGAGCACGGCGATGCCGCGTACGTCGAGGTTGAGTCGTCGGCCGACCACGAAGATCGCGCCGAACAGGCCGAAGATGGCGCCGGACGCGCCCACCGAGGGCTGGGTGATCGGATCGAGCCAGAGGCCGAGCACCGAGCCGCCGAGCGCGCTGATCAGGTAGAGGGCCACGTAGCGGACGTGGCCGAAGGCACGTTCGAGGTAGGGGCCGACGACGTAGAGGGCCCAGGAGTTGAACAGGATGTGGAAGACCCCGCCGTGCACGAACGCGGCGGAGATCAGCCGGTAGTACTGGTCGAGCGCGGCCACGCCGGCCGGCCACATCGCGAGCTCGGCGCTGACCCGGTCGCCCGTCAGGTATTGCGCGCCGAAGACCAGCACGTTGATGACCAGGATGGCGTACGTCACGTAGGGCGTGCGGACGACATTGCCGCCGAAGGTGGACCTGGCCTGGCGCAGGCCGCGGTTGCCCTCGGCCACGCACTCGGGGCACTGGAAGCCGACCGCGGCGTCGCGCATGCAGTCGGGGCAGATGGGCCGCTCGCACCGCTGGCAGCGGACCCAGGTCTCCCTGTCGGGGTGGCGGAAGCAGGTCGGCGTCGCCTCAGCGGGCTGTGGGGGCGGGCTCGGCGGCTGGCTGGTCATGACCGAAGCCTATGGCGTACGGGGGCGTGCTGCGTGTTCCGCGCGCGCCGGCCCGCCACGCCCCTGGCGCAGGGGCGCGGCGGGCCGGAAGGGGCGTGTCAGCCCTGGACGCGGTCGATGGTGACCGACTCGATGACGACGTCCTCCATCGGGCGGTCGCGGCCGTCGGTGCGCGTCTTCGCGATCGTGTCGACGACGTCCTGGCCCTCGACCACCTCACCGAAGATGGTGTGCTTGCCGTTGAGGTGGGGCGTGGGCGTGACCGTGATGAAGAACTGCGAGCCGTTGGTGCCCTTGCCGAAGCGGATGCCGGCGTTGGCCATGGCCAGCAGGTAGGGCCGGTTGAACCAGAGCTCGGGGTGAATCTCGTCGTCGAACTCGTACCCCGGGCCGCCGATGCCCTGGCCGAGCGGGTCACCGCCCTGGATCATGAAGCCGGGGATGACGCGGTGGAAGATCGTCCCGTCGTAGTAGCGGCCCGAGCTCTTCTCGCCGGTGCCCGGGTGCGTCCACTCGCGCGTGCCCTCCGCCAGTTCGACGAAGTTGCGCACGGTCTTCGGCGCCTTGGTGGGAAAGAGCTCGACCTTGATCGTGCCGTGATTGGTCTGCAGGTTTGCGATCAGCTTCTCAGCCACGAGACAGCTGCCCCCCTCTATATACAGGGTTGAAATATGGTGTTTTGAGGACTATGGCGCTCTGGCCTACCCGGCCATCCTCCCATGAGTCGCCATGATTGAGCCGCCTTGTCCAGGGAAGGTCAGGCTCGGGGCCCCAACGACAGGGGAGGTTGTCGTGTCCCTGACACAAAGAAGAGGCCGCGTGGTCATCGAGGTTCCGGCCACGTGGATGGGTCGCATGAAGACCCGGGCCGTCCAGACCGGCCATCGAATGGCGCCCATGGCGGACCAGGCCAGAACGGCCGCCGCCCAGCGCTTGGAAGAGGCCCGCTACTGGGCCGCGCCGCGGCTGGAGTCCGCGGCTTACGGGTTCGAGCACGAGGTCGCGCCGAAGGTCAGCACGATGCTGACGGACGCGGCCAGGAGGATCGATCCCACCCCCGCACGGTCACGGCGATGGCCGATGTTCGCTCTGCTGACCGGCCTCGCGGTCGGGACGATGGGCTACATGTTCTACCGCCGTAATGCCCAGCAGTGGACCGAGCACATGAAGGACTCCGCCTCTGATGCGTCGCGCTGGGTCAATGAGAAGACCGGCCAGACAACGGAGTCCACGGACCGGATGGCGACCAACGTGTCACCCAAGGCGGATGAGGCATCTCGCAAGATGTCGTGATTTCGCCTGGGAAGCGCGCCCCCGACGGACCGGGGGCGCGCTTCGTTGTCCTCAGGCGCGTATGTCCCTCTCGATGCGGGTCAGTCCCTCCTCGAACGCCGCGCGCGTACGGTCGGCGAAGCCGATGAAGAAGCGGTTGGCGAGCGGGACGCCCCAGCGCATCCACCGGGCCACGTCGTAGACGCGGTGCACCACGCGCGTGCCCTCGGGGTCGGGCTCTACCGACCATTCGCCCCGGTACCACCAGCCGCCCTGGTAGGCGATGGTGTGGTCGCCGGCGACCGTCCAGCCCGGATTGCCGTTCACCAGGGCGCGCCAGACCTGCTCGACGGGCGCCGCGACGACCCCCGTGACCTCCGTGATCAGTTTCATGGCCGGCTCACCCGGGTGTTCTGGAACGAGGCGAAGCGCCAGCCGTCCGGGGCGCGTACGGCGGTGAGGGTGATCACGGAGTCGCGGCTCGGGTCGGGGACGCCGTCCACGGAGGAGCCGCCGCGGGTGACCACCAGGGCGACGTCGGCCGCCAGCGGCCTGATCCGCGGCTGCGCGCCGCCCTCCGCCAGCTTGATCGGTGTCCTGAACAGCTGACGGTGGGCGTCCTCGATGGCCTGCCTGCCCTTCAGGTGCAGGCCGAAGAACGTGATGTAGTCGGCGTCCTCGGTGAACAGCCCGGCGTAACCGGCGGCGTCGCCGGCGTTCCAGGTCTCCGTCATCCGCTCCAGCAGGCGGACGATCTCAGCGGACATGCGCAGCGTTCCTTTCGTCGCGGCGCCTATCCTGTGAAGGCGAGTTCGGGCAGGGCAGGCGCCTTGTTCGATTGCGGCCGCCGGGGTGTTGGCGCACCCCGGCGGCCTTTCACATCTCGACCGTGACCTCCCAGTCGAGCTCTCCCTTGTCGAGGCGGTCGAGCACCCCTCTGATCCAGTCGAGCTCGGCCGTGCAGAGCGCCCGTTCGGCCTCGACCTCCAGCGTGAGGATCGCCGGCAGGCCCTCGTCGGCGAGGGCGCGCATGTGGGCCTCCATCCCGGCCACGAGCCCTTCGATCGTGGCCGCGCGGGCGCGCAGGGCGCGCTGCGCCTCGGGCAGCGGCAGGCAGCCGATGAGCGAGACCGCCGCCACGAACACGCGCCGGTCGGGGTCCGGGTTCTCCAGCAGCTGCCGCAGCCGGGCGCGCAGTTCCGCGCGGCCCTCGTCGGTGATCTCGTAGACCGTGCGCTCGGGCCTGCGGCCCTCGCGGCCGGTGCCGGCGGGGGCGATCAGCTCGTCCCCAGCCAGGCGTTCGACCGCGTGGTAGAGGCTGCGCGGCAGGCCGGTGATGTAGTCCTTGTGCGTGTCGAGGATGAAACGGTGCAGCTCGTAGGGGTGGCTGGCGCGGACGCTGAGCAGGGCCAGCACGGTCAGGCCGACCAGGTCGTGGCGTCTCGCCATAGCGCCTCCTTCTATATTGCAAAACGCACTATATGAGGATGCGCCGCCCCTGTCGAGGGTTCGGTGGTGGTCAGGCGTCGAGCTGGCGGAAGGCCCGGACGATGGCCTGCTGGGAGATGTCCTCCGCGTACGGGAACCGGCCGATCAGGTCGCGCAGGCCCTCGACGTGGGCGCGTTTGGCCAGGTCGGCGACCAGGGCCAGCTCGTCGTGCTGCGCCCACGCGTACGCCCGGTCCACGACCGCGCCGTGGCCCGGCACGATCACGTCCTCGGGCATCTCGGCCAGCATCGCCGCGAGGGTGGCCGGCCAGTCCAGCGGGTAGGAGTCGGCGAACGCCGGCGGCGCCCCCTCCTCCACCAGGTCACCGGCGAACACCACGCCCGCGTCCGGCACGTGCACGACCACGTCGTTGCTGCTGTGCCCGAGCCCGAAGTGACGCAGGTGGACCATCCGGCCGCCGATGTCGAGGCTCGCCGTGACCGCGAACGTCTGGTCGGGCGGCACGATGGTGACCTCTTCCAGCTCCTCACGCCGCTCGGGGCGGTATTCGATCATGTTGGCGCGCTGCTGCTCGCCGTGCGACTCCAGCTCCTCGGCGCACCGGACGTGGCCCCAGATCTCGGCGGGGCGGAAGAGCGCGTTGCCGAAGCAGTGGTCGAAGTGGGCGTGGCTGTTGACGACCGTCCATGGGCCGGGGGTGATGGTCCTGACCGCCTCGATGAGGTCGGCCGCCTCCCGGTGCGAGCTGCGGGTGTCGATCACCAGGCAGTGTCCGTCGTCGCCGACGACCAGCCCCGTGTTCATGTCGAACGACCGGTGCCGTCGGACGTAGACCCGGTCGCCGACCTCGTGCCACGTGTCGTACATGCTAACGAACCATACTTTTAGGATCGGTCTATGGCATATGACTTCCAGGTCGTCATCGACACCGGTGACCCTCATCCGCTGGCCGACTGGTGGGCCGACGCGCTCGGCTGGCGTGTGGAGCCACAGGATGAGGCGCTCATCCGGGAGATGATCGAGAAGGGTTACGCCGGTGACGACGACACGACCGTGCACAACGGCGCGCTGGTGTGGAAGTCGGGCGCGGCCATCCGGCACCCCGACGGCCTCGAACGCGCTCCGCGCGTGCTGTTCCAACTCGTGCCCGAGCCCAAGCAGGTCAAGAACCGCGTACACCTCGACATCCGGGTCGGCGCGGGCAAGATCGACGACGAGGTCGCGCGGCTGACCGCCAAGGGCGCGAAGGAGCTGCACCGCGGTCGCCAGGGGCCCAACTGGTGGGTCACCCTCGCCGACCCCGAGGGCAACGAGTTCTGCCTGTCCTGATCAGCCCCGCAGGTACGCCAGCACCGCCAGCACCCTGCGATGCCCGTCGGCCGCGGGCGGCAGATCGAGCTTCGTGAAGATGTTGGCGATGTGCTTGGCCACGGCCGCGTCGGTGACGTAGAGCTCCTTGGCGATCGAGGCGTTCGACCGGCCCTCGGCGATCAGGCCGAGCACCTCCTGCTCGCGCGGGGTGAGCCGGGCCAGCGGGTCGCGCCGGCGGCGCAGGAGCTGCCGCACCACCTCGGGGTCGACGACCGTGCCGCCGGCGGCCACGCGGTCGAGGGCCTCGACGAACTCGCGTACGTCGCCGATGCGGTCTTTCAGCAGGTAGCCGATGCCCGCGCCGGCGCCCGACCCCAGCAGCTCGGCGGCGTACGTCTGCTCGACGTACTGGCTGAGGACGAGCACCGCCAGGTCGGGGTGGCGTTCGCGCAGCTCCAGGGCCGCCCGAAGCCCTTCGTCGGTGAAGCCGGGCGGCATGCGCACGTCGGTCACCACGGCGTCCGGCCGGTGCTCGGCGACGGCCTCGACCAGGGCGGGCGCGTCGCCGACCGAGGCCACGACGGTGTGGCCGAAGCGCTCCAGCAGCCCGACGAGGCCCTCCCGGAGCAGGACGGCGTCCTCGGCGATCACCACGCGCACGGGCTCTCCTCCTTCGTCACGGGCACGGGATCTCCATCCGGACGCGGGTCGGCCCGCCCGCCGGGCTCGACAGGGACAGTCTTCCGTCCACCACGGCCAGCCGGTCGGCCAGCCCGGTCAGCCCCGTTCCCTTGCCCGGATCGGCGCCGCCGACGCCGTCGTCGCGTACCTCGACGACCAGCGTGCCGCGCTCGGCGCGGCCGGTGACGGCGGCGCGGGTCGCCCGGCTGTGCTTGGCGACGTTCGCGAGGGCCTCGCTGACGACGTAGTACGCGGTCACCTCGACCGGGGCGGGCAACCGGCCGGGCAGCTCGACGTCCACGTCCACGGGGACGGGCGAGCGTCCGGCCACGTCGTGGACCGCGGCGGCCAGGCCCCGGTCGGTGAGCACCTGGGAGTGCACGCCCCTGATGAGCTCGCGCAGCTCGGCCAGCGCCTGCTTGGCCTCGTCGTGCGCCCGCCCGACCAGCCGTCCCACGGGCGTGTCGTCCGGCAGGTCCAGCCGGGCCATGCCGAGCGACATCGACAGCGAGACCAGCCGCTGCTGGGCGCCGTCGTGCAGGTCACGCTCGATCCTGCGGCGTTCCATCTCGAACGCGTCCACCAGCCGCGCCCGCGAGCGCAGCACCTCGGCCAGCTCGGAGCTCTGCGGCGCCAGCATCGCCCGCGCCATCGCCCCCCGCGCCCCGCCCCACGCGGTGATCGTGTACGCGGCCACCGGCAGCAGCAGCACGCCCGCGACGCAGGAAGCGACGCTGACGATCGCGACGATGTCGGTCTGCACGACCGGGGTGAGGATCAGCAGGAGCGGCCCGATGACCGTGAACGCCAGCATGATCAGGTCGATCCACCACATGGCGAGCACGGTCATGACCGCCAGCCCGGCCTCGCGCCTGCGCCTGTCGGGCGCTTGCGGCACCGGCACGCCGTCCACCAGGCGCAGGCGCAGCCGTTCGAAGCGGGCGACGAGCGGGATCGACAGGGCCAGCACCACGAGGCCGGCGAGCACGCCGAGCGGCAGGGCGACGAGCCCGGCGCGCACCGCGGCGGCGGCGGTCAGCACCGCGGCCACCCCGGGCACGACGCTGGCCAGCAGGTACGCCGCACTCCGCCAGGGCCACGCCGAACCGAGGAACGGTAGAGGGCGCCTGGTCAGGGCTTCCAACGCTGTCCTGTCGCGCACGTTGCGACGCTATCCGCCGGCGGTCGGGCCTGGCAGTAGTGCTAGGTGGAGGTTTCCCGGTAAGCCGCGCACCGGGGGCACGTCGTCGGATTCATCCCCGAGCGGTCGGTTCGTGCTGCTGGTCTCTCTTCTGTCGATGTGGCCCGCGCCGGCGGCCGGGTCGGCGACCTCCGCGAGCGGCCGGCCGAGTCGCGACTCGAAGCACTCGAACCCGGACTGCCGCGCCACCAGGGCCGCCACCTCGTGCAGCAGCCCTCCCCCGGCGCGCCTCCTCACCGTGGGTCCGGTACCGGACCCTCAGGTCCCGATTTCTCCGGAACGGAAGGCGAGGCCGTCGAAGTCGCCCGAGCGCCGCCATTGGTCGATGTAGCCGAAATAGGCCATCGCGCCGTGCGGGTAGCCGACGTTGAGGCGGCCCTTGAGTCCCGGGTCGCGGCCTTCGTTGTTGTAGTAGCCGGGGGTGCAGTCGGGGGAGCCAAGGAGCGGGCCGGCGCCCGACAACAGCAGCTCGACCCAGGCGTCCTCGGCCTCCTTGGTGGGCTCGACCTCGGCGTACCCGTGGTCGAGGGCGTGCCTGACGGTGACGGCGATGGTCCTGCCCGCCTCCGTCAGGTTGTGCGGGATGTTGGAGATCAGGTTGGCGCCCTGTGTCGGCTGGACGATGAAGGCGTTCGGGAAGCCGTGCACGTGGACGCCGTGCAGCGTGCGCATGCCGTCCGCCCAGTGCTCCGACAGCCTGAGCCCGCCGCGCCCCACCAGGTCGTAGCCGGCCCGCCGGGTGTAGTCGGTGCCGACCTCGAAGCCCGAGGCGTAGATGACGCAGTCGACCTCGTACTCCCGGCCGGCCGCCACCACGCCCTTCTCGGTGATGCGCTCCACGCCCTTGCCGTCGGTGTCGACCAGGTGGGTGCCCGGCACGTTGAACGCCTGGAGGTATTCGTCGTGGAAGCAGGGCCGCTTGCACAGCTGGCGGTACCAGGCCTTGAGCCGGCGCGCGGTGTCGGGGTCGCGGACGACGGCGTCCACACGGGCGCGGATCTCCTCCATCTTCTCGAAGTCGGCGTCCTCGAAGGCGGCCAGCATCGTCTCCTGGCTCAGCTCCGCGCGCGGGATGCCTCTGATGCGGGAGCGGAAGCGGCGGGCGATGTCGGTCCAGCCGTCCATGACCAGGTCCTCGTCGGCCAGGCCGCCCGCCTGGTTGGCGGTGAAGTTCTCCAGCCAGCGCTGCTGCCAGCCGGGCGTCGCGGTGACCTCGGCGAACCACTGCGGGTCGATGGGGCGGTTGTCGCGCACGTCCACCGACGAGGGGGTGCGCTGGAAGACGTACAGCTCCTGGCAGGCGCGCGCGAGGTGCGGCACACATTGGACGGCCGTCGCGCCCGTGCCGATGATGGCCACCCGCTTGTCGGCCAGCCGGCCCAGCGGAGCCCCGGAGGGGTCGCCGCCCGTGTACGCGTAGTCCCAGCGGCTGGTGTGGAACGCATGCCCCTGGAAGGAGTCGAGGCCCGGGATGCCGGGGAGTTTCGGCACGTGCAGGGGGCCGATGCCCATGGCGACGAACTGGGCGGTGAACGCGTCGCCGCGGTTGGTCCTGATCGTCCAGCGGGAGCGCGCCTCGTCCCAGGTGAGGTCGAGGACCTCGGTGTGGAAGAGCGCGTTGTCGTACAGGCCGTAGTGCTTGCCGATGCGGCGGCAGTGTTCGAGGATCTCGGGGCCGTGCGCGTACTTCTCGGTCGGCATGTGGCCGGTCTCTTCCAGCAGCGGCATGTACACGAACGACGCCGTGTCGCACTGCGCGCCCGGGTAGCGGTTCCAGTACCAGGTGCCGCCGAAGTCGCCGCCCTTCTCGACGATGCGCACGTCCTCGACGCCGGCCTCCTTCAGCCGCGCCCCGGTGACCAGCCCCGCGAACCCGCCGCCGATGAACGCGACCGTCACGTGGTCGGTCTTCGGGGCGCGCTCGGTCACCGGCGTGTACGGGTCGTCCAGGTAGTGCGCGAAGCGGCCGGTGAGGCGGATGTACTGGTCGTTTCCGTCCGGGCGCAGCCGCTTGTCGCGCTCCTCGCGGTATTTCCTGTGCAGTGCCTCTTTGTCGACAGTGGCCATGCAATCCCTCCGAGCTCGGGGGCGGGCTGCTCGCGCAATTTCAGAATGTCATTCGGAATTCCCTTCGGACAAGCCTTCGGATTCTGTCGGTGGCGGTCGGCATCATGAGCGCCGTGCGCATCCACCTCGCCGGCCGCCGGCGCTCCGCGGCCTCGCTCGCCAGGGAGTTCCCCGGGGCGGTCGTCATCGACGTGACGTCGAGGGCGGAGCAGCCATGGGTGCGGCTGAGCCCGTTCTACCCCCACGGCGACATCCCGGTGCCGGGCGGCCCCGGCCTCACCGGGCAGTCGCTGGAGGGCATCTGCCAGGCGCGACGTCGCCGACCTGACGACGCCGCTTTCGCACGCGGCTCTCGTCCGGCTTCACCTGCTGGGTGAGCGATACAGCCACTATTGTGGTGGCCCGTCCTGAGATGTCACGAGGAAGCGGATTCATGGTGGCCCACCGCGCGCTGGTCATCGCCATGGTGCCCGCTGTCGGGCTGCGCGTGCTCGCCGTGCTCGGCTTCCCTCCGGCCATCCTGTTCTACGGCGACTCCTTCGCCTTCCTGAGCGAGGAGCTGAAGCCGGGCACGACCCGGCCGTCCGGCTACTCACTGCTGCTGGCGCTGCTGCGCCCCGCCCACAGCCTGACGCTGGTGACCGTCCTTCAGCATCTGCTCATGCTGGGCCTCGCGGTGGCGATCTACGCGCTGCTGCGCCGCCGCGGCCTGCCGGGCTGGGGGGCGACGCTGCTGGTCACGCCGCTGCTGTACGACGAGTTCCTGATCCTGCTGGAACACATGATCATGGCGGACGCGATCTTCATCGTGCTCGTCACGGCCGCGGTCGTCCTGCTCGTCTGGCGCGTCTCGCCCGCGACGGCCGCCACCGGCGGCATGCTGCTGGGCCTGGCCGGCATCACCAGGACGGTCGGCCTGCCACTGCTCATCCTGGCCGCCGTCTACCTGCTGGTCCGGCGCTACGGCTGGCGTCCGCTGGTGGCGCTGCTGGTCGCCGGGGCGATCCCGCTGGGCGCGTACGCCACGTGGACGAAGGCCGAGAAGGGCAAGTTCGCGCTGACCGAGGCCGACGGGAACTTCCTGTGGTCGCGGACCATGAGCTTCGCCGACTGCGACGTGATCAAGCCGCCCGAGCGTCTCGCCGTGCTCTGCCCCGACATGCCGGTCGAGCAGCGGCCGTACCCGCCTCACTGGTTGTGGGAGAGCTTCTCGCCGCTGCTCAAGGTGCCGGGCACGGCCCGTCGCAACGAGCTCGCCGGGGAGTTCGCCCGGGAGGCCATCCTCGCCCAGCCGGGCGGCTACCTGGGGGCGGTCGCGACCGACCTCACGCAGCTGCTGCGCTGGGAGCGCACGGCTCCCGACGAGAAGACCCCGTACAAGTTCCCCTCCTCCGAGCGGCCCATCAACGAGTCGGTGCGGGGCGTGGCGGAGTCGTACGAGGCGGGGCCGGCCGCGACGCGGGTGGTGGAGCCGTTCGCCGGGTGGCTGCGGGCCTACCAGCGCTTCGGCTACGTGCCGTTCCCGCTGCTCACGCTGGCCCTGGTGGGGACACTGGTCGCCGCCCTGGCCAGGCGGCGGTGGGACGCGCTGCTGCCGGGTCTGGCCGCGCTCGCGCTCGTCGCCTCGCCGCCGTTCCTGGCCGCCTTCGACGTCCGGTACGTGATCCCGGCGATCCCGCTGATCTGCCTGGCCGTGGGGCTGACGCTGGGCGGGCGTGCGCCCGCTGCGGGCAGGCACACTGCCGACAAGGCCGAGACGGTCGACGTGGGCTGACCTTACCGACGGTCGAGCGCACGCCCGAAACGGCCGACGAACCGCCGCTGCCACGGGGTCTCGACGGCGTGCGGGGAGTAGTGCTCCCGTACGTACGCCACCGCCTCGTCGTTCGGCACGCCGTCGAGCACGGCGATGCAGGCCAGGGCGGTGCCGGTGCGGCCGCGCCCCCCGTGGCAGGCGACCTCGACGCGCTCGCTCTCGGCGCGCTCCCACGCCTCGCGCAGTGCCCGGGTGGCCTCCTCGCGGTCGGAGGGCAGCCGGAAGTCGGGCCAGCGCACCCAGCGGTGCTCCCACTTCGCCTCGGGTGGCCGCTTGCCCAGCAGGTAGAGGGCGAAGGCCGGAAGCGGGCCGTCGGGGAGGGGGTGGCCGAGGCCACGGCCGCGGACGAGACGGCCGGAGGGCAGGCGCAGCACCCCCGCCGCAGTGGGCTCCCAAAGTGCGCTCATGCTCGGGAGCGTAGCCTTCCGGCCGGGGCTCGTCCCGGGGTGATCGCTCAGAGCCGAAGCCGCCGCCTCCTCCCGGGGTGTGCGGGCGTTCAGCGGCCGGAGGCCCTCGACTCGGATGTTCAGCCGTTCAGAGACCGGAGGCGCGGCCCTCGACCCGGATGCCGAGGCGTTCTGAGGCGAGAGGCGTTTCTGAGGCGAGAGGCGTTTCTGAGGCGAGAGGCGTTTCTGAGGCGTTCAGAGGCCGAAGGCGCCGCCCTCGACGAGGATCAGCACGCCGAGTGCGATCAGGACGACCGGCAGCAGGATGTGACCCCAGCGGCTCAGCGCGCGCGCCACGAACGGCCGGGTGGCGAAGAACCTGCCCGCCAGGCACCAGACGGCGATCAGCACCAGGAAGACCGCCGCGTACACGGCCACGTCGCCGAGCCCGCCGGCGGAGGTGGCGAAGACCTGTCTC
>NZ_SMKQ01000005.1 GCF_004348995.1 Nonomuraea terrae
GGGGCGGGGTGGGATGGGAAACTGGGCGCGTGGACGATGACAAGCGGCCCAGCGGCGGGAAGACCCTGGGCCTGATCCTGCTGGCGATGATCGCCATCCTGGCCGTGATCGTGGGCCTGTCCGTGTGGGCCACGAGGTGATCTCGTGCGGACCTTGATCGTGCTGCGGCACGCCAAAGCCGCGCAGCCGGCCGGACTGGCCGACCGCGAGCGACCGCTGACCGACCGGGGCGAGCGGGACGCCAGGCGGGCGGGCGACGAGCTCAGGACGGCCGGCCTCGGCCCCGACGTGGTGCTGTGCTCGCCGGCGCTCAGGACCCGCCGTACGGCCGAGCTGGCCTTCCCCGGCGCGGACATCAGCTACGAGCGTGACATCTACGAGGCGTACCCGGACGAGCTGCTGGAGCTCGTCCGGCGATGCGACCCGGACGCGCGGACGGTCGTGCTGTGCGGGCACAACCCGGGCGTGCACGAGCTGGCCATGGGGCTGGCTGGCGGCGACTACGTGTTCCGGCCGGGGGCGTTCGCGGTGATCCGGGTGGGGACGCCCTGGGAGGAGCTCACGCCGGGCGAAGGCCGCCTGGTGACCCACTGGGACCCGAAGGAGCGGTGAGTCACCGCGGCGTGAGGCCGCCGTCCTCCGCGTCGGCGGCCTCGACCTCGTCGCGTGAGATGCCGAGCAGGTAGAGGATCGAGTCGAGGTACGGCGTGTTGACCGCCGTGTCGGCCGCCTGCCGCACCACCGGCTTGGCGTTGAACGCGATGCCCAGCCCCGCGGCGGCGATCATGTCGAGGTCGTTGGCCCCGTCGCCGATGGCGACCGTCTGCGAGATCGGCAGCCCGGCCTGGCGCGCGAACCTCTCCAGCGCCCGGGCCTTCCCCGGCCGGTCGACGATCTCGCCCACGACCCGCCCGGTCAGCCGGCCGTCGACCACCTCGAGGACGTTCGCCGCCGAGTAGTCGATGCCGAGCTCCTCGACCAGCCCGTCGGTGATCTGGGTGAACCCGCCGCTGACGATGGCGAAGCGGTAGTCGAGGCGCTTGAGCGTGCGCACGAGCGTACGGGCGCCGGGGGTGAGCACGACCTCTTTGCGCACCCGGTCGAAGACCTCGGCCGGCAGGCCCTCCAGCAGGGCCACCCGGCGCTTGAGCGACTCGGCGAAGTCGAGCTCGCCGCGCATGGCCTCCTCGGTGACCCGGGCGACCTCCTCCAGGCAGCCCGCGTGCGCCGCCAGCAGCTCGATGACCTCGCCCTGGATGAGGGTGGAGTCGACGTCCATGACGATGAGCCGCTTGGCCCGCCGCGACAGGCCGGTGCGCTGGACGGCGACGTCCACCTCCTGCGCGGCGGCCTCGGCGGCGAGCTCGACGCGCAGCGCGGCCGGGTCGGCGCCGGAGACCGACAGCTCGATGCAGGTGACCGGCCACTGGGCGAGGCGTTCGATGCGGTCGATGTTCGCGCCGGCGGCGGCGATGCGGCCGGCGATGCCCGCGATGGCGGCCGGCTGCAGGGTCGCGCCGAGCACGCTGACCGACAGGCGGCCGCGGCGGCGCTGCTCCCTGGCCTGCGAACCGGTGGACAGCTCGATCTCCATGCCGAGGTCCTCTGCCAGCCGCTCGACGGCGGTCCACAGGGCGCCGAGGGTGCTGCCGGTGCCGGTGGGGACGCCGCCCGCGTACGCGACGAGGACGCCGAGCGTGAGCCGGCCTCGGATGACGACCTGTTCGATGTCCGCGACCGTCACCGGGAACTTCGACAGCACCGAGAAAAGTCGCGACGTGACGCCCGGACGGTCGGGGCCGGTCAGGGTGATCAGGAGGGTGCGCTGGTCCACATCCAGCCACGGTACTGCGCCTGGCGCGGTGCTCGCGCGGCAGGTTGCGCATTCGTGCGCCGGTGCGCGACCCTGGATGGAAAAATCTCGGTAAAGGCGGCTACTTCAGGATCAGGTGGGTGTCGCCGAACTCGTGCCACAGATACCCCATGCTCAGCGCCTCCTCGTAGGCGCGGGCCAGGGTCGCTTCGCCGGCGATCGCGGTGAGCATGAGCAGGTGGCTGGAGCGCGGCTCGTGCAGGCCCGTGATCAGCCCCGTGACCGCCCGTACGCCGATTTCCGGGGTGACGACGTGGCGGGTCCATCCGGCGGAGGGGGAGACGTGCCCGGGTGCGTCCGCGGCCGTCTCCAGAGCCCGTACGACGGTCGTGCCCGCCGCCACCACCCGGTTGCCGCTCTCCAGGGCCAGGTTGACCAGGCGTGCGGTGGCGGCCGGTACGTCGTACCGCTCGTCGTAGGGCGGCTCGTCCTTCTCCGGCGAGGCCACGCCCGTGTGCAGGGTGATCGGCGCGATGCCCACCCCGCGCGCCACCAGCGCCGTGACCAGCCCGGCGGTGAACGGCCGGGCCGCGCTCGGCATCTCGGCGCTGCCCGGCACGGTCGCGAACACGGTCTGGTACGCCTCGATCGGCCAGTCCCGCTCCACGTACGAGTAGCGGATCGGCACCCCGTGCACCCGCAGGTACGCCTGCACGTCCCGGTTCAGCGAAGCGCGCCACAACCGCGGCGTCTCGCGGTCGATCAGGCGCAGCGTGGCCCGTCCCGGCATCGGCAGCCACTCGCCCGGTTCGCCTCCGGCGTACGGCTCGGTGCCCTTCGTGGTGCGGCGGCGCAGCTCGACCAGCCAGGTGCCGTCCGGGCGGGAGGTGGAGAAGTGCACGGCCAGCCGGTCCAGCCGGACGGCCGCGGGCAGGGTCGCCGAGTTGTTCACCACGATGAGGTCGCCCGCGTCCAGCAGGTCGGGCAGGTCGCTGAAGAGGTGGTGGGACGGCGCCAGGTCGCCGCGCGAGACCAGCAGGCGCACCGCGTCCCTGGCCAGGCCCCTGGCCTCGGCGGGTTCGCGGGCCGACAGGCCGGGCGGCAGCGTGAAGTCGAGCGCGGCGGTCATCGCAGGCTCACCTTGCCGCTGGCGGGGCGGGCGCTGACCAGGTCGTACAGCGCCGCGGCCACCTTGGCGGGGTCGGCGGCGGAGGCGGCCTCCTCGGCGCCCACGGCGGCGGCGAGCATCCGGGTGTTCATCTCGCCCGGATCGACCCACCAGACACGCACGCCGGGCTCCTCGGCGGCCAGCACGTTCGACAGCTGCTCCAGCGCGGCCTTGGTGGCGCCGTAGCCGCCCCAGCCCTCGTACGCGCCGGTGGCGGCGTCGGAGGTGACGTTCACGATCGCGCCGCCCGAGGCGCGCAGAGCGGGCAGCGTGGCCTGGACGAGCGTGAGCGGCGCGGTCACGTTCGTCTCCAGCAGCGCCCTGAACGCCGCCGGCGGGTAGTCCGCGAGCGGCGGCAGCGGTGTCACGCCCAGGTCGGAGGCGTTGTTGACCAGCAGGTCCAGGGACGGCGCGGCCGCGGCCAGCCGCCGGACGTGCGCCGGGTCGCTCACGTCGCCCGGGATCGCGGTGGCGCCCAGCTCGGCGGCGGCCCGTTCCAGGTCGCCGGCCCCGCGGGCGGTGAGCACGAGGTTCCAGCCGGCGCCCGCCAGCGACCTCGCCAGGGCGAGGCCGAGTCCGCGGGAGGCGCCGGTGATGAGTGCGGTCTTCGTCATGGATCCGACGCTAGGCACGCGGCGGGCGGCGGACATCGGGCCGTGGACCGGCTCAGGGCTCGGCACATGGTCCTAGGACCCTAGAGTTGGTCGCGTGACCTCCGACCGCGACGAGATCCTCCAGGCGGTGAGCTCGGCGGTGCTCGCCGTCACCCGCCACCTGTCGGTCCGCGAGGTGCTGCAGGTGATCGTACGCTCGGCGCAGCGGCTGCTCGACGCCCGCTACGCCGCCCTCGGTGTGCCCGACGACGACGGGTCGTTCGGCGAGTTCGTCGCGGAGGGCCTCACCGACAAGCAGTGGGATGCGATCGGGCCGCTGCCCCGCCAGCACGGCATGCTCGGCGCGATGCTGCGCGACGGCGATCCGGTCAGGCTGCCCGACCTGCGCAAGGACCCGCGCTTCGAGTGGTGGCCGAAGGCCCACCCGGTGATGAAGGACTTCCTCGGTGTGCCGATCCGCGACGGCGACCAGGTGCTCGGCATCATCTTCCTGGCCAACAAGCGCACGCCCGGCGGGTTCACCCAGGACGACCAGGAGCTGCTGACGCTCTTCGCCGCCCACGCCGCGATCGCGCTGGCCAACGCCAGGCTCTACGAGCGCGGGCGCGAGCTCGCCATGCTGGAGGAGCGCAACCGGGTGGCCCAGGAGCTGCACGACGCGGTCACCCAGAAGCTGTTCTCGCTGCGGCTCAGCGCCCAGGCCGCCGGCGCGCTGCTCGGCAAGGCCCCCGACAGGGCCGCCGCCGAGCTGGAGCGCGTCCAGCGGCTGGCCGGGGAGGCCCTGTCGGAGCTGCGGGCGGTCATCGTCGAGCTGCGCCCGGCCGAGCTCGACCGCCACGGGCTCAACGAGACGCTGCGCAAGCACGTCCGCCTGCTCGACCGGCTGCATCCGTCGCTGGTCGCGTTCGAGTGCGGCGAGTTGCCGCCGCTCGACTCCGCGGTCGAGGTCGCGCTGCTGCGGGTGGCCCAGGAGGCGCTGCACAACGCGCTGCGCCACTCGGGGGCCACCGCCGTGTCGGTGTCCCTGGTGTACGAGGGCGGCAGGCTGGTGCTGACCGTGCGCGACGACGGCAGCGGGTTCGAGCAGGCGGGTTCGCGCGGCCTCGGCCTGGTGTCGATGCGCGACCGCGCCGAGTCGATCGGCGGCGTGATGACGGTCGAGTCGGTCCTCGGCCGGGGGACCACCGTGCGCGTGGAGGTGAGCGTGTGATCCGGGTGCTGATCGCCGACGACCATCCGGTGGTGCGGCAGGGGTTGCGGACGTTCCTCGACCTGCAGGACGACATCACCGTGGTCGGGGAGGCCGCCGACGGCGAGCAGGCCGTCGCGCTGGTCGCCGAGCTGGCGCCCGACGTGCTGCTGCTCGACCTGAAGATGCCGGTGCTCGACGGGCTCGGGGCGCTGCGGCGGCTGTCGGAGGCCGAGACCCGGGTGGTCGTGCTGACCTCGGTGAGCGACCGGTCCGACGTGGGCCCGGCCATGCGGGCGGGCGCGGCCGGCTTCCTCTACAAGGACGTCGACCCTGGCGCGCTCGTCCAAGCCGTGAGGGCCGTCCACGGCGGGCAGGTGCTGCTCGCGCCCGAGGCGGCGGAGGCGATGCTGACCGTCTCCGGCGGAGTCGCCGCGCCGGGGCCGATGCCGCTGACCGAGCGCGAGCGGGAGGTGCTCGCCCTCATCGCGGCCGGCCGCTCCAACAGGGAGATCGCGCGCAGCCTCGCCGTGGCCGAGAAAACCGTCAAGACCCACGTCTCCAACGTGCTGATGAAGCTCGGCGTCCAGGACCGCACACAGGCCGCGCTCTACGCCGTGCGCCACGGCCTGGCCTGACGGTCACATGTTCCTGACCGGCTCGAAGATCGCGTGGTGGGCGGCCACGAGGGCGCGGCGTACGGCGCGGTCGAGCTCGCGCAGCGCGGCCCCGCGTACGGCGGTCTGACCCGAGGTGAGGCCGCGCTCGTCGGCCAGGCTCAGCGCGGAGGCCAGCCGCGTGGCGAGAGTGGAGACGCGGTGGGCGCGGGCCGGGTAGCCGGGCGCCAGCTCACCGCCCCGGTCGAGCCGGTCGGGGCGGCCGGGCATGGGGCCGTCGACGGAGGTGAGGGCCTCGG
This sequence comes from Nonomuraea terrae, assembly GCF_004348995.1. Classification (GTDB taxonomy): domain Bacteria; phylum Actinomycetota; class Actinomycetes; order Streptosporangiales; family Streptosporangiaceae; genus Nonomuraea; species Nonomuraea terrae. The sequence goes on from NZ_SMKQ01000005.1 coordinate 5,701, forward strand.
TGGCCGAGCGCATCGCGTCCGACAGCTCCCGCTCGGCCTCCGCCAGCGACGGCAGATCATGACGTACGGGGCCGGAGTCGTGCACCTCCAGGCGTACGCCGACATAGGACGATCCGCGCCGGTCGAGCGTCGGCACGAGGCCGAGATTGCGGTCGTCGAGCACGGCGATCGCGGCCTGCCCGGCGTCGACGGCGGCCGCGTTGAACGGCGCGGGCCCCGACAGCCCGAGTGGGTCGCCCGGCGCGGGCAGGGCGAGCCGCAGCTCCCGCAGCCCGCCCACGCGCAGGTTCGCGAGGTACTGGCGCAGGGGGACGTCGCCCGCGACGACGGGGCCGCCGGCGGCTTCCACGTGGTCGGCCGCCTCGTCGAGGCTCGCGTGACCCGCGAGCCATGCGTTGCCCCAGGCGACCAGGGATGAGCAGACAGTCGATTCAGGGCGCACCGGTCCACGATAAGCGCTCGCCCTGCAATAGGTTTGTCCCGAGGGTGACTCCTAAGGAGGGATCGGGGATGGGTGGTCAGGTGCTGCGGCTCCAGGACGTCGCTGTCAGGCGAGACGGAGCGGCCCTGCTGCGCGGCATCGACTGGGAGGTCAACGAGGACGAGCGCTGGGTCGTCATCGGCGCCAACGGCGCGGGCAAGACCACGTTGCTGCAGGTCGCGTCCACGTTGCTCTATCCGAGCGAGGGCGTGGTCGAGGTGCTCGGCGAGCGGCTGGGCCAGGCCGACGTCTTCGAGCTGCGGCCGCGGATCGGGCTGGCGAGCGCCGCGCTGGCCGAGCGCATCCCGCCGGAGGAGAAGGTCATCGACCTCGTCCTGACCGCCTCGTACGGCGTCATGGGCCGCTGGACGGAGGAGTACGACTCCAACGACGTCACCAGGGCCGTCGAGCTGATCGACATGATGGGCGCGGCCCACCTCATCAGGCGCCGGTTCGGCACGCTGTCGGAGGGCGAGCGCAAGCGGGTGCAGATCGCCCGCGCCCTCATGCCCGACCCCGAGATCCTGCTGCTCGACGAGCCTGCCGCCGGGCTCGACCTGGGCGGCAGGGAAGACCTGGTGCGCCGCCTGTCGCTGCTGGCCGGCGACTACCGCTCGCCGACGCTGGTGCTCGTGACGCACCACGTGGAGGAGGTGCCGAGCGGGTTCACCCACGGGCTGCTGCTGCGGCACGGCTCGGTGGTGGCCCAGGGGCCGCTCGAGCACGTGATGACGGCCGACCACCTGACGCAGACGTTCGGCGTGCCGCTCACGCTCGACCGCGGTGGCGAGGGCCGCTGGTACGCACGCGCGCTGTAGATCCCCTGTTTATGCGTCCCGCCGAACCACCTCGGTGGAAAGGCCGCACCAAATAGGATCTACGGAATCGGTTCCCTCGGCTTCGGAGCGTGGCCATGTCCGTGGAGCAGCTCATCGTCGCCCTCGTCCTGGTCGCGGCGGTCGGCTTCGGCGTGGCCCGTACGGTCCGCGTCATCCCGCAGGCCACGGCCGCCGTCATCGAGCGGCTCGGCCGCTACCACCGCACGCTGGCGCCCGGGCTCAACCTGGTGGTGCCGTTCATCGACCGGGTCAAGGAGATGATCGACCTGCGCGAGCAGGTGGTGTCGTTCCCGCCGCAGCCGGTCATCACCTCCGACAACCTCGTGGTCTCCATCGACACGGTCGTCTACTTCCAGGTCACCAACCCCAAGGCGGCCACGTACGAGATCGCGAACTTCCTCGTCGGCGTCGAGCAGCTCACCATCACGACGCTGCGCAACGTGGTCGGCGGCATGGACCTCGAACACACGCTGACCTCGCGCGAGGACATCAACACCGCGCTGCGCGGCGTGCTCGACGAGGCGACCGGCAAGTGGGGCATCCGGGTCAACCGGGTCGAGCTCAAGGCCATCGACCCGCCCGCCTCCATCCAGGACTCGATGGAGAAGCAGATGCGCGCCGACCGCGACAAACGCGCGGCGGTGCTGGCCGCGGAGGGGCAGCGGCAGGCGGCGATCCTGGCGGCCGAGGGGGAGAAGCAGGCGTCGGTGCTGCGGGCGCGCGGCGAGGCGGAGGCGGCGGTGCTGCGCGCCCAGGCGGAGGCCGAGGCCCAGGCCATGCGGGCCAAGGGGCAGGCCGACGCGATCCACATGGTGTTCAAGGCCATCCACGAGGGCAAGCCCGACCAGCACCTGCTCGCCTACCAGTATCTGCAGACCCTGCCGGAGATCGCCAAGGGCGACGCCAATAAGATCTGGATCGTCCCATCGGAGATGGGCAAGGTCTTGGAAAATCTCGGCGGCCTCTTCACACCCCCCAAGGACACGTAAGGAGCCTCGTGACGGGGTGGGAACTGGCCGCGGTCTGCGCGGCCGGGGTGGTGGCCGGTGCCATCAACGCGGTGGTCGGGTCCGGCTCGCTGATCACGTTCCCCACTCTGGTGGCGCTGGGCGTCGACCCCGTCACGGCGAACGTCTCCAACTCCGTCGGCCTCGTCCCGGGCAGCTTCACCGCCGCGTACGGCTACCGCGCCGAGCTCGCCGGCCAGCGCGAGCGGCTGCTGCGCCTGGGCATGGCCTCGGCGCTGGGCTCGCTGATCGGCGGCATCCTGCTGCTGCTTCTCGATCCCGGCGTCTTCGAGGTCGTGGTCGTGGTCCTGATCGCGCTGGCGTGCGTGCTGGTCATGGCGCAGCCGCGGCTCAATGTGTGGGTGGCCGCGCGGCGCCGCGACCCCCATCCTCACGGGGGCGCGGAGCTCTGGCTGGGCGTGCTGCTCGCCGGCGTCTACGGCGGCTACTTCGGCGCCGCCCAGGGCGTGCTGCTCATCGGCCTGCTCGGCGTCTTCCTCGACGACGGCCTCCACCGGGTGAACGCCGCCAAGAACGTCCTCGCGCTGCTGGTGAACGCCGTGGCGGCGGCGCTGTTCATCCTGGTCGCCGACGTGGACTGGCAGGCCGTGGCGGGGGTGGCGCTGGGGGCAGTGGCCGGCGGGTTCGTCGGAGCGCGGCTGGGCCGGCGCATCCCGGCCCCGATCCTCCGCGCCGTGATCGTCTTCGTGGGGATCGCGGCGATTATCGTACTGGTGTACGGATAGTAGCTTTTGGGTATGAACCTGGGCATGAAGGGTGACCGGGTGGAGATCGTCATCGACGCCGGCAACGGCACTCCCCGTACCTACGAGATCACGGCCACCCGCGCGGGCCGGCGGGTCGAGGTGGCCAACCGGCGAGGGCTCGTGGAGGTGAGCGAGGTCACCCGCAGCGGCACACCGGTGCGTACGGCCAGGTTCATGTCCAGCCGCATCCTCGCCCTCGTGGAGCACCCCGCCGACGAGGTCAGCTGAAGTCGGCGGCGTGGTCCTCGGCCCACTGCCGGAACGACAGCGCGGGCCGCCCCAGCAGCCGCCGCACGGTGTCGGTCGCCCGCTCGGGGCTCGCCACGAAGCTCTCCCAGGTCCGCAGCGCGCTGTCCACGAACGCCGGCTCGCCCCAGGCCGCCAAGAGCCGCTCGCGGGCCTCCTGCGGTGGCTGCTCCTCCCAGCGCACCTCGCGCCCGACCACCTCGCCGATCACGCGTACCTGGTCGGCCTGGGTGAGCTCGTCGGGGCCGGTGAGCGGGTAGGCGGCGCCGTTGTGGCCGGCCGAGGTGAGCGCGTGCACGGCCACCGCCGCGATGTCCTTCTCGTGGATCAGCGCCCTCGACGCCTTCCCGTACGGCCACCGGACGACGCCCTGCCTGATCTGGTCGGCCCACATCAGCGTGTTCACCGCGAATCCGCCGGGCCGCAGGAACGTCCAGCTCACCCCGGAATGCCGGATGAGCTGCTCGATCTCCCCGTAGTGCGAGGAGGAGTCCGCGCCCAGCGCCGACAGGTAGACCACCCGCCGCGCGCGCCCGGCGATCCTCGCCACCACCTCGGCGGCGTTGCCGGTGGTGAAGCCGGGCCAGAGCAGGAAGACGCTGTCCACGTCGTCCAGCGCGGGCTCCAGACTCCGCGGTTCGGTCAAGTCACCGCGTACGGTCTCCACGGGCAGCCCGGCCCGCTCGGGGTCGCGGGCCAGCGCCCGCACCTTCAGCCCGGCCTCGGAGAGCCGGGACACCACATGCCTGCCCACATTGCCGGTCGCGCCGGTCACGAGAATCGCGCTCATGGCCCCGACCGTAGAACCTCAATCGAACTTCAGGTCAAGCCCGGACGCACCTGGACCGTGCCGTCGCGCCTGAGCCGGGTCTCGAACATCGGCGCGGGAGCCGTCGCCGGTCCGTGCTTGACCGAGCCGTCGACCAGGCGGAAGGTGCTGCCGTGCCAGGGACACACCACGCAGGGGTCGCCGTTCTCCATCACGAGCGTGCCCTGGTGCAGCGGGCCCGCCAGGTGGGGGCAGCGGTCGGCGAGCACGCTCACGTTCTCGCCGCGGCGCAGCACGAAGAGCTGGATGTAGCCGAGCCGCCGCGCCACCGGCCGCCCCTCGGGCAGGTCGCGCAGCAGGCAGAGGTCGTGCCAGCCGAGCGGCACCAGGTGGGTGACCTGGGGGGCGTGGTTCGCGCCCGCGGCCTGCCGGTAGGCCAGGTGCCCGCCAAGATAGGCGCCCAGCCCGCCCACCGCGAGCCCGGCGTACGACAACGCCCGGCCCGGCCGCTCGCTCCCGCGTACGCGGGCGAGGAGGGAGGCGGAGAACAGGCCGATAGCGGTCAGGTTTGACAACATGTGGACAAAACCGACGCGCTGCTGCTCACGATGGAGGGAGGACCAGTCGGTCAGCCCGGCCGCCGCCGTCGGCAGCGCGTTGACCAGGCCGGTGGCCAGCAGCAGCCGCGCGGCGCGGGGGTCGGCCCCGGCCAGGTCCAGGACGGCCGTGGAGAGCCAGCAGCCCAGGCTGACCGTCGCGAGCGGCGGGTGCACCGGCTCGCCCAGGGGGACGCCGTGCAGCATGTCACGCAGCCGGCCTGGGCGCAGGCGCTGGCGCACGGCCTTGGCCAGCACCCTGACCGGTTTGTCCATGGCCTTCGACTTCTCCAGCCGGTCGGCGAGGGCAACGGGTCCGGCGAAACGCCCCAACTGCCAGCGCTTCGCTCGTACTTGCTCTTTCACGACAGGTCCCCTACCCCAGCCTCGCCGGCATCACTCGGCCAGGTGACCCCTCGCGACCGAGAGCTCCACGAGCTGCAGGGCGTACGCGCCCAGCGAGGGGGAGCCCTCCTGGATGATGCGCACCTTCTCCTTCACCTGGGCGGCCTTGACCTTGAACAGCGGCCACGTGCCGCCCTCGGTGAGATGGTTGGCCAGGATCGGGGCGAACCGGTCGAGCGCCTTGGCGAACCTGGCCTCCGGCGTCTTCCTGGCCTCGAACTCCTCCCACAACTCCCGCATCCACACCCCCTGATCGGCGGGCAGCAGGCCGAAGATGCGGTCGGCGGCGGCCCGCTCGGCCTCGGCCTGCGCGGCCACCTCCACGGGGTCGTAGATGAACGTGTCACCGGCGTCGATCTCCACCAGGTCGTGGACGAGCAACATGGCGACCACCCGCTGCAGATCCGTCCCCGGCGGGGCATGCTCGCCGAAGACCATCGCCAGCATGCCCACGTGCCATGAGTGCTCGGCGGTGTTCTCCCGCCGGGAGCCGTCGATCAAGTGGTTGCGGCGGATGATCCGCTTCAACTTGTCGATTTCGACGGCGAAGGCGATCTGAGCGTTCAGGCGGTCCTCTTCTGGCGCGATAGTCACGCGCGACACCCTAATGTGCGCTGATCACCCCGGTTGGTGAAATCGTGACCGGAACTCCGTTGAACACTGCGTTACCACTCGGAACGTCGATCGTGGAATCGTCGGTCAGCGCGTTGGCGCTGACGCCCGCGTGCCGGGCCGCGACGCTCTGCGCGCTGTCCTCGTGCCCCCAGCCGTGCGGCAGGCTGACCACGCCCGGCATGATCGTCTCCGTGGGCTCCAGCACCACCGTGACCTGGCCTTTCGCCGAGCGTACGACCGCCTCGCCGGCCAGGCCCAGCCGGGCCGCGTCGGCCGGGTTTATCTGCAGCGTGCAGGTGTTGCTGCCGCCGACCAGCGGGGCCACGTTGTGCATCCAGCTGTTGTTGGAGCGCAGGTGGCGCCGTCCGATCAGGACGATCTCCGGCGGCTCCTCGTCGAGCTTGGCGCGCAGCCGCCGTACGTCCTCGACCAGCAGCGGCGGGGCCAGCTCGACCAGCCCGGAAGGTGTCCTGAGCAGCTCGTCCAGCCGGGGCTCGAGCGGGCCCAGGTCGATGCCGTGCGGGTGGTCGAGCAGCCGGCGCAGCGACAGGTCGCCCTTGCCGGACCACTCGCCGTACGGGCCGAGGCGCAGCATGAGATCGAGCCGGCGTTCGGCGCCCGTCGCGCCGTCCAGCAGGTCGCGCAGCTCGGCCGGGTCGCGGCCCTCGACGCCGGAGCCGGGCGTCTGGGTGGCCTTGCCCAGCAGGTCGTCGATGATGTACGCGTCGAGGTCGCCGTCCATGCCGGAGGCGATCTGGGCCAGCCGCGCCAGGATCCCGCCCTCGGACGGCCGGCCGTCCAGCGGCAGCGCCGGCGGCGAGTACCGGGCGTAGTTGCGTACGGCGAAGCCGAGCAGCGCGAAGTCGTAGTGGCCCGACTGCAGCATCCGCGGCGGCGGCAGGATCACGTCGGCGTGCCGGGTGGTCTCGTTCAGGTACGGATCCACGCTCACCATGAAGTCGAGCCCCGCGAACGCCCGGTCGAGGCGGTCGCCGTGCGGGGCCGACAGCACGGGGTTGCCCGCGATCGTGATCAGGGCCTTGACCTGGCCTTCGCCGGGCGTCTCGATCTCGTCGGCGAGCGTGGCCACCGGCAGCTCGCCGTTCACCTCCGGCAGCCCCCGCACCCGGCTCCTCCACCGCCCCACCGCATAGGGACGCCGTCGCGCGAGGAACTCCGTGGCCGGCTTGGGGAACATCGCGCCGCCCGGCCGGTCGAGGTTGCCGGTGAGGACGTTGAGCACGTCCACCAGCCACTGGGCCAGCGTGCCGAACTCGGCCGTGCAGGTGCCGATCCGCGCGTAGACGGCCGCCGTACGCGCCGCCGCCAGCTCCCTGGCCAGCCGCACGACCACCTCGGCCGCCACCCCGGTACGCCGCGCGACGGCCTCCGGCGGGAAGTGCTTGGCCGCCTCGCGCAGCTCGGCCAGCCCGTTGACCTCGTGCGACGGCGTGGCCAGGTCCTCGGCGAACAACGTGTGCACCATCCCGAACAGCAGGTAGGCGTCCGTCCCCGGGCGGATGAACACGTGCTCGTCGGCCAGCGCCGCCGTCCGCGTACGGCGGGGGTCCACGACGACGAGCCGGCCGCCGCGCCGGCGCAGGGCCTTGAGCCGACCCGGGAAGTCGGGCGCGGTGCACAGGGAGCCGTTCGACTCCAGCGGGTTGGCACCCAGCATGAGCAGGTGGTCGGTCCTGTCGAGGTCGGGCACGGGGACCGCCATCGGATGGCCGAACATGAGCCCGCAGGCCACGTGCTTGGGCATCTGGTCGGCGGTGGCCGCGCTGAAGACGTTGCGCGTGCCGAGCGACTTGACCAGCGGGGCGACGTAGAGCGCGCCGGCCATGGTGTGGGCGTTCGGGTTGCCGAGGTAGACGGCGACGGAGCGGCGGTCGGCGACGCGGCCGAGACCCGCGCGCACCGCGGCGAACGCCTCCTCCCAGGTCGCCTCGCGGCCCCCGACCAGCGGCGTGCGCAGCCGGTCGGGGTCCTCGTCGAGCCGGCCGAGGCTGGCCCCCTTGGGGCAGATGAAGCCCTTGCTGAAGGGGTCGTCCTTGTCGCCGCGGACGCTCGTCACGTGCCCGTCTTCGCCGAGGGTGAGCGTCAGGCCGCAGACGGCCTCGCAGAGGGGGCAGGTCCGGTGAACGGTCGACGTCATCGCGACTCCCTGAGTTCGTTAGATGAACTCATCTTGGCGCGTACCCCCGGGCATGGGGAAGCCCCGGAGCCCCCGCGGTCTCCGGGGCTTGCACCCCTGGGGATGGCCCCTATCCCCAGGCTTCACCGCGTCGCCTCAGGCGGCGACACGCGGCAGGAGGACCTCGGTGCGCAGATCAGGCGGCTCCTCGAGATCGGACCTCAGGCAGATCCAGGAGCGGCGCCCGTACAGGCGTTCCAGGCCGGGGGAGAAGGCGCCGGGCGCCTCGTCGCGGCGGACGATCTCCACGATGAGGAACTGGGCGCGGGTGCGGTGCCGGTAGACGTTGACGCTGCGCGCCCAGCAGGCCGCCGCGATCTCCTCGCGGTACGCCTCGAACTCCTCGGCGGAGATGCCCGCCCGGGTCATGATCAACGCCTTCTCGCCCGCGGTCGTCGGCGTGATCCACCACACCAGCGGGATCCGGCCCGCCCTGGTGTGCATCGTGGTCTCCAGGCAGACCCGCTGGACACGGTGCCGGGAGACCACGCACCAGAAGTGGGCGGCGATCCAGCTCCGGCCCGTCCTGGTGGCGGCGGGCACCGAGATCGCGCTGGTCAGCACGACGAACGGCAACCACCGTCCCTCTCCGGCGGCCTTCATCAGGGCCAGTGCGACCAGCCCCAGCCCGGCGAGCATCAGCAGCTCGGTACGGGCCCGCCAGAGCCTGACCAGGAGACCCGCGCGGCCGGCGGCGGGGAGATCCTCGATGGCGGGGTAGATCTGGTTACGCGGGTTCCTCGGCATGTCAGGACACCTCCTCGGTCACTCGGCTTGGGCTGCGCAGCTGGTCGAAGCGTGGGTCACGGTAGCGGCGGGAGCCGAACCCGGTGCGGGCCACGGTCCAGCCCATACGGTGTGCGAACTCGTCGGGCTCCATGCAGATTTCGCGATCCGCCCACACGATGAGTTCCCGGATCCGGGACTTGATTCGGTGGATTGCCTTGGTACCTTGTGAGTACATGAGAAGACCCCTTTCGCGGCAATTCAGAGGTGGCTTCTTGGCTGGTCCGCAGGCTGATTGACCGGTCGGCCGCAGGGTGGCAGCCCATAATGCGGTGACCTGGTGGTCAGCCTCGGTCCGGCTTTGTGCGTGCTCGATCGAGCAGAGATGCGCTGAATTCGTCAGTCGACGGTGTGATCCTTCCGGCAAACGGCCTCCCTGGTGCACAGCTTCTTTTCCGGGACGGCGCCGTTGCCGGTGACGCGACCCCCGCGGGGCCGCTTGATCGATGCTGGAAAGCCCGGTGTGTACGGCCGTGTCGTCATCTCCGGCCTCCTCACCACTCGAGAACCTTCCTGGTTCAGATCGTCCCCCGAGCTTGCCTAAGCTGCAATACTTCGAGCAACGGAAGATTTAATTTTCTTCGCTTCTTGTCCTGCAACTTGCACCGGAAGTATCGACTTAGGAAGGGTTGCCCGGCAGTCGCCGGAAAACCTGATCCACTCCGGGCATCCTCGCGGAGGTTGTCTTGCCTACTACGCTCTACCCATGAAAGCCTTCTGGCAAGGCTGTGTGGGACTCCTCGTGCAAGTTGCAGTGTAAGATTGAGCGAACGGCCCCGAAAGCCGGGCCCTAAACAATCCTTCCGGCTACACCTCCATTCCCCCGAGAAGGAGTGTCGACGGTGCCATCGCAGCAGGGCAGTCCGACGGTCCGGCGGCTTCGGCTGGGCCAGGAGTTACGCCTCCTCCGAGAGCGTTGCAAGCTCACAGGCGCCAAGGCGGCCCGGGACCTCGGCTGGTCGGCGAGCAAGGTGAGCCGCATCGAAGCGGCCAAGACCATGCCCAGTACCGACGACATCAAGGCTCTGGCAAAGCTCTACCGCGTCGACGGTGACAAACTTGACGAACTCTTCGGCCTGTTGCGAGATGCGGAGCAGCGGGGCTGGTGGGAAGATTACGAAGACACCCTGCCCGAGGAGTACACAAGATTCCTCGGGCTGGAGGCTGAGGCGACGGTCCAGCGCAACTGGGAACCCCAGATCGTGCCTGGCACCCTGCAGACCGAGGATTACGCCAGGGAGGTCATTCTGGCGACCCGTGGCATCGCTCGCATCACGCACAGCGGTGTCCGGAGCCGGGTTGAGGCGCGCCTCAGCAGGCAGAAGCGGGTCCTGCACCGACCGGATCCGTGTGAGGTCACCGTGGTTCTCGACGAGTCGGCGCTGATGCGCCGCTTCGGAGAGCCCACGGTGATGCGGGAGCAGATGGAGCACCTCCTGGAGGTCTCCCTGCTGCCGCACGTACGCATTCATGTCCTGCCGCTGGAGGCACTCCATGCGGTCAATACCGGCGCGTTCATCCACCTGAAGTTTGCGGCGTTTGACGATGTCGTATATCTAGAGCAACTGTATTCCGCCGATTTCGTCGAAGACCGCGGGCGCGTGGCGGGATATGAAGCAGCTTTCGACCACATCCGGTCGGAGGCGCTGGACGAGGACGAGTCGCGAGTTCTCATCCAGCGAAAAGCCATGATCTGGCGACGATAAACCAAAAGAGGGGCAATGGAGCCCCTTTACGTATTTGGGGAGAGCATGGACATCCACACCAAGGTGGCGGCCTGGCGGAAGAGCAGCTTCTGCAACGGCGCATCCGCCTGCGTAGAGGTCGCCCCGCTGGCCGACGGCAACGTCGCGCTGAGGGACAGCAAGGAGCAGGACGGCCCTGTCCTGGTCTTCACTCCGGCGGAGTGGGCCGCGTTCACGGCCGGCGTCCGTGACGGTGAGTTCGATCTGGCCTCGTTGCAGGTCAGCGCGTCCTAAGAGAACGGCCCTGGCGAGTTGCTGGCACAACCAATCAGGGCCGTTCGGATGGAGACAGCGCCTCCGAGAGCCTCCCCCGCTCCTTGGCCTCGAGCGTGGAAGACCCGCACAGCATGGCACATCCTCCACCATGTTGATCAAGCTTCGGCACACCTCATCGGCCGGTGGTGACCGGGTGCTCCCCAACCGGATGCCCGCCGAGCATGCCGGCACTTTGACGAAGAAGCCGACTGGCCGGCTGCAGTGGGATGCGCGCACAACAAAAGCTCGGCATCACCGGTGAGCCGGATTCCTGTTCGGCATCCGGATGATTAGTCGGCCGTTTTCTTGCCGAAAAGAATTGACGTCGAAAGAAACGGCCCGCGTTCGGGAAACCGGCCGGCCGCGCCCAGGCGGTATGGGACGCGGTCGGCCGATTCCGTATTCGACGGCGTGCCGTCTGGTTCTGCCGAGAGGCCATCGGGCGGCTCTTGCCGCCGGCCGGGGTGCCGGCGGGCGCGGCAGTCCGCCGGTGTGCCCGGGCGATCAGCCCGAGGCGTGACCGATGAGCATCACAGTGGGTTGAGGCGGTGACCGGCCAGACCCTGAGCGTCGACGGAGGCTGGATCTCCGCGCTCGTGCACTGAGCCGCGTCCGGTCAGCGGGCACCCGCGTCGTTCTCCCTGCCCGGGCTCGGCCGGAAGCGTTCACCGGTGGAGACGCGCGTCACAGGCACGGCCCGCGTTTCGCGGAAACGCGGGCCGTGCCCGGGGTGTTGCGGGTCAGGCGATGCCCAGGCCCTGGGCTACGCCGTGGCCGAGGTCCTTGTGGATGTTGGTCCAGTACTCCACGACGCGCTTCTTCATGTCGGTGGTGACCTCGGGGGCCGAGGCGTGGCCGACGATGTTGCTCACCAGGTGGGCGCGGTCCGTGTCGGACAGCACGTTCTCCCAGAGGGTGCGCGGCTGGACGTAGTCGTCGTCCTCGGCGTGCTTGGTGTACGCCGAGCGGATGATCTCGCCCGTGACGTGGTAGTTCTCGCCCTCGTACAGGGACGGGTCGGCGGCCGGGCCGCCGAGGGAGTTGGGCGCGTACACCGGACCCGCCGGGTTCTGGAAGGTCATCGGCCCGTCGAAGTTGTAGGAGTTGACGGGGACGCGCGGCTTGTTGACCGGCAGCTGCAGGTAGTTGGGCCCGATCCGGTAGCGGTGGGCGTCCGGGTACGAGAACAGCCGGCCCTGCAGCATCTTGTCCGGCGAGGCGCCGATGCCGGGCACCAGGTTCGCCGGCTCGAAGCCCGCCTGCTCGACCTCGGCGAAATAGTTCTCCGGGTTGCGGTTGAGTACGAACCGGCCGATCGTGATCTCGGGGTAGTCGCTGTGCGGCCACACCTTGGTCAGGTCGAACGGGTTGAACCGGTAGTCGGCCGCGACCTCGAACGGCATGATCTGCACGTTCACCGTCCAGGACGGGTGCTCGCCGCGCTGGATCGCGTAGAACAGGTCGCGGGTGTGGTAGTCGGGGTCCGTGGCCTGCAGCGCGGCGGCCTCGGAGGCGGTGAAGTTCTGGATGCCCTGGTCGGTCTTGAAGTGGTACTTCACCCAGTACTTCTCGCCGGCGGCGTTGTACCAGAGGAACGTATGCGAGCCGAAGCCGTGCATGTGCCGCCAGCTGGCCGGCGTGCCGCGGTCGGTCATCAGGAAGGTGACCTGGTGGGCCGACTCGGGCGAGAGCGTCCAGAAGTCCCACTGCATGTTGTTGTCGCGCAGGTGGTTGTCCGGACGCCGCTTCTGGCTGTGGATGAAGTCGGAGAACTTCTGCGGGTCGCGGATGAAGAAGATCGGCGTGTTGTTGCCGACGATGTCGTAGTTGCCGTCCTCGGTGTAGAACTTGATCGCGAAGCCGCGCGGGTCACGCGCGGTGTCGGCGCTGCCGAGCTCACCGGCGACGGTCGAGAAACGCAGGAAGAGCGGGGTCTCCACGCCCTTCTGGAAGAGCTTGGCCTTGGTGTACTGACTGACGTCCTCGGTGATCTGGAGGGTGCCGTAGGCGCCGCCGCCCTTGGCGTGCACCACCCGCTCCGGGACGCGCTCCCTGTTGAAGTGGGCCATCTTCTGGATCACGTAGTGATCCGCCAGGAGCAGCGGGCCGTTCGGCCCGACGGAGAGCGAGTGCTCGTCGCTCGGCGCGGGGATGCCGGCGTCGTCGGTGGTGACAGGCCTGTTCGTCATAGCGCGGTCCTTCCGGAAATCATCTTTGACAGCTCGGGCACACGCCCCAGAACGTGATGTCGGCTTCGTCCACGACGTAACCCGCGTCGTCCGCGGGTTCGAGGCAGGGGGCGACGCCCACCGTGCAGTCGACGTCGGTCACGGTTCCGCACCGCCGGCACACCAGGTGGTGGTGGTTGTCGCCGACGCGCGCCTCGTAGCGGGCCGGACTGCCCATGGGCTCGATCTTGCGGACGAGCCCGGCCCTGTGGAGCGCGTGCAGCGAGTCGTAGACGGCCTGGAGCGACACCTGCCCGACGCGCCGGCGCACACCGCGGTGGACGCCGTCCACGTCGAGGTGGTCGCCGTCGCGCACGGTCTGCATGATCGCCAGCCGGGCCGCAGTGACCCGCAGCCCGGCCTTCCGGAGCAGGTCGTCATCCCCCATGGAGCACAACCTACGCCCTTAACTTGAGTTATTCAAGTTTACGAGGCATCCAAGTTAAAGCGTGGAAGGGGTGCGGCGGCGGGCCAGGAAGAGGGCGCTCAGCCCGGCGAGGACCGCGAGGCCCGCCATGGCGAGGGAGGAGACCAGCGAGGCGGAGGTGCTGCGCCCCTGCAGCGTGATGAACAGCGTTCCCACCGTGGCGACGCCGATGACCTGGCCGAGCTGCATGACGGTGAGCAGCGCGCCGCTGGCGTCGGCCGCGTACGCACCGTCGACCTGCTCGGTCGCCATGTTCGTCACCGCGACCTGCACGCCCAGCCCGGCGCCGATGAGGGCGCTCATGATCGCATACGACAGGCCGCCCCCGGCGGCGAGGCCGAGCCCGACATAGGCAGGCGCGGCGACCACGTAGCCGACGGGCACGAGCGGGCGCTGCAGGCGCATGGGCAGGCGCGGCCAGGCGAGCCCGACCAGGCCGAAGGCCAGCGCGCAGGGCACCATCATCATCCCGGAGGCGAGCGGCGTCATGTGCAGGTCGCCCTGCAGGTGCAGGGCCGAGACGAACAGGAACGCGCCCCAGGTGGCCGGGCCGAACAGCAGGATCGCCAGCCCGGGCCGCATGCCGGGCGCGCGCAGCACCCGGGCGTCCACCAGAGGACGGCCGCCCCGGGAGGTCACCCACCGTTCGATCGCGACGAACGCGCCGAACATCACGACGCTCAGCCCCATCGAGAGCCAGCCCCACACCGGCCAGCCGAGGTCGCGTCCGAGCACGAGGGGGACCACCAGGAGCAGCACGGCGGCGGACAGGGTCACCAGGCCGGCCGGGTCGAGCCCAGCCTTGCCGCCGCCGCTGTCGGACGGCAGCACCCGCATCCCGGCCACCAGCAGCAGCACCGCGACGGGAACCAGCACCAGGAACAGGATCCGCCAGCCCAGGCCGAGGCCCAGCAGGATGCCGCCGAGCGCCTGGCCGACCACGATGCCGCCGCTGATCACCAGCGACCACAGGCCGATCGCCCGGCCGCGCGCCTGGCCGTGGTAGTTGCGCTGAATCAAGGTCATGACCTGCGGCATCATCATCGCGGCCCCGGCGCCCTGGATCAGCCGGAAGGCCACGAGCCAGCCCGTCCCCGGTGCGAGACCCGCCGCGAGTGTGGTGACCGTGAAAACCGCCAAACCGCCGAGGAACGCCCTGCGATAGCCGAACAGGTCGCCGACCCTGGCCCCGGTGATCAACAGGACGGCGTAGACAATGGTGTATCCGGCCACGACCATCTGCAGCCCCGCGCCGGAGGAGTGCAGGTCCGACTCGATGGTGGGGGTGGCCACGTTCACGATGTTGACGTTCAGGATGGCCAGGAACTGCCCGACGAGGATGATCGCCAGGAGCAGGCCGCCGGCTTTCGATTCCGGTGACTTGGTCGTCACAGGAGAGGAAACTGCGGCAGTTTGCGACATGGTGACTAGTTTGTGGCCAGACTCGATACCAGTAACAAGAGCCTCTTTATACTGGTATTAGGGGTAACTGGATGAACGCTGCCGTATGCCCCCATAGTGGAAAGGTGAACGTGGCAGAGGCGAGGCGTACGGACCTGTCGGCGTTCCTGCGCAGCCGGCGCGAGCGGATCACCCCCGAGATGGTCGATCTCGCCCCAGGGCCCCGCAGACGCACGCCGGGCCTGCGCCGCGAGGAGGTCGCCCAGCTCGCGGGTGTCGGGGTGACCTGGTACACATGGCTGGAGCAGGGGCGGCCGATCAACGCCAGCAGCCAGGTGCTCGACGCGATCGCGCGCACCCTCCGGCTCGACACCGCCGAACGCCGCCACCTCTACCGGCTGGCGGGCCAGACCGAGGAGCCGGTCCCGGTCGACTGCGGCCAGGTGACGCCCGAGATCCGGGAGATCCTCGACCGGCTCGGCGACATGCCGGCCTGCGTGGCCAACAGTCGTTGCGACGCCCTGGCCTGGAACGCCGCGTACGCGGGGCTGTTCCCCGAGCTGACCGGCTCGCCGGAAGGAGAGCGCAACTCGCTCTGGCAGAGCTGCCTCAACCCCTCGCCCACCACCCTGCTGCTCGACCGCGACAACGAGCTCGCACGGGCGGTGGCCGTCTTCAGGGGCGCCTACAGCCGGCATGCCGACGACCCCAGCTGGCAGGACTTCGTCCGGCGGCTCAGCGAGGAGAGCGCGGAGTTCGCGCGGCTGTGGGCGCGGCAGGACGTCGCCGAGCCCGGGCCCAGGGTGAAGGCGTTCCGGCATGTGGAGTACGGGACGTTGCGCTTCAGCACGACGAGCCTCACGGCGGTGCCCGAGCTCCGGCTGATCGTCTACACACCTCTGGACGACGAGACCCGTACGGCTGTGTCCGCATTGATGGGGGAAGCTGCACGTTAGTCCGCCCTGCATGGCATGCTCGGATGCTAAATGTCAGGATTCGAGCGGAAGTGGCGGTAGATGAGAATCCCCCATGCCCTCCCGTTGTTCGCCGTGGTCGCCTTATTGGCCGCGTGCTCCCCGGCTCCGGAGCGGGAGCCGCAGCTGGCCCCGGTCGACCGGCAGGTGGTGGCAGAGCCGACCGAGGAACCGACGCCGGAGCGGCGGCCGTTCACCATCGCGTTCGGCGGGGACGTGCACTTCGAGGGGATGCTGCGCGGCCGTCTCGCCAACCCGCGCACGGCGCTCGGGCCGATCGCCGGCGTGCTGCGCAAGGCCGACTTGGCGATGGTCAACCTGGAGACGGCCGTCACCACGGGGGGCACTCCCGCGCCGGGCAAGCAGTACACCTTCCGTGCCCCGTCCAGCGCGTTCACCGCGCTGAAGGCGGCCGGGGTGGACGTCGCGTCGATGGCCAACAACCACGGCATGGACTACATGCAGTCGGGGCTCGCCGACTCGCTGGCCGCCGCCAAGAGCGGCAAGTTCCCCGTCGTGGGCATCGGGAAGGACGCGGCGCAGGCGTACCGGCCCTTTCGCAGGACCGTGAACGGCAACCGGGTGGCGATCATCGGAGCCACCCAGGTGATGGACGCCGAGTTCATCCAGTCGTGGACGGCCACCGCCGACCAGGGCGGCCTGGCCTCGGCCAAGGAGGAGGCCGCGCTGCTGAGGGCCGTCAAGAAGGCGCGCAAGGACTCCGACACCGTGATCGTGCACCTGCACTGGGGCACCGAGCTGCAGAAGTGCCCCAACGAGGCGCAGCTCTCGCTCGCCCCCAAGCTGGTGGAGGCGGGGGCGGACGTGGTCGTCGGCGGGCACGCGCACATCCTGCTCGGCTCCGGCTACCTGGACGACGCCTACGTCAACTACGGCATGGGCAACTTCGTCTTCTACAACTCCAACCCCGCCACCACCGGCAGGACCGGAGTCCTGACCCTGACCATCGACGGCCGGAAGATCCTCAAGGACGCCTGGACGCCCGCCACCATCCAGGGGGGCATCCCCGTACCGATGAAGGGCGCCGCCCGGACCCAGGCGGTGGCCGACTGGAAGGCGCTGCGTTCCTGCACGGGGCTGTCCGCGAAACCCTGACAAGGGCGTCGTGCGGTTGGGTGGAGTCCGGCGCCGACCTGCTGCGCCCGGCACTGACAGAGGCGGCCACACGTGAGGCGGCACGGCGCACGTGCAGGTAGATGTCGCCGATATCGAACAGGTGGAGGAATTTCCCCGAAATATCGACGATGAATATGTGCGTGTCGGGCATTATGGTGAACAATGCTCGCGGCGCCGCCATGATCGAACGGCCGGAGGCGGGCAGCCGGCCGCGTTCGTGCCGTCTCGGATGCTCACGCCGGTCTCGATGGCGGTCGTGAGACGCTCGGCGACCGAATCGGCCGGTCAGGGCGCCGAAGGCGGCGTCGGCTGTCCGGCGGGCGCGGGTGTCGGGCGATCGGGTGACGGCGCACATTCTGCGAAACGTGACCGAAATCAGCCTGTTGTATCGGTCGCCCTGGAGGGGAAAATCGATTATGCCCTGTCCAGGATTTCGCCGCCTGCGATGCGCAGGCCGGCCAGGTCGGGGCGTCCTCCGAGAAATCCGTAAATTGGCAGGTAATGATCGCCCAAACAGGAGAAGATAAGTTCGTGTCTTCGCCGCAACCGGATGACGAGTGCGCCGCCCCCCAAGCCCTCAGACGCAAACCCGCGCAGCGCCGCAGCGCCCGACGCGTCGAGCGCATGCTCGACGCCTGCGCCGAACTGCTCGACGAAGCAGGCTACGAAGCCTTGTCGACGACGCGCATCGCCGAACGGGCGGGTGTGGCGATCGGGTCGGTCTACCAGTTCTTTCCTGACAAACGAGCCATCACCCAGGAGCTCACCCGGCGCAATGTCGAGGAGTTCGTCCGCAGAGTCGACCGCCGCTTCCTCGAGGAGGACTACCGCGGCTGGTGGGAGGCGGTCGACGTGATCATCGACATCTACGTCGACATGCACCGTACGGTCTCAGGCTTCAAGAGCCTGCACTTCGGCGACGTCGTCGACCTCAACCTGCTCGACTCCGACTCCGACAACAACACCGTGATAGCGGGACGGCTGCGCGGGCTGTTCCTGAAGGAGTTCGGGCTGGCCGACAGTGCGGCGCTCGACCTGGCCGTGCTGGTGGGGGTCGAGGCCGGCGACGCCGTACTGAAACTGGCCTTCCGCCGCGACCCCGACGGCGATCCCGAGATCATCGACGCGGCCAAACACCTGATCAGAGGCTTCCTGTCACGTCAGCTCAAGTCGTGGTCGCCGCACTAGGCGGTCAGTTGCGGCCGGCCTGCTCGACCTCTTCGAGCCAGGCCGGCATGTCGCGGGCCCAGCGTTTCCTGCTCTCGTCGTCGCCGAGCGCGGTCGCCGGCAGCTCCTGCAATCGCGGCGCGTCGGGCGTGCGCCCGCACGGCGCGAACGAGACCGGACGCGCGCCCCTGGCCTCGCGCACGTCGAGACGGGCCTCGATGGCGCGCAGGTTGCGTTCGGCTGATTCGATGGCCTCGAAACGGGCCGACAGATAGCCGGCCACTCCGGGAACGACGGCCGACATGACGACAGCACAGGCCAGCGTGAAGGTCAGCTGCTTGGACATGCCCATACAGTCCCTCCGCTCGCGTGGCGGCAAAGTGCTTGGTATATGCCCTCTGACCTGCATGGACACGCCCATCCGCGGTGCGATTGGGCAAGACGTTACCTAATTTGTGCGGGACCGGCGATGCGGATTGACCGGGCAAAGACCCGAGTCGCTCGGTAGTCTCGCGGTGTGGCGCATGTGACCCGTGAGCACCTTGATCATCTGCTTGAGCAGGCCCTGCTGGCCGACGACCACAGTTCCCTGGCCAGTCGGCTCTACGACGTCGCGCTCGACTACTCGTCCGGCGACGTCTCCAGGGCGTCCATCCTGGTCCTCGCCGCTGAAGAGTGGCGAGCGGCGGGCCAGCCCGCGCGTGCGATGGAGTGCTTCCAGCGCGCGGTCCAGGACGGCGGCGACGCGGGTTTCGACCCGCGGGCCGGCATCGCCGACACGCTGTTCGAGCTCGACCGGCCTGATGAGGCGAGGGAGGTCATCGAGACCATCCGTGGCGAGGGCGACGTCTCCACGGCGACCGCTCACACGATCGCCGAGACGCTGGTCGCCTACGGCGATCTGCAAGGGGGGCTCGAATGGGCGACCCAGGCCGCCCTGGGGTGTGACGAGGGAGATCCCGAGCAGGTGGCGGTGTTGCGCACGCGCTACCGCATCCGGGTCGACCTCGGGCTGCCCGAGGACGAGCTCGACGCGCTCGTCTCCTGACGGCTGAGCCCTCGCTAGGGCCCGCCGTCACCGGCAGGGCCCTCGTCGTCATGCCCTGATGACCAACTCCGCCAGCTCGCGCGCGGCCAGCGCCGGATGGGCCTCGGGCCGGGTGACGGCGTGCGCGAGCACTCCGTCCACGAGCACGAGCAACTGGTCGGCCCCGCGCTCGGGCGCCGGATGCCCGTGCCGGCGCAGCTCGTCGGCGAACATCTGATGCATCCCGTCCTTGTACGCGCGGACCTCGGCGTGGGCCGGATGATCGGGGTCGGTGAGGGCGAGCTCCGCCGCCGTGTAGCGGCAGCCGTGGAACGAGTCCGCAGTCGTGATCTTGTCCAGCTCGTCGAAGACGGCGCGGATCCGCTCACGTAGATCGTCGCCGGCGTCGTCCATCACCTGACGGTAACGGGCCGCGACGCCGGCGTGCTTCTGCCGCAGCGTCTCGGCGATCAGCCCTTCCTTGCCGCCGAAGTGCTGGTAGAGCGAACGGCGCGCGACGTCGGCGCGCTTGAGTATCGCATCGACCCCCACGTGAACGCCCTGTTCGTACGTGAGGTCGCCGGCGGCTTCGAGGAGCCGTTCGCGAGGTCCGGGTCTGCTCATCACACCATCGATCCTGGCACGCGGTTGACAGTAGATCGCTCATTCTATCTAATAAGCCTCTGCGTATACCAACCGTTCTATCTATCGGAGTCGCCATGCCCCGCGCGGGCACCCTGCCCACCGTGCTGACCGGCGTGTTCCTCACGATCCTGGACTTCTTCATCGTCAACGTCGCCATCCCCGCCATCCAGCGCGACCTGCACGCCGGCCCCGCCGCGATCGAGTGGGTCGTCGCCGGGTACGGCCTGGCCTACGGCTCGGGTCTCGTCCTCGGCGGACGGCTCGGCGACGTCCTCGGCCGGCGCCGCATGTTCGCGGTCGGCCTGGCCCTGTTCACCCTCGCCTCGATCGGCTGCGGCCTGGCTCCCGGCGCCGGCGCGCTGATCGCCGCCCGCGTCGCCCAGGGGGTCGCCGCCGCCGTGCTCGCCCCGCAGGTGCTGGCCATCCTGCGTACCGCCTACAGCGGGGCCGCCCAGGCCAGGGCGCTCAACGCGTACGCCATGACCATGGGGCTGGCCGCCGTCTTCGGCCAGCTCATCGGCGGCCTGCTGATCCAGGCCGACCTGTTCGGGCTCGGCTGGCGGGCGTGCTTCCTGGTCAACGTGCCGATCGGCGTGGCCGCGCTGGCCCTGACCCGCCGCGTGGTCCCGGAGAGCCGTACCGGCGCTCCCGTACGGCTCGACCTGGGTGGTGCCGTCCTCGTCACGCTCGCGCTGGTCGCGATCCTGCTGCCGCTCATCGAAGGGCGCGAGCAGGGCTGGCCGCTGTGGACGTGGTTGTCGCCGGTCGCCGCGGTCGTGCTCTTCGTCGCCTACGGCAGGCGGCGGCACGCCTCGCCGCTGATCGACCTGACGTTGTTCCGCGAGCGGGCCTTCACCGCCGGCCTGCTCACCCAGCTCGCGTTCACCATGGGCATGGCCGCGTACTTCCTGATCTTCGCCCTGTACGTCCAGGACGGGGTCGGGCTGGACGCGTTGCAGGCCGGTCTGATCTTCGCGCCCATAGGCGCGGGGTATCTGGCGGCCTCGCTGCTCGCGCCCCGGTTCGTCGCGTGGTTCGGCCGTCAGACGATCGCCCTGGGCGGGCTGATCAGGGCCGCCGGCCTTGTCGCCATACTCGCCATGGTCGCCTCTGGGGCGGCCGTCGGCTGGCTGGCGCCCGCGCTGGCCGTGGACGGGTTCGGCATGGGGCTGGCGCTCGCCCCGATCATGGGCACCGTGCTGGCCAGGGTCGCCCCGCAGCAGGCCGGCGCCGCGGCCGGGGTGCTCACGACCACCCAGCAGGTCGGCTCGGCGCTCGGCGTCGGGATCGTCGGGATCGTCTTCTACGGCAGCCTGCCGGACGGCGTGAGCCAGGCGTTCCAGCACGGGCTGGTCTACCTCGTCGCCATCGCCATCGCCGTCGCCGGGCTCGTCCAGCTGGTGCCGCGCGCCGCCGGCGCCCGTACTCGTGTCAAGGAGGAGAGCATCGCATGACAGACCTGAACGACCTCGCGCGCCGCTACGCCGCCCTCTGGAACGAACCCGACGCCGAGGCCCGCCGCGCGGCCGTCGCCGGGCTGTTCGCGCCGGACGCCGCCCACTACACGCCCACCCGCGAATTCCACGGCCACGCGGAGCTGGAAGAGCGCGTCGCCGCCGCGTACGAGCAGTGGGTCGCGCCCGGGGTCTACATGTTCCGTGCCGGGCCGGGCGCCGACGGGCACCACCACGCCGTGCGGTTGACGTGGGAGATGATCAGGCGCGACACCGGCGAGGTCGACTCCGTCGGCTACGACGTCCTCCGGCTCGACGAGGACGGGCTGATCCGCAGCGATCACCAGTTCGTCGGGCGCTGAGTCTCCACGCGAAGAGGCCGCGGTCGCCGGTGACCGCGGCCTCTTCGGTTATGGGAAGCCGGGCGCGGCAGGCACGATCCGCGCCCGGACAGGGTGGCTCATCGCGCTCCGAGGCCCGGCGCGATCGCCGTGACGCCGCCCACCAGCATCTGGGTGCCCTCGACGCTCTCCACCGCCTTCGGCAGCAGCACGTCCATCACCTTTTCGCTGATCTCCTGCACGGGCTCGCCGAGGTGCTGCGGCGATTCGAGGTCGGAGCGGGCGATGCCGCTGTCGCGCAGGCCCTCGTCGAACCGCGCCTGCGGCAGGCCGGCCCTCAGCGCCGTCCCCGCCATCTCGGGCACCTGCGGCAGCACCGGCAGCGAGGCGACGCCCGCCGCGGTCGAGAGGTCCTTCAGCGTGCGCGGGTCGGGAGCGAGCGGGAGACCGGCGGGCGAGGCCGAGGTCAGCGCCGGCATGCCCCAGGTGGCCGCCACGCCGCCCAGGTCGGCCGTGCCCAGCACCGGCTTCGCCGCCGCCAGGCCGGTCAGCCCGAGGTCATGGGCCAGCTCGCCGGCCGCCATGGCCAGCCTGGCGCTCTCGCCGGTGACGAACCGGCTGCTGCCCGAGACGGTCTCGCCGAGCCGCGGCGCGGCGTGCCGGTCGCAGGAGGAGGCGATCGCCGTGGATGACAGCAGCGCGGGGTCTGCTTTCGCGCAGGAGTCCGCGGCCGCCGGGCCGGTGGACAAGCAGCCGACCCCTGCGGCCAGAGCGGCGGTCGCGACGATGCTCCGGATCTTCTGCACTGACACTGCACGTCCCTCTGATCGGTTTCGCTGATCTGACGAAACGTGACCGTAGTGACGCGGCTCGGCGGGGGAGCGTCGCTTGTCCGAAGGGTGGAGCGAACCTTATGCGTTCATGGGCCTCGCTCCGCGGCGGCTCCCTCGCCCGGATCAGGCGCGTTGGATGAGGAGTTCGTCGTCGCCCAGGTCGACGTTGACTTTGTCGCCGTCGATGATCTCGCCTGACAGGACCGCCTTGGCCAGCTTGTCGCCGATGGCGGACTGGACCAGGCGGCGCAGCGGGCGGGCGCCGTACATCGGGTCGTAGCCGGTCAGGGCCAGCCAGTCGCGGGCCGCCGGCGTGACCTCCAGCGTCAGCCTGCGGTCGGCCAGACGCCGGGCCAGGCGGTCGACCTGCAGGTCGACGATGCGGGTCAGCTCTTCGGTGCCGAGCGCGTCGAAGACGATCACGTCGTCGAGCCGGTTGAGGAACTCCGGCTTGAACGCGACCCGCACCGCCCCCATCACGGCCTCGCGCTTGGCGTCGTTCTCCAGTTTGGGATCGACCAGGAACTGCGAGCCGAGGTTGGAGGTGAGGATCAGGATCGTGTTGCGGAAGTCGACCGTACGGCCCTGGCCGTCGGTCAGCCGGCCGTCGTCGAGCACCTGCAGCAGGATGTCGAAGACCTCGGGATGGGCCTTCTCCACCTCGTCGAGCAGCACCACGGTGTACGGGCGCCGCCTGACGGCCTCGGTGAGCTGGCCGCCCTCCTCGTAGCCGACGTAGCCGGGAGGCGCGCCGACGAGCCGGGCCACGCTGTGCTTCTCGGAGTACTCGCTCATGTCGATACGGGCCATCGCCCGCTCGTCGTCGAACAGGAACTCCGCCAGCGCCTTGGCCAGCTCGGTCTTGCCCACGCCGGTCGGCCCGAGGAACAGGAACGAGCCCGTCGGCCTGTCGGGGTCGGCGATGCCCGCCCGGCTCCTGCGTACGGCGTCGGAGACCGCCTGGACGGCCTGCCGCTGGCCGATGAGACGCTTGCCCAGCTCCTCCTCCATGCGCAGCAGCTTGGCCGTCTCGGCCTCCAGCAGCCGCCCGGCCGGGATGCCCGTCCAGGACGAGATCACCTCGGCGATGTCGTCGGGGCCGACCTCCTCCTTGACCATGGCGTTCTCCGGCGGCGCGGCCTCGGAGGCGGCCTGGAGCGCCTGCTCCAGCCGCGGCACCTCGGCGTACATCACGCGGGAGGCGGTCTCGAAGTCGCCGTCGCGCTGCGCCCGTTCGGCCGCGCCGCGCGCCTCGTCGAGCTGCTTCTTCAGCTCACCGACCTTGTTGAGGCCGGCCTTCTCCTGCTCCCAGCGGCCGACGAGGGCGTTGAGCTCCTCCTGGCGGTCGGCCAGCTCCTGGCGCAGCCGCTCCAGCCGCTGCACGGAGGCCTCGTCGGTCTCCTTGGACAGGGCCAGCTCCTCCATCTTCAGCCGGTCGACGCCGCGCTGGAGCTGGTCGATCTCCACCGGACGGGAGTCGATCTCCATGCGCAGCCGCGAGGCGGCCTCGTCGACCAGGTCGATGGCCTTGTCGGGCAGGAAACGGCTGGTGATGTAGCGGTCGGACAGCGCGGCGGCGGCCACCAGCGCGCTGTCGGCGATCTGCACCTGGTGGTGGGCCTCGTAGCGGCCCTTGAGCCCGCGCAGGATCGCGATGGTGTCCTCGACGGACGGCTCGCCCACGTAGACCTGCTGGAAGCGCCGCTCCAGCGCCGGGTCCTTCTCGATGCGCTCGCGGTATTCGTCGAGCGTGGTCGCGCCGATCATGCGCAGCTCACCGCGGGCCAGCATCGGCTTGAGCATGTTGCCGGCGTCCATCGCGCCCTCGGCGGCCCCCGCGCCGACGACGGTGTGCAGCTCGTCGATGAACGTCACGACCTGCCCGTTGCTCTCCTTGATCTCGGAGAGCACGGCCTTGAGCCGCTCCTCGAACTCGCCGCGGTATTTCGCGCCGGCCACCATCGCGCCCAGGTCGAGCGCGATCAGCCGCTTGTTGCGCAGCGACTCGGGCACGTCGCCGGCCACGATGCGCTGGGCCAGGCCCTCCACGACGGCGGTCTTGCCGACGCCGGGCTCGCCGATCAGCACCGGGTTGTTCTTGGTGCGCCGGCTGAGCACCTGGATCACCCGGCGGATCTCGGAGTCGCGGCCGATGACCGGGTCGAGCTGGCCGCTGCGGGCCCGCTCGGTCAGGTCGACGCCGTACTTCTCCAGCGCCTGGTAGGTGTCTTCAGGGGTCTCGCTGGTGACGCGGGCGTGGCCGCGTACCTTCTCGAACGCGTCGAGCAGGGCCTGCGGGGTCGCGCCCTGCGACTTCAGCAGCTCGGCCGCCTGGCCGCCGTCGGCGGCCAGGCCCACCAGGAGGTGCTCGGTCGAGACGTAGAGGTCTTCGAGGCGGTTGGCGTGGTGGGCGGCGGTGTTGAGCACCGTCAGCAGCTGGCGCGAGCTCGACGGGGCCCCCACCGTCGCGCCCTGCGCCTTCGGCAGCGCCGCGAGCTGCTCCTCCGCGCGGGTGCGGATCGCGCGCCAGTCGGCGCCGACCGCCTCCAGCAGCGGCACGGCGGTGCCGCCCGTCTGGGTGAGCAGCGTGGTCAAAAGGTGAGCCGGGGAGATCTCCGGGTTGCCCTCGGCGGCGGCGCGCCGCATGGCACCCGAGAGCGCCTCCTGGCTCTTCTGGGTGAGCTTGTAGTCCATGTCCTTAGGCCCCCGGTGGCAGCTCGTAGCGGATCAGCGCCCGGACCATCCGCATCTCGGCGCGCAGGCGGTGGACCTCCTCGCGCAGCCGGAGATTCTCGTTCTCGAGCTCGAGGATCCGCTTGATCCCCGCGAGGTTGATGCCCTCCTCCTGGGAGAGCCGCTGCACCTCGCGGAGCTGGATGATGTCTCTCGTGGAGTAGAGGCGGCCACGCCCCGCCGTGCGCCCGGGACTGACGAGCCCCAGCCGGTCGTACTGCCGCAGGGTCTGCGGGTGGAGGCCCGACAGCTGCGCGGCCACCGAGATCACGTAGACAGGGGTGTCATCTGACAGGTCGAAATAGTTGGCGTCCATCGGCTTACTCGCTTCTGGCTCGCTGAATGAGCTCAGCGCGCGGGTCCTCTCCCGCGGTCGCGGTGTTGAACTCGGTGAGCAGCTCACGTGACTTGTCGTCGAGCGTCTGCGGCACCACTACCTCGACGGTGGCGAGCAGGTCTCCCTTGGTGCCGTCCTTGCGGGTGACTCCCCTGCCGCGTACGCGGAACGTGCGGCCGTTGGGTGTGCCCGGCGGGATGCGCAGCGTGACCGGCAGGCCCTTGAGCACGGGCACCTTGATCTCGGCGCCGAGGGCGGCCTCCGTGAACGTCACCGGCACGGTGATCGTCAGGTTGTCACCCGCCCTGCCGAACACGGCGTGCTGCTTGACGTGCGTCTGGATGTAGAGGTCGCCCGCCGGGCCGCCGTTCTCGCCCGGCGCGCCCTTGCCCTTGAGCTTGACGCGCTGGCCGTCGGCCACGCCCGCCGGGATGCGGGCCTGGATCGTGCGGGTGCTCTTGGCCCGGCCGCTGCCCTCGCACACGGGGCAGGGGTCGTCCACGATCAGCCCGCGGCCCTTGCAGTCGCGGCAGGGCTCGGAGAAGGCGAAGTTGCCCAGGTTGCGGCTGGCCGCGCCGGTGCCCTCACAGGTGGGGCAGACCCTGGGGGTCGTGCCGGCCTTGGCGCCGGTGCCGCTGCACGCGGTGCAGGCGGCCGAGCTGGTCAGCCTGAGCGACACGGTGGTGCCCTCGGCCGCTTCGGTGAACGTCAGCGTGACCTCGGACTCGACGTCCTGGCCGCGCCGCGGGCGGGTGGTGGTGCCGGTACGGGTGGCTCCACCCCGGTTGAACAGCCCGCCGAAAAGATCGCCGAGCCGATCCCCCGTACCGCCGCTCGTGCCCTGCCCGGTGCCGCCGAACAGGTCGCCGAAGTCGAACGGGAAACCGCCACCGCCGGCCCGCTGGCCGCCCACCCCGGAGCCGAACAGCGTGCGCGCCTCGTCGTACTCCTTGCGGCGCTTGCTGTCGGACAGGACGTCGTAGGCCTCGGAGACCTCCTTGAACTTGGCCTCTTTGGTCGCGTCGCCCTGGTTGCTGTCGGGGTGGTACTGGCGCGCCAGCTTGCGGTACGCCTTCTTGATCTCGTCGGCGGTGGCGGTCTTGGGCACACCAAGGACGGCGTAGTAGTCCTTCTCCAGGTAGTCCTTGGTGCTCATCTACGGCCCTTCGTCCTGGTGTCAGTTGTCTTCTTCGTCATTGGACGCGGGAGGGGCGTCCTCGGGCTCGGCGACAGCCACCCGCGCCGGGCGCAGCACCCGCTCGCCCATGCGGTAGCCGGGCTGCAGCACCTCGATCGCGGTCGGCTCGGTCACGTCCGGCGAGTAGCTGTGCATCAGCGCCTCGTGGACCATCGGGTCGAAGGGGTCGCCCTTCTGCCCGAACGGGGTGAGCCCCAGCTTGGCGACGGCCGCCTCCAGCGACTCGGCCACCTTCGCGAAGCCCCCCGTGAGCTCGCCGTGGTCGCGCGCCCTGCCGATGTCGTCGAGCACGGGCAGCAGCTCCATGAGCGTGCCCGCGACCGCCTGCTCCTTGACCGCGACGCGGTCGCGTTCGACGCGCTTGCGGTAATTCACGTATTCGGCCTGCAGGCGCTGCAGGTCGGCGGTGCGCTCGGCGAGCTGCGCCTGCAACTCCTCGCTGCCGGCGGCCGCCTGGGCGGGCGGCGCCTCCGCGGCGGGCGGCTGATCGGCCGCCTCCTCCGCGGGGGCGTGCTCGCGGACCTGGCCCGTCTCCGGGTCGATCTTGCGGTTGTCGCGGATCACCGGCTCCTCGTGCCCGTTTTCACGCGGCGGCATCACTTGTCCTTCGGCTCGTCGTCGACGATCTCGGCCTCGACCACGTCGTCGTCGGCCTTCTGGCCGTCACCGGTCGTGGTGTCCTGCGGGGCGCCCTCGGCGCCGCCGGCCTGCTGGCCCTGGGCGTAGATCGCCGAGCCCATCTTCTGGCTGACCGTCGCGAGCTTCTCGGCCGAGGTGCGGATGACGTCGGTGTCGGTGCCCTCCAGAGCCTTCTTCAGCTCGGCCAGGGCGTCGTTGACCTCGGTCTTGATGTCGGACGGGACCTTGTCGTCGTTCTCGCGGAGGAACTTCTCCGTCTGGTAGGCCAGGCCGTCGGCGTTGTTGCGGACCTCGGCCTCCTCGCGGCGCTTCTTGTCCTCCTCGGCGTACGACTCCGCCTCGCGCATCATGCGCTCGATGTCGTCCTTCGGCAGCGCGGAGCCGCCGGTGATCGTCATCGTCTGCTCCTTGCCCGTGCCCAGGTCCTTGGCGGAGACGTTGACGATGCCGTTGGCGTCGATGTCGAAGGTGACCTCGATCTGCGGGATGCCGCGCGGCGCCGGCGCGATGCCGGTCAGCTCGAAGGTCGCGAGCTTCTTGTTGTACGCGGCGATCTCGCGCTCGCCCTGGAAGACCTGGATCTGCACCGACGGCTGGTTGTCCTCGGCCGTGGTGAAGACCTCGGAGCGCTTGGTCGGGATCGTCGTGTTGCGCTCGATGATCTTGGTGAAGATGCCGCCCTTGGTCTCGATGCCCAGCGACAGCGGGGTCACGTCGAGCAGCAGGACGTCCTTGACCTCACCCTTGAGCACACCGGCCTGCAGGGCGGCGCCGATGGCGACGACCTCGTCGGGGTTGACGCCCTTGTTGGGCTCCTTGCCGCCGGTCAGCTCCTTGACCAGGTCGGTGACGGCGGGCATACGGGTCGAGCCGCCGACGAGCACCACGTGGGCGATGTCGGAGACCTTGATGCCGGCGTCCTTGATGACCTGGTGGAACGGGCCCTTCGTCCGCTCGAGGAGGTCGGCCGTCAGGCGCTGGAACTCCGAGCGGGTGAGCTTCTCGTCGAGGTGCAGCGGGCCCTCGGACGAGGCCGTGATGTAGGGCAGGTTGATGCTGGTCTCGGACTGGCTGGACAGCTCGATCTTGGCCTTCTCGGCCGCCTCGCGCAGACGCTGGAGCGCCATCTTGTCCTTGGCCAGGTCGACGCCGTGGGCGTTCTGGAAGCGCTTGACGAGCTCGTCGACCACGCGCTGGTCCCAGTCGTCGCCGCCGAGGTGGTTGTCACCGGAGGTGGCCTTGACCTCGACGAAGCCGTGGCCGTCCTCCTGGCCGACGTCGAGCAGCGAGACGTCGAAGGTGCCGCCGCCGAGGTCGAAGACCAGGATGGTCTGGTCCTGCTCCTTGTCGAGCCCGTAGGCGAGGGCCGCCGCGGTCGGCTCGTTGATGATGCGGAGCACGTTGAGGCCCGCGATCGTGCCGGCCTCCTTGGTGGCCTGGCGCTGGGCGTCGTTGAAGTAGGCGGGGACGGTGATCACGGCGTCGGTGATCTTCTCGCCCAGGTACGCCTCGGCGTCCTGCTTCAGCTTCTGCAGCACGAAGGCGCTGATCTGCTGCGGCGAGAACTTCTTGCCGTCGATCTCCTGGGACCAGTTGGTGCCCATCTCCCGCTTGACCGAGCGGATCGTCCGGTCGACGTTGGTGACGGCCTGCCGCTTGGCGACCTCACCGACCAGGACTTCACCGTTCTTCGCGAAGGCGACCACGGACGGCGTGGTCCGCGAGCCCTGCGCGTTGGCGATGACGGTGGGCTCACCGCCCTCGAGGATCGAGACGACGGAGTTGGTCGTCCCCAGGTCGATACCTACCGCACGTGCCATGAGTACGTCCTTGTAGTCAAAGTTGAGTCGGTCAGACTCAAGGTATGGATGCGTGTCGTCTTTGTCAAACGACTTGAGCCTATGCGACTCAACCCTCGTGAGCGCAAAAGCATTCCCCGGATTCAGCGCCGCATACCCGGCTCAACGGGGCTCATGTCACAGAAGGTTCCGCTCAAGGAGCGGCGTACAAGGACGTAGCTGGATTTTTCAGGAGGCTTACCGTTTGGCGCCGTCCACGAGCTTGCGCTTGCCGAGGGCCTTGTCCAGGTCGACCGTCGTGGTCTTCTCGACGGCGATCATGATGCAGGACATGTCCTTGGCCTTCGGTGAGGCGCCCTCGTACAGCGTGATCGTGACGTCCTTCGCCGTCTCCTTCACCGAGACGCGGTCCAGCACCGTGCACGGGGCCACGCCCGACCACCACGTGAGGCGGACCTTCCTGCCGTCCGAGACGGGCTCGGCCTTGGTCCAGCGGACCTCGCGGACGTTCACCGCGTCGCCCACCGGCTTGACGGTCTCGGGGCCGTTCGGGGGAGCGGTGGACGGGGCGCTGGTGACCGGGCTCGACACGACCGGCGGCCGCTCAGTCGTCGAAGAGGCGGCGGGCTCGGCCGACGGCCCGCCCTGCGCGCCGCAGCCCGCCGCGAGCACCAGACCGGCAAGGAGAGTCGCTGTCATAGTCCGCATACTCCTACGACGGCTCACGCGCGTCACGGGTTCAGCGGCGCGAGTTAGTGTGGTCCACGTGCTCCGTCAGGCCATGCTCGCCCTTTCCAAGAGCCGACGCGCCGAGCGGCTCGTCTCCACCTCGCCTCTGACCGCAGGCGTCGTCGAACGCTACGTCGCCGGCGACGTGGCCGCCGTGGTGCGCGAGCTGACCCGCAGGGGCCTGCTCGTCACCGTCGCCCACCTGGGCGAGGAGGTCACCGACGAGAGCAGGGCCGAGGACGCCGTACGCGGCTACCTCGCACTGCTCGGCCTGCTGCCCGCGGGCGCCGACGTGTCGGTCAAGCTCACGGCCCTCGGCCTGCGGGTTTCGCAGCGGCTCGCGCTCGGCCACGCCGCCGAGATCTGCGCCGCCGCCGCGGCCAGGGGCCTGACGGTGACGCTCGACGCCGAGGAGCACGACACCATCCCCGCGCTGCACGCCGTGCACGCCGCGCTGCGCCGCGAGCATCCCGACGTGGGGGTGGTCGTGCAGGCGTACCTGCCCGACTCGCTCGACCGCTGCGAGAAGCTCGGCGGCGCCCGCGTACGCCTGTGCAAGGGCGCCTACACCGCGCCCGGGGCCTACAAGCGGCCCGCCGACATCGACCGCTCGTTCGTTCGGTGCCTGAAGGTGCTCATGGCCGGCACCGCCTACCCGATGGTCGCCACCCACGACCCCCGGCTGCTGCGCATCGCCTCCACGCTCGCCGTGCTCGACGGCCGCGACCAGACCGGCTACGAGCTGCAGATGCTCTACGGCGTACGCCCCGCCGAGCAGGCCCGCCAGGCGCAGCGCGGCGCGCGGATGCGCGTCTACGTGCCCTACGGCGACGAGTGGTACCCCTACCTCGTGCGCCGCCTCGCCGAGCGCCCGGCGAACCTGGCGTTCTTCCTGCGGTCGCTGGTGTCGCGGCGCTAGCCGGATAGGCTGCCAGACCAGGCAGTATTCGTCGAGGGGCGAAAGATGATCGCGATTTTGGGCACGGGCAAGATGGGCGAGGCCCTGCTGTCCGGACTGCTGCGCGCGGGGCTCGAGCCGGACGACGTCATGGCGACCACCCGCAGGGCCGAACGGGCCCAGACGCTGCGCGAGACGTACGGCGTGCGCACGGTCTCCAACGCCGAGGCGGCCAAGGCGGCCGACACACTGATCCTGGCCGTCAAACCGCAGGACATGGCGACGCTGCTGGCCGAGATCGCGCCCTACGTGCCGGCCGACCGCCTGGTGATCAGCGCGGCGGCCGGCATCACGACGTCGTTCGTGGAGCAGCGGCTCGGCGTGGAGGTGCCGGTGGTGCGGGTGATGTCCAACACGCCGATCAGGTTCGACGAGGCGATGAGCGTCATCTCGGCCGGCGCCCACGCCGGGGAGGAGCACCTCCGGCGCACCGAGGAGCTGCTGCGGCCGGTCGGCAAGGTGCTGCGCATCCCCGAGTCGCAGCAGGACGCCGCCACGGCGTTGTCGGGCAGCGGGCCCGCCTACTTCTTCTACCTGGTCGAGGCCATGGTCGACGCGGGCATCCTGCTCGGCATGCCGAGGGCCGCCGCGCTCGACATGGTCACCCAGTCGATCGTCGGGGCGGCTGTGATGTTGCGCGACTCGGGCGAGCATCCGGTGATCCTGCGCGAGGCCGTCACCTCGCCGGGCGGCACGACCATCGCCGCCATCGCGGAGCTCGAACGACACAAGGTGCGGGCCGCGTTCCTGGCCGCCATCGAGGCCGCCCGCGACCGCGGCCGCGAACTCGCCTCGGGCTGACCCGCGGCCGTGAGTTCGGGCCGACCCGCGGCCGTGAGCTCGCCTGGGGCCGGCCCGCGCACCGGCGCGGAGGGCGGACCCGTCTCGTCCTCCGCGTTGAGTGAGCTCAGGCGTCCCGGCGGCGCAGCAGGATCGCGCCGGCGGCCACCGCGACCGCGATCCACGCCAGGTACACCCCGAACCCGCTCCACGGTCCCAGGTACTCGCCGGACCGGCCGAAGATCACCAGCGTGCCGGCGTTCGTGGTGAAGAACTCGGCGACGACCCCGCCCCACTCACCCGGGAGCTGGTTCGTCAACGGGGGCAGCACCAGGATCAGCGCGACGGCCGAGACGATCGCGCCCGGCGTGTGCCTGACCAGCGTGCCGAGGCCCAGCCCGAACAGCCCGCACGCGGTCAGGTAGAGGCCGCACCCGAGCGTGGCCCGCGCCACCTCGGCCATCTCCACCGACGGCGGCCGGGAGATCGCCAGGCCGATGCCGATCGCGCCGGCCGACGCGGCCAGGCAGACGACCAGCGCGACCGCGGTGAAGACCACGAGCTTGCCGGTCAGCAGGCGCAGGCGCCTGGGCACGGCCATGAGGGAGGTGCGGATGCCTCCGGTGCGGTACTCGCTGGAGATCACCAGCACGCCGAGAGCGGCCATGGACAACGAGGCGAACATGCCGCCGGCCAGGCTCATCGCGACGGCCTCGTGGCCCGGCATCGGCTCGTCGGCCGAGTTCGCGGCCGTGGCGCCGAGGAGGGCGGACAGGCCCAGCATCAGCAGGGCCGTGACGGCCAGCGTCCACACCGTCGAGCGGACAGAGCGGATCTTGGTCCATTCGGACCGGATGATGTCGATCATGAGGTGAACTCCAGGCTGTCCTTGGTCAGCTCCATGTACGCGGCTTCGAGCGACGGCTGCACGTACGTCAGCTCCTCCAGCGGGATCCCGGCCCGAGCGGCGAGGGTGCCGATCTCCAGCGGGGTCATCGCGGTCACCCGCAGGTGGTCGGGGTACAGCTCGCCGATCTTGATCAGCTCGGCCATCTCGGCGAGCCGGGGCGAGCGCACGCGTACGAAGCCCTGCGAGCTGCGCCCGATGAACTCCCGCACGCTCGTGTCGGCGATGAGCCGGCCCTTGCCGATCACGACGAGGTGGTCGGCCGTCTGCGCCATCTCGCTCATGAGGTGGCTGGAGACGAACACCGCCCGCCCTTCGGCCGCGAGCTTCCGCATGAGCGTGCGGATCCACAGGATTCCGTCGGGGTCGAGCCCGTTGACCGGCTCGTCGAACAGCAGGATCTCCGGGTCGCCGAGCAGCGCCGCGGCGATGCCCAGCCGCTGCGCCATGCCCAGCGAGAAGCCGCCGATCCGGCGTCCGGCGACGGCGGTCAGGCCGACGGTCTCCAGCACCTCCGCCACCCGGGCGGCCGGGATGCCGTTGCTCTGCGCGATGGCCAGCAGGTGGTTGCGGGCGCTGCGCCCGCCGTGCACGGCCTTGGCGTCCAGCAGCGCGCCGACCTTGCGCAGCGGATGCCGTAACTCCTCGTACGGCCGCCCGTCCACGAGCACCGAGCCGCCGGACGGCCGGTCGAGCCCGAGGATCATGCGCATGGTGGTCGACTTGCCGGCGCCGTTGGGGCCCAGGAAGCCGGTCACCTGACCCGGCTCGACGTCGAACGACAGATCCGCCACGGCGAGGGTGCGGCCGTAGCGTTTGCTCAGGTTCGTTGCGCGGATCGCTGTCATGAGGATCAGCGTGCCGTCGCGGGAGGCCGGATTCTTCCTGCTGGGGAACCGTCTTGCCGGGGCCGTTCTGGGAGCGTGGTCCTACTCACCGGGGCGGATCAGCGCCGCCTCGTACGCGATGATCACGGCCTGTGCCCGGTCCCTGACGCCGAGCTTGGCGAACAGGCTCGTCACGTGGTTCTTGACGGTGGAGGGGGAGACCGCGAGGCCCTCCGCGATCTCCGCGTTCGACCGGCCGCGCGCTATGAGCACGAGGATCTCGCGTTCGCGGTCGGTGAGCCCGGCCAGCGTGGTGGGGGCCGGCCGCGGGGGCGTGGCGCGGACGTACGTGCCGATCAGCCGGGTCAGCAGGCGCGGCGCGACGGCGGACTCGCCGCGGTGCACCACGCGCACGCCCTCGATCAGCTCCTCGGGGGAGACGTCCTTGGGCAGGAACCCGTCCGCGCCCGCGCGCAGCGCCGCCACCACGTTCTCGTCCAGGTCGAACGTGCTCAACGCGAGCACCCGCACGTCGGGAAGTTCGGAGGTGATCAGCTCGGTGGCGCGGACGCCGTCCATGTCCGGCATGTGCAGGTCCATCAGCACGACGTCGGGCCGCAGCCGCCGGCTCAGCTCCACCGCCTGCCCGCCGTCGGCGGCCTCGCCCACCACGGACAGGTCGGGCTGGGCGTCCAGCATCAGCCGGAAGCCGGTGCGCACCAGCGCGTGGTCGTCCACCAGCAGCACCTTGATCATGTGGTCTCCAGCGGGATGCGGGCGTGCACGCGGAATCCGCCCTCCGGGCGGGGGCCGGTGGACAGCCGGCCGCCGCACAGCGCCACCCGCTCGGCCATGCCGCCCAGCCCGAACCCGGGCGTTCCGCCGCTCTTCGGCCGCCCGTCGTCGACCACCTCGACCTCGACGGCCCCGGGCTCGTACGCCAGCCGTACGCTCGCCCTGGCCCCCTCGGCGTGCTTGCGGGTGTTGGTCAGCGCCTCCTGCACGATCCGGTAGACCGCGTGGTCCACGGCGGCGGGCAGCTCGACGGGCTCGCCGGTCACGGTCAGGCCGGTGGGCAGCCCGGCAGACCTGGCCTCCTTGACCAGCTCGGGCAGCCGGTCGGCGCCGACCCCGGTGGCCGCGTCGGGCCCCTCGTTGCCGTCGGCGCGTAACACGTCGAGCAGGCGGCGCATCTCCGTCATCGCCTGCCGGGCGGTCTGCTCGGCGCTCTCGAGCGCGTTCCTGGTGACCTGCTGGCCGGGCGGCAGCGTCGCCCGCGCGCCGCCGACCAGCGCGTTGATCACGGTGATGTGGTGGGCGACCACGTCGTGCAGCTCCCTGGCGATGCGCCGCCGCTCCGCCCGCACGGCCGCGTCCGTGACCTCCTGCCGGGTACGCGCGGCCAGCTCCGCCCTGAGCCGGACGATCACGCCGACGCCGACGGCGGCGACGACGAAGAGCAGGGCCCCCAGCCAGTTGCCCCGCCCCGGCCAGAAGTACTCCAGCGCCACGGCGTAGACGGCGTAGCCCACCAGCGCGCCCGCCACGGTCATGCGGCCGCTCGTATGGCGCCCCACGCCGTAGTAGGCGATGACCGAGGGGAGGTTGTTGACCCGGACGAGGTGTGTGGCGAAGCCGACGACGTCGAGCGTGGTGATCAGGACGGCGGTCAGGACGGGCCGGCGTCGTCGCATGAGCAGGAGCAGCGCGCCCACCAGGTAGTGCGCCGCGCCGAGCGCCGTGCGCGTCTCACCTTGCCCGATCATGGAGATCAGGCCGATGACCGCCGGGACGGAGATCACCGCCACCAGGGTGACGTCGAGGACCCGAGGCCGTCGCAGGAAACGCACGATCTTCATGGATTTTCGTGCCACGCGCACGTTGAGAACACTAAGTCATGAGATTTCGCCGTGGCTGGGAGTTTTCGCCTCATGAAACGAGGGCTACAGCCGGGCGTGTGCGCTGCGGTAACGTCGGCGCCAAGGTGAGGCAGTACGCGGAGGGATGGGCATGAGCCGTACGGCACGGGTGGTCTGGGACGACGCCCTGACCTCCTACAACTTCGGCCCCAGCCATCCGATGGCCCCGGTGCGCGTCGAGCTGACCATGGCGCTCGCCCGCGATCTGGGCGTGCTCGACAAGGTCGAGCTGGCCGGCTGCGTCCCCGCGACCGACGACGAGCTGGCCCTGGTCCACCGGCCCTCCTACGTCGAGGCCGTCAAGCGCGTGTCCGCCTCCGGGCAGCCCGACCCGGGAGCCGGGCTCGGCACCATCGACAACCCCGCGTTCAAGGGCGTCCACGAGGCGTCGGCGCTGATCGCGGGCGCCTCGCTGGCCGCCGCCCGCGCGGTCTGGGAGGGCACGGCCGAGCACGCGGTCAACGTCGCCGGCGGCCTCCACCACGCCATGCCCGCGGCGGCCAGCGGCTTCTGCGTCTACAACGACCCCGCGCTGGCCATCGCCTGGCTGCTGCGCCAGGGCGCCCGCCGCATCGCGTACGTCGACGTCGACGTCCACCACGGCGACGGCGTGCAGGCGGCCTTCTACGACGACCCCCGGGTGCTGACGATAAGCCTGCACGAGAGCCCGCGCACGCTCTTCCCCGGCACGGGGTTCCCCGAGGAGACCGGCGCCGACGGCACGGCCGTCAACGTCGCGCTCCCGGCCGGCTGCGGCGACGCCGGCTGGCTGCGGGCCTTCCACGCGATCGTGCCGCCGCTGGTGCGCGAGTTCGCGCCCGAGTTCATGGTCACCCAGCACGGCTGCGACAGCCACGCCCTCGACCCGCTGGCCAACCTGATGTTGAGCCTCGACGGCCAGCGCGCCGCGTACGCCGCCCTGCACCGCCTGGCCCACGAGGAGGCCGGCGGCCGGTGGATCGCGGTCGGCGGCGGCGGTTACGAGCTCGTCCAGGTGGTGCCGCGGGCGTGGACCCACCTCATCGCCGAGGCCGCGGGACACCCCGTCGACCCCGCCACCCCGACCCCGCAGAGCTGGCGCCAGTACGTACGCGACCGCACCGGCGAAACCGCGCCGCTCACCATGACGGACGGCAGGAACGCGGAATTCCGCGACCTGTCCGGTGGTTATGACCCTGCGGACCCCATTGACCGTGCTGTCATGGCGACCCGGAATGCGGTGTTCCCCCTGCACGGCCTCGATCCGATGCCCTGACCTGAGGAAAGATGCAGTGCTGAGCCGCGATGAACTCCGTGAGCACCTTGTCCGAAGCCGCATCGCCGGCGATGTCGCGACCTCCCGCGAGAACAACCTCGACCACTACAGCTCGCTGGCCAACGGCGACCCGTACTACGCGCTCGGGCTGACGTTCGACCAGCCGTGGTCGTACCGCGACATCCTCGCGCTGATGGCCAAGTCGGCGGGCGTCGTCCCCGATCCCGGCCACCGTTCGGGCCAGGACACCATCGACCCCGACCTGACGATCGACGCGATCGACGCCATGGCCGAGCGCATCGCCGTGGTCCTGTCGCGGCCCGCCCCGCGCATCCTGCTGGCCACCGGCCACCCCACCGGCCTACTGGCCGTCCACCTGCCACTGGCCGCCCTGTGCCGGGCGAACGGCGCGGTCCTGGTGACCCCCGCCGAGGGCTGGACGTACGCCGGCTCCGGCTTCGGGCGCCCGCGCCGGATCCGCTACCTGCAGGACATCGCCATGCTCGACGACAAGGGCAACTTCGTGCACACCCACGACGCGGCCCCGATGCGCCACATGCTCGGCGAGCTCGGCGAGCTCGGCGGCGACCTGCCCGACCTGGTGATCGCCGACCACGGCTGGGCCGGAGCGGCCGGCGAGGCCGGGGTGCCGACCGTGGGCTTCGCCGACTCCAACGATCCCGGGCTCTTCGTGGGCGAGGCCGAAGGCAAAATCGAGGTGGTCGTCCCGCTCGACGACAATGTGTTGCCGCGCTATTACGCTCCGCTGACAGAGCGACTGGTCACACAGGTCTCACGAGCCCTTTGAGTCGAATTCGGTCCTCCCGATACCGTCTTTTCGCGCCTGCATTCCAAGAGGCTCGCTGTCCCTTTGCCAACTTTTGACCGGTCTCCGGCGACTCTTATGTGTGGCAGCTTGGACAGTTCCAAGGTCCAAGTGAGGTGCTCGGCCTGGCTGCTGGCCAGCGATTTCGCTGGTTCGCCTGACAGTCGACTCCGTGGACTGAGAAAATAGGGGGTTTGCGCACTCGGAGTCCCGACTTACGCTGACGGCAGTACACGTGCGTGAGCAATGGCACCAGTGGGGATAACCCGGAAACACGTGCGGAAGAGGCGTCCGATGGGTGCAGGCGAAAGACCTCTCAGCGAGGTGAAGTTCCTGACCGTCGCGGAAGTGGCGACGGTCATGAGGGTGTCCAAGATGACGGTGTACCGGCTCGTCCACTCCGGCGAGCTGCCGGCCATCCGCGTCGGCCGCTCGTTCAGAGTCCCTGAGCAGGCGGTACACGACTATCTTCGGGAGGCCTACATCGAGGCAGGTTGACGTAGCGGCACGTCGAACCGTGCCGTGAGTGCTGACGCGGGAGAGGCCCGGTCGCCGCGGCGCGTCCGGGCCCTCACCCCCAGTGGGGCGATCTACCATGGATC
Organism: Nonomuraea terrae; assembly: GCF_004348995.1. Lineage (GTDB taxonomy): Bacteria > Actinomycetota > Actinomycetes > Streptosporangiales > Streptosporangiaceae > Nonomuraea > Nonomuraea terrae. Next base: position 43,552 of record NZ_SMKQ01000005.1, read on the forward strand.
GCCGGTAGTCTGTGAGCCGGTGTGCGCTCGCACTCCGGTCAGACTTGCTAATCACCACCTGGGGGTCCCGTGGGCTCTGTGATCAAGAAGCGCCGCAAGCGGATGGCTAAGAAGAAGCACCGCAAGCTGCTCAAGAAGACGCGCATCCAGCGGCGTAACAAGAAGTAACCGACGCCATCTGCGAGGCGCTGATGACCCACACCGTGCTAGTCACCGGGGTCTCGCGCCACATAGGCGCCCGGGTGGCGAGTGTTCTGGCGGCAGATCCCGACATCACCCGTGTCATCGGAGTGGACACCGTGCCGCCGCCCTCGCTCACGCGAGAAGGCGGCATCTCCCTCGGCGGAACGGAGTTCGTCCGGGTGGATCTGCGCAGCCCCGACATCGCCCAGGTGATCGCGGCCGCGGACATCGACACCGTTGTGCACATGAGTCTGGTCAGCGCTCCGTCGAGGAGCGGGGGCCGGGCGGCGATGAAAGAGCACAACATCATCGGCACCATGCAGTTGCTCGGTGCCTGCCAGCGGTCGGCGACCGTGCGGCGCGTGGTGGTCCGCTCCACCACCGCCGTCTACGGCTCGTCGCCGCGGGATCCCGCGGTCTTCACCGAAGACCTGGAGCCTCACGTCGGCGGGCCCGTCCACGGCTACGCCAAGGACGCTGCCGAGGTCGAGGGCTATGTCCGGGGTTTCGCGCGGCGCCGTCCCGACGTGACGGTGTCGCTGCTGCGCTTCACCAACTTCATGGGTCCGGGCGTCGACTCGCCGCTGACGCGTTACTTCACCCAGCCGGTGCTGCCGACCGTGTTCGGCTTCGACCCGAGGCTGCAGTTCATCCATGAGGATGACGCGGTCGAGGTGCTGCGCCGGATGGCGACCGAGGATCACCCCGGCACGTTCAACGTGGCCGGGGCAGGCGTGTTGCTGCTGTCGCAGTGTGCGAGACGGGCGGGGCGGCCGTCGATGCCGCTGTTCTCTCCCGCCTTCAGGGCCCTGGGCAACGCCGTGCGCAGGCTGGGGCTGGTCGAATACTCCCCCGAGCAGGTCAGGCTGATGAGTTACGGCCGCGTGGTCGACACCTCGCGGCTGGAGGCGGCGCTGGGGTGGAGGCCGAAGTTCTCCACCGGTGCGGCGTTCGACGAGTTCCTGCGTTCGCGGGGGCTGCGGCCGTTCGGAGGTTCGCGGTGATGGGCGTTCCCGGAGAGCGGGAGGACGGCCGGGTGATCCCGATCACCGCCGCGCCGTCGTACGCGGAGCCCGAGCCGCTGGCCAAGGCGCTGGCCTTCCTGCGCCGGCGGATCACCGGCGACTACGAGGTCGACGAGTTCGGCTACGACCCCGAGCTGACCGACAAGGTCGTGCTGGAGCTGATCAGGCCGATCTACCACCGCTGGTTCCGGGTGGAGCCGCTCGAGGTGAAGAACGTGCCCGAGGAGGGCGGCGCGCTCATCGTCGCCAACCACTCCGGCACACTCCCGCTCGACGCGCTGATGCTGCAGGTGGCGATGCACGACGAGGCCGGCCGGGCGCTGCGGCTGCTCGGCGCCGACCTGGTCTACCAGCTGCCGGTGCTCAGCCACGTCGCCCGCAAGACCGGCCACACGCTGGCCTGCCGCGAAGACGCCGACCGGCTGCTGCGCAAGGGCGAGATCGTCGGGGTGTTCCCCGAGGGCTTCAAGGGCGTCGGCAAGCCGTTCTCCGAGCGCTACAAGCTGCAGCGCTTCGGGCGGGGCGGCTTCGTGGCCTCGGCCATCCGCGCCGGGGTGCCGATCGTGCCCACCGCGATCGTCGGCGCAGAGGAGATCTACCCCAAGATCGGCGACCTGAAGTTCCTGGCCCGCACGCTCGGGCTGCCGTACCTGCCGATCACTCCGTTCTTCCCGCTGCTCGGGCCGCTCGGCCTGGTGCCGCTGCCGTCGAAGTGGCTGATCGAGTTCGGCGAGCCCATCCGCACCGACGAGTACGACGACGCGGCGGCCGACGACCCCATGCTGGTCTTCAACCTCACCGACCACGTACGCGAGGCGATCCAGCAGCTGCTCAACGAGCTGCGGCTGCGCCGGGGGCACGCCTTCCCGCCGTTCCTCTGAGCGGCCGCCGTGAACCCGTGAGGCGGGTTGCGGCAAGACATGCGTGACCGATCCCCCACAGAAGGGCGGAGATGATCACGCAACCCGCCGTCAGGGGCGCGGACGCCGAGCTGGTGAGCGCCTCGTGGACCGAACCCGAGGCGTTCGCCGAGCTCTTCGACCGCTACTCCGCCATGCTCTACCGCTACGTCTCCAAACGCCTCGGCCCGGAGCCGGCCGAGGACCTCGTCGGCGAGACGTTCCTGGTCGCGTTCTCCCGCCGCAGGAGCTACGACCTGGCGTACGCCGACGCCCGGCCGTGGTTGTTCGGCATCCTCACCAAGCTCATCTCGCGGCACCACCGCAAGGAGGCCGCGCGCTACCGCGCCCTGCTGCGCGCCCCCGTCGACTCCGAGGTGGAGTCGCCCGCCGACCGGGTGGCCGCCGGGGTGACGGCCCGGGCCGTGCGCGCGGAGCTGGCCGGCGCGCTGGCCGCGCTGCCCGCCAAGGACCGCGACGTGCTGCTGCTGATCGCCTGGGGCGACCTCACGTACGAGGAGGTCGCGCGGGCGCTCGGCATCCCCGTGGGGACCGTGCGCTCCCGCCTCAACAGGGGCAGGCGGAAAGTACGGGCCGCGCTCGGCGACACCAACCCCATGGAGGAGGAGTGACGATGGACGACCTGAAGCTGCTCCGCGACCTCGGGGCCGAACTGGAGCACCAGCCGCCGCCGACGCTGGCCCGCCGGCGCCATCGCCTGTTCACCCCCCGCCGGCCGCGCAGGTCGGGGTGGTGGGCCGCCGGGCTGGTGGCCGTCGCCACCGCCGTCGCGGTCGCGGTGCCCGTCGTGCTCGTCGGCAACCGCCACGAGCCCGAGCGCACGACCGCCGCCGAGCCCGTGGACGTGAGCGGCACCCGCAACGTGCTCGTCATCGGCTCGGACACTCGCGAGGGGGAGGGCAACGCCGAGTACGGGCCGGGGCAGGCCCGCTCCGACGTGGGTGCGCGGTCCGACACCATCATGATCGTCCACCTGCCGGCGGACCGGAGGACGGCGACCGCCGTCAGCGTTCCCAGGGACTCGATCGTGCGCATCCCGCGCTGCGGGTCTGCCCGGCCCCGCGTGGGCATGATCAACTCGGCGTACGACACCGGCGGGGTCACGTGCCTGAGGGCGACGCTGGAGCAGCTCACGGGGCTGCGCCTGGACCACACGGTCGAAGTGGACTTCGCAGGCTTCAAGGACATGGTGGACGCCCTCGGAGGAGTGACGGTCACGCTGCCCCGGCCGGTGGACGACAAGGCGTCGAAGCTGAAGCTGCCCGCGGGCAAGTGGCTTCTCGACGGCGAGAAGGCGCTCGGCTACGTCCGCCTGCGCCACTACGGCGACGGCTCGGACATCGCCCGCGTCAAGCGGCAGCAGTCTGTCGTGGTGGCGATGGTGCGCAAGGCGAAGAGCGCGCTCGGCGAGCCCGCCACGCTGGAGGCGCTGCTGAAGGAGATGCGGGAGTCGGTGAAGACGGATCTCAGCGTCGAGTCGATGTACCAGCTCGCCACGGAGCTGTCGGGTGCCAAGCTCGACGTGGTGTCCGTGCCGTGGGTGCCGCATCCGGACGATGCAAACCGGATCGTCTGGAAACAGCCGGAGGCGGACAGGCTGTTCGCCTCACTGCGCTGACAGCCAGAGGGCGCGGCGGGTGACGGTCAGCGGTCGCGGTAGTGGCGGCGCAGGGCGATGCCGGCCGCCACACTGCCGGCCAAGGCGCCCACGCCGGCCGCTATCGGCAAGGCGGCCATCGTCGCCTTGCGGCCGGTGCGGAAGTCCTTGACCGGCCAGTCGTGCTTCCTGGCGTACTCGCGCAGCTCGCTGTCGGGGTTGATGGCCACGGCGTGCCCCACCAGCGAGAGCATCGGCAGGTCGTTGGCCGAGTCGCTGTAGGCGGTGCAGAGGGTGAGGTCGAGGCCCTCGCGGCGGGCCAGCGCCCGCACCGCCTCGGCCTTGGCCGGCCCGTGGAGCAGGTCGCCGACCAGCCGCCCGGTGTAGACGCCGTTGCTGGTCTCGGCGACCGTGCCGAGCGCGCCGGTCAGGCCGAGCCGCTGGGCGATGACCCGGGCCAGCTCGATCGGCGTGGCGGTGACCAGCCAGACCCGCTGACCGGCGTCGAGGTGGCTCTGCGCGAGCGCGCGCGTGCCGCCCCAGATGCGGTCGGCCATGACCTCGTCGTAGATCTCCTCGCCGAGGCGTACGACGTCGTCGACCTTGGTGCCGGCGACGAACGCCAGCGCGGTCTCCCTGGCCACGGCGATGTGCTCGGGGTTCTCGTTGCCGCGCAGCCGGAACACCGCCTGCCCCACCGCGAACTTGAACAGGTCGGACGAGGTGAACAGCCCGCGCGTGGCCAGCCCGCGGGCGAAGTGGTAGATCGACGCGCCGCGCATCATGGTGTTGTCGACGTCGAAGAAGGCCGCCGCGTCCAGATCGGGCTCGACCGGGGCAACAGTGACCGCAGCCCGTGCCGCGGCCTCGCCGGCGACCTCCGGCTGCACTTCCTGTCGTCGTCGTATGAGCCGCCACATGCGGTTCAGCTTAACTTCCTACTCAGGGGGGACCAGACCGTCGATGTAGTCCAGATAGTCCTGAGCCTGGGCGAGCTGGGAGTCGTCGAGCTCCTGCAACATCGGCTTGACGGTTTCTTTCTGGTCCTCCGCGAATGTCTTGATCTTCGGCGAGCGGGGCTCGACGCGTTCGAGCCGCTCGATGCCGGACTTCGTCGACTTCTCCATGTCCTTCAACGTCCTGCCGACCAGCGGGCCGCCGCTGGAGGAGCCGAGCAGGCTCGCGACCTCCCTGGCGCGGGTCTCGGCCGAGGCGAGCTCGCGCCGCCCGCGTTCGGCGTCGTCGGTGCTCAGACGGACGAACGTGCTCTCGGCGGCGCGCTTGAGCGGGTAGAGCGTGTCGCCCGGCACGGCCTGGTAGGTGGCGAAGGAGGACACCATCATCGCCCCCGCGAGCCCGACCGCGGCCAGCTGCGACAGCAGCGGCCGGCGCCGCGACGGGCGCCGGTGGGCGGGCCCCGAGGCCGGACCGGCCGCGCGTCCGGCCGGTTCGGGCCGCTCGCCGAGCGCGCCGGCGACGAGCTCGGCGCGCAGACGTTCCCGGAAGGCCGGCGCGGGGCCGCCGCCGAGCGGCATCTCCCGCAGCTCGGTGAGGTGTTCGAGCACGCGCTCCCGCCGCCTGCGCGCCCTGCTCATGAATGCCCCCTGACCACTCCGGTCGTGACACCGTTCCTAACGAGAGGCCGGTGGCGGAGGTTACGCCAGGTCTGGCTTGAGCGCCCTGGCCAGCGCTCGGATGGCACGGAACTGCAGCGCTTTGATCGCTCCACTCTTCTTCCCCATGATCAGCGCGGTTTCCGCGAGCGAGAGGCCGTGCAGGAAACGCAGGACGACGCATTCCTGCTGTTCGGGATTGAGATCTCGGACGGCGCGCAGCACCCGGTCGTTGATGATGGCCGTGACCACGGCGTTCTCGGGGATGTGGGAGCCGTCGAGGGGGACGTCGATCACCTCGCCCGTGGTGACCTCGAGCCGGTAGCGCCCCGACTTGAAGTGGTCGGCCACCAGATTCCTGGCGATGGTCACGAGCCAGGCCCCGAAGTCGCGGCCCTGCCAGCTGAAGTCGCCGATCTTGCGTAACGCCCGCAGGAACGTCTCGCTCGTCAGGTCCTCCGCCAGCGGGTGGGAGCCGACCCGGAAGTAGATGTAGCGGTAGACCAGGTCCACGTAGCGGTCATAGAGCGTGCCAAAGGAGTCCGTGCATCCGTTCTTGGCGTGCAGCACCAGCGTACGAAGGTCGTCGGTCACGTCTTCGAGCACGGCGAGCTCGCCCGTCCGGGCAGGTCCAGCGATCGCTGGAGCGAGCAGCCCGGCGAACGGCGACGAGTCAGGCATCCGATATCCCTGGGGGTAAGGGGTGCGGCGTGCTCGAACACTCTAGAAATCAACGGGAAATTCCACAATCCACACCGTGCTGGCATGGCACCCCTTCACCGGCGGATACCGTGGAGGCGCACACCCCTGAAATCCGCGGTGCGCCGTCGTACGCGCTCGCCGTGGTCCGGACCTCGTTCCCTCTTCGGCTACCGGCTGGGAGGCATCGTCCGGCAGCATTGGAGTCACCATGGAGATCCTCGTTGCTGTCCTAGCCTTTGCCGGAGCCCTGCTCGCCGCAGTCGCGGCCGGCGCGCTGATCCAACGACTACGCGAGGAGTCCGAGGGATGGCTCATCGCCTGGACCGTTGCAGTCGTGGCGCTGGCTCTGTCGCTGGGCGCGGTCGGTCTCGGCTCTCTGGCGGGGTTCGGCGACGTGACCTTCCGGGTCTACCAGGTGGCGGGGTCGCTGCTGGCGCCGCTGTGGCTCACCGTCGGGCTGGTGCAGCTGCTGTCGGAGAAGGTGCCGCCGCGGTTCCTGGCCTGGCTGTTCGGCATTGCGCTGACCATCGTCTCGGTGGTCATCATGGTCTTCGACCCGCTCAAGACCGACGAGATGGGCGAGTCCCTGCCGTCGGCCGCCGACCACTGGAACCTCTTCCCCAGCTACCTGCTGGTCGGCGTGCACACCATCGTCCTGGTCGTGATGCTCGCCATGCTGGTGGTGGCCGGCCTGAAGTGGCGCAACGGCGACGAGTACGACACCGACAACCTCCATGCGACCGCCGTCGTCGTGCCGTCGGGCCTCGCGCTCGTGGGCGCGATGCGCTTCACCGTGCCCGCGCTGTTCACCACGGCGCTGCTGGCCGTGGCGGCGGCCGCGGTCTGGTACACCGTGCTGCGCCCGCTGGCGCCGTACGAGGACGACGAGGACGACTTCGGTCCCGAGCCCGACGAACGGCCCTCGCGCCGCGAGGAGCGCTCTCAGCGCCGTGACGAGCGCGTCCCCCACCGCGAGGAGCGGCCCATGATCCCCGAAGACCGCCCGCTCTATCGCGACGAGCCCCCGCGCAGGGGGATGCCCGAGCCGGTGCCGGCCGCCGACGTGCCGCCCGCGCCGCCGCGCCGCGCCTCAGGGCTGGGCGACCTGGTGGCCGAGTACCGGGCCGGCGACAGGGAGGTCGACTACGCCGCGCGCATGTCGCCGGCGTCCGACCCCGGCCCCTCGACCGGCTACATCATGAACGGCGCCGCGGCCGACTACACGATGGCCCCGCCCGCCCCGGCCACCGGCGCCGTCTACCCGGGCGCCGAGCTGTTCACGCCCACCCAGCAGCAGCCCGCCTCGGGCAAGCTGTCGCCCAACATCTACGGCCTGCTCACGGTATTCACGATCATGGACGGCGCCGGTGCCGCGTTCGACCGGCTGGCCGAGGCTACGGTCGAGGCCGTGCGCAGGGGCGAGCCCGACACGCTCGTGTACGCCTGCCACGCCGTCAAGTCGGCCCCGCTGCAGCGCATCGTCTACGAGCTCTACCGCGACGAGGTGGCCTACCGCGACCACCAGCGCCAGCCGCACGTGGAGCGGTTCGTCAACGAGCGGCAGGCGATGGTGCTGGCCACCAACGTCATCGAGCTCGACGTCAACGCCGCGAAGGTGGTGCCGCTCCCGACGGTGATGTTCTAGCCGGTCAGAGCGGCGCGCAGGCGGCTCTCGTCGACCCGCCAGAAGTCGTGCTGCACGCCGTCGATCAGCGTGACCGGGATCATCTCCCAGTACTTCTCCTTCAGCTCCTCGGAGGAGTCGATGCTGACCTCCTCCCACGGCACGCCCAACTCGCCCGCGACCCGGGCGATGACCTCGCGGGCGTCGTCACACAAGTGGCAGCCGGGCTTGCCGAGCAAGGTGATGCGATGCATACGGCCACGCTACCCCGGGCGACTTTGTGCATCGGTTCACAAAGGGCTTAACCTGAAAGACGGTTCGATTCCGTTCACGCGGTCCCCAAGCCGCCCGTTCCCTGGAGCACCGGCACGTGATGAGCCCGTCCCAGCCCCGTGACCGTGGCATCCCCGAGGCGACGGTCGCCAGGCTTCCGTTGTACCTCCGGGCGCTGCACGGGATGGCGGAGCGGGGCGTCGCGACCGTCAGCTCCGAAGATCTCGCGGTGGCCGCCGGAGTCAACTCGGCCAAGCTGCGCAAGGATCTGTCTCATCTGGGCTCGTACGGCACTCGCGGCGTAGGCTATGACGTGGAATACCTCGTCTACCAGATTTCCCGCGAGCTCGGCCTGACGCAGGATTGGGCGGTGGCGATCGTCGGAGTCGGTAACCTCGGTCGCGCGCTCGCCAACTACGGCGGGTTCGTCTCCCGGGGCTTCAGGGTGGCGGCGCTCGTGGACGCCGACCCCGAAGTCGTGGGCGACACCATAGCGGGGTTGAATGTTGAGCACATCGACGAACTGGAAGCCGTGATCAAGCGGCGTGGAGTCTCGATTGTGGTGTTGGCCACACCGGCGGCGGCGGCGCAGGAAGTCTGCGACCGCGTCATCGCGGTGGGCGTGACCAGTATCCTGAACTTCGCCCCGGTTGTTCTTTCCGTCCCGGACACCGTCGATGTCCGTAAGGTCGACCTATCCATCGAACTGCAGATTCTGGCGTTCCACGAGCAACGCAAGGCTGGGGGGCCACTCATGGCAGTGGACAGTCAATGAGTGTTCTGGCTATCGGACTCAGCCACCGGACGGCACCGGTGGCCCTGCTCGAACGTGTCTCGATGACCGGTGACGCTCTCGTCAAGCTGCTGCACGACGTGCAGCGCGATCCCTGCGTGGCGGAGGCCATGGTGGTCTCGACCTGCAACCGGGTCGAGGTCTACGTCACGGTCGACCGCTTCCACGCCGCCGTCACGTCGATCAGCAACCTGCTGGGCGTCCATTCCGGCGTGCCCGTCGACGACCTGACCCCGCACCTCTACGTCCACTACGAGGAGCGGGCGGTCGAGCATCTGTTCTCCGTGGTGTGCGGCCTCGACTCCATGGTGGTCGGCGAGGGCCAGATCCTCGGGCAGGTCCGCCAGGCGCTCAAGCTCGCCCAGCGCCAGGGCACCGTCGGCGCCACCCTCAACGACCTCGTCCAGCAGGCCCTGCGGGTCGGCAAGCGGGCCCACCACGAGACCGGCATCGACAAGGCCGGAGCCTCCCTGGTCTCCGCCGGCCTCGCCCTGGCGGGCGAGCTGGCCGGCAAGCGCGCCCTGGTGATCGGCGCGGGCTCCATGAGCTCGCTGGCCGCCGCCACGCTGGCGCGCGACGGGGTCACCGACATCGTCGTGGCCAACCGCACGTACGAGCGCGGCGCCCGGCTGGCCGAGTCGGTCGGCGGGCGCGCGGTGCACTTCTCCTCCGTGGCCGACGAGCTGGCCGCGGCCGACGTCGTCATCACCTGCACGGGCGCGGGCCGCCACCTCATCACCCCCGACCTGCTTTCCAGGCCGGCCTTCCTCCTCGACCTGGCGCTTCCCCACGACATCGACCCCGCGGTCCGCGCCGTGCCCGGCGTCACGCTGGTCGACCTGGAGACGATCCAGAAGTCCGGCATCGGCTCCCGCGAAGGCGACGCCGTCCAGTCCGTACGCGCCCTCGTGGCCGAGGAGCTGCGCGCCTACCTCGACGCCGAGCGGGCGGCCAAGGTCACCCCGACCGTGGTCGCGCTGCGCAGCAAGGCGGCGGACGTGGTCGAGGCCGAGCTGGGCCGCCTGCGCATGCGGCTGCCCGGTCTCGACGAGCGGGCCCGCGACGAGGTCGCGATGACCGTGCAGCGGGTGGTCGACAAGCTGCTGCACGAGCCGACCGTGCGTGTCAAGCAGCTCGCCACCTGCCCCGGAGGCGATCATTATGCGGAGGCGCTGCGTGAGCTGTTCGACCTCGATCCGAAGATGCCCGAGGCCGTGAGGGAGGTGGAGCTGTGACATCCCCGCTCCGGCTCGGCACCCGCCGCAGCCTCATGGCCACCACGCAGTCCCAGATGGTGGCCGACGCCTACACCCGTCGCACCGGCCGCGCGGTCGAGCTGGTCGGCGTCACGACGTTCGGCGACGTGACCAAGGCCCATCTCGCGCAGCTCGGCGGCACGGGCGTGTTCGTCAGCGCGCTGCGCGACAAGCTGATCGACGACGAGGTCGACTTCGCCGTCCACTCGCTGAAGGACCTGCCGACCAAGCAGGACCCGCGCTTCACGCTGGCCGCCCTGCCCGCCCGCCACGACCACCGCGACGCCCTGGTCGGCTCGTGCAAGTTCGCCGACCTGCCCCCGGGGGCGAGGGTCGGCACCGGTTCGCCGCGCCGCGTCGCCATGCTGAGCGCGCTGCGCCCCGACCTCGAATACGTCGCCATCCGCGGCAACGCCGACACCCGCATCGGCAAGGTCGCCTCGGGTGAGCTCGACGCCGTCGTGCTGGCCTCGGCGGGGCTGGCCCGCATCGGCCGCGGCGGCGAGATCGCGCAGATCTTCGAGACCGAGGAGCTGCTGCCCGCGCCCGGCCAGGGCGCGCTGGCCGTCGAATGCCGCGCCGACCGCCCCGACCTCATCGAGTTCCTCAGCGTGCTCGACGACCCGGCCACCCGCTCCGCCGTGACGGCCGAGCGCGCCGTGCTGGCCGCCCTCGAAGCGGGATGCGCCGCCCCGGTGGGTGCTTTCGCGGTCGATGACGGGCACACTCTGAACCTGACCGCTGTTGTCGTCTCGATTGACGGCCGCGAAGCGGTCCGCAAGTCCGCCGCCGGCTCTCCTTCGGAGGCTGCGAACCTCGGCCGCCTCCTCGCGGCCGAGATGATCGCCGAAGGTGCCGACAGATTGATGGGGGAGCATTCCCATTGAGCTCCGATAGTCCAACCTCCGGTGTCGTCGCGTTCGTGGGCGCGGGACCCGGCGATCCCAATCTGCTCACGCTGCGCGCCGCCGAGCTGCTCGGCAAGGCCGACGCGGTGGTCCTCGGCGCGGAGGCCCACGCCCCGCTGCTGCGCCACTGCCGCGAAGGCGTCGAGGTCGCCACCGAGGGCGACTTCGTCCAGCGCGCCGCGCGCGGCCAGCTGGTGGTGCGCCTCTGCGAGGGCGACCCCATGCTGTTCTCCTCGGTCGTCGAGGAGGTCGCGGCCTGCACCGCGGCGGAGGTGGACTTCGAGATCTCTCCCGGTGTGCCGCCCGCGACGGCGGTGCTGACCTACGCCGGCATCCCCGCGGCGACCGGCGTGCCCGAGTTCCGCGTGATCGACGCCGCGCAGGAGCAAGACTGGGCCGCCCACGCCGCCACCCGCGGCACCCTGGTCATCTACAACGGCATCGGCGACGCCGTGTCCATCGGCAAGGCGCTGATCGCCAACGGGAAGCCCGACACCACGCCGGTCGCCGTCAGCAGCGGCGGCACCACCACCGAGCAGTACACCGTGGTGTCCTCGCTCGGCCGGCTGCAGGCCGACCTCAAGCACGCCGGTTTCACCGAGCCGGCGCTGATCGTGGTCGGCGAGGCCGTGGCGCTGCGCGACAAGCTGTCGTGGTTCGAGACCAAGCCGCTGTTCGGCTGGCGGGTGCTGGTGCCGCGGACGAAGGAGCAGTCGCGCGCCCTGGTCGAGCAGCTCACCTCGTACGGCGCGGTGCCCGAGGAGGTGCCGACCATCTCGGTCGAGCCGCCCCGCACGCCGCAGCAGATGGACCGCGCGATCAAGGGCCTCGTCACCGGCCGCTACGAGTGGGTCGCCTTCACCAGCGCCAACGCCGTCAAGGCGGTCCGCGAGAAGTTCGAGGAGTACGGCCTCGACGCCCGTGCCTTCGCCGGCCTCAAGGTGGCCGCCGTGGGTGAGGCGACCGCGCAGGCCCTGGTCGACTTCGGGGTCAAGCCCGACCTGCTGCCGACGGGGGAGCAGTCGTCGGAGGGGCTGGTCGCCGAGTGGCCGCCGTACGACTCGATGCTCGACCCGATCAACCGCGTGCTGCTGCCGCGGGCCGACATCTCCACCGACACGCTTGTGGCCGGGCTCACCGAGCTGGGCTGGGAGTGCGACGACGTCACCGCCTACCGCACCGTGCGGGCCGCGCCGCCGCCCGCGCCGATCCGCGAGGCGATCAAGGGCGGCGGGTTCGACGCCGTGCTGTTCACGTCGTCGTCCACCGTGCGCAACCTCGTGGGCATCGCCGGCAAGCCCCACAACGTCACCGTGATCGCGGTCATCGGGCCGCAGACGGCCAAGACGGCCGAGGAGTTCGGGCTCCGGGTCGACGTCATGGCAGACAAGCCGTCCGCCTCCGCCTTGGCCGCCGCGCTGGCCGAGTTCGGAGCCAAGCAGCGCCAGGCGGCCCTGGCAGCGGGCGACACCCCGCGCCGGCCCTCGCAGAACCGCCGGGGCGCGAGAAGGAGAGTCAAATGAGCGCGCAGTATCCCGTCGCCCGCCCCCGCCGGCTGCGCCGCACCCCCGCGCTGCGCCGCATGGTGTCGGGCACGCGCCTGCACCCGGCCGAGCTGATCCTGCCGGCGTTCCTCAAGGAGGGCATCTCCGAGCCGCAGCCGGTCGCCTCGATGCCGGGCGTCGTCCAGCACACCCGCGACTCGCTGCGCAAGGCCGCCCGTGAGGCCGCCGAGGCGGGCGTGGGCGGCATCATCCTGTTCGGCATCCCCGCGGTGAAGGACGCCCGCGGCTCGGCCGCCGACGACCCCGACGGCATCCTGCAGGTGGCGCTGCGCGAGGTGACCGCCGAGGTCGGCGACGCGCTCGTGGTCATGGCGGACACGTGCCTCGACGAGTTCACCGACAACGGCCACTGCGGCATACTCACGCCGTCCGGCGACGTCGACAACGACGCGACCCTGGAGCGGTACGCCTCGATCGCGGTGGCCCAGGCGGAGGCCGGCTCGCAGATGGTGGCGCCGAGCGGGATGATGGACGGCCAGGTGGGCGTGATCCGCGCGGCGCTCGACGCCGCAGGCCACGGCGACGTGCCGATCCTCGCCTACTCCGCCAAATACTCCTCCGCCTTCTACGGGCCGTTCCGTGACGCGGCCGAGTGCGCGCCGCAGTTCGGCGACCGCAGCACCCACCAGCAGGACCCCGCGGGGCCGCTGGAGGAGGCGCTGCGCGAGGTCCGCCTCGACCTGGCGGAGGGCGCCGACGCCGTGATGGTCAAGCCCGCCCTGGCCTACCTCGACGTCATCGCCCGCTTCCGCGACGAGGTCGACGTGCCGGTGGCCGCCTACCAGGTCAGCGGCGAGTACGCGATGATCGAGGCCGCCGCGGCCAACGGCTGGGTCGACCGCGACCGGATGATCAAGGAGTCGCTGGTCGCGATCAAGCGCGCCGGGGCCGACCTGATCCTGACGTACTGGGCGACGGAAGTGGCACGCGGGCTCTAACCCAGGGGTTTCCCGCCGACTCCTGTGGCGTGTGCGTTAGAGTGCGATGACAAGTGCTGGTGTGTCCCGCGTGTGCTAGGTGCAGCCCGGAGCCGGGACCTCCTCAGGCGCTGACACTCTGACGGGAGACACCATGGTGGGGGTACCACTGGTTCGGCGTACCAGAAAGCGGTCCCGGCCGACGCGCATCGCGACGGTGCTCGAATACGCCGCCATGGGCTGGCCCGTCGTGCCGGGCGCCCATCCGCTGCGCCACGGGCCGCGCGCGTGTTCCTGCGACCGCGTCGGGTGTCCCGACCCGGGCGCCCACCCGCTCTCGCCCGCCTGGAGCATGCAGGCCACGACGGACGCCGCCCAGCTCACCCGCTGGTGGCAGGCCGAGCCCGAGACCAATGTGATCCTGCCCACGGGACGCGTGTTCGACGTCTTCGACGTACCGCTGTCCACCGGCCTGTCGGCCCTCACCCGGATCGACGAGGCCGGCGCCCATCCCGGCCCGGTCGCCACACACGGCGACCGGGTCTTGTTCTACGTGGCCACCCGGGGCAACCCGGAGGACGAGGACGAGTGGTGGACGTGCCACCTCGACACCGGCCCGGCCGCCATCGCCGACACCCCGGGGCTGCGCTGGCACTGCCGCGACAGCTACGTCCTCGCCCCGCCCTCCACCCTCGTGGGCGGCCAGGGCGTCTCCTGGCTGCGCGCGCCCGACGGCCGGCCGCTGCCCGACCCGGTGCGCATCCTGGAGTGGCTCGCCGACTGACCCGCCGGGTCGCGCGGCTAACCTGGATCAGGTGAGCCGCACACACAACTCCGAGGAACTGTTCGCCCGCGCCCGCGCGATCGTGCCGGGCGGCGTCAACTCGCCCGTGCGCGCCTTCGGCGCGGTGGGCGGGACGCCCCGCTTCATGGCGGAGGGCCAGGGCCCCTACATCACCGACGTCGACGGCAACCGCTACGTCGATCTGGTCTGCTCCTGGGGCCCGATGATCCTCGGTCACCGCCATCCCGCGGTCGTCGAGGCCGTCTCCGACGCGGTGGCCCACGGGTTCTCCTACGGCACCGCGACCCAGGGCGAGGTCGAGCTGGCCGAGGAGCTCGTCGCCAGGGTCGCCCCGATCGAGAAGGTGCGCCTGGTCAGCTCCGGCACCGAGGCCACGATGAGCGCGGTCCGCCTGGCCAGGGGCTTCACCGGCCGGTCCAAGGTGATCAAGTTCGCCGGCTGCTACCACGGCCACGTCGACGCGCTGCTGGCCTCGGCCGGCTCGGGGGTGGCGACGTTCGGGCTGCCCGACACGCCGGGCGTGACGGGGGCGTCGGCGGCCGACACGATCGTGCTGCCGTACAACTCCGTCGAGGCGGTCGAGGAGGCGTTCGCGGCGGCCGACGTCGCGTGTGTGATCACCGAGGCGTGCCCGGCCAACATGGGCGTCGTCCCGCCGCGCGACGGGTTCAACGCGCGGCTGCGCGAGCTCTGCACGGCCCACGGGGCGCTGCTCATCGTCGACGAGGTGCTGACCGGCTTCCGCGTCTCCCCGGCCGGCTGGTACGGCCTCGACCCGGTGGAGGCCGACCTGATGACGTTCGGCAAGGTCATGGGCGGCGGGCTGCCGGCGGCGGCGTTCGGCGGCCGGGCCGACGTCATGGCGCACCTCGCGCCGGAGGGGCCCGTCTACCAGGCGGGCACGCTGTCGGGCAACCCGCTGGCCTGCGCGGCCGGCCTGGCCACGCTGCGCAACCTCGACGCCGACGCGTACGCGCGGATCGACGCCGCCGCGCTGGCGATCGGCCAGGCGGCGTCCGAGGCGCTCGCGGCGGAGGGCGTCCCGCACCGGCTGCAGCGGGCGGGGAGCCTGTTCTCGATCTTCTTCACCGACGCCGAGGTCACCGACTACGACCAGGCCCGCACCCAGAACACCGCCGCGTTCACCGCGTTCTTCCACGCGATGCTGGAGCAGGGCGTCTACCTGCCGCCGTCGGCGTACGAGGCGTGGTTCCTGTCGGCCGCGCACGACGACGAGGCGGTCGGCCGGGTGGCCGAGGCGCTGCCGTCCGCGGCGAAGGCGGCGGCCGCCGTTCTGTGAGGTTCAGCGCAGGCGGCGGGGCCGCGCGCCGGTGTAGAGCACGCCGGAGACGATGAGCGCCGCCGCCACGATCTTGAGCCACGACAGCGGCTCGCCGGTCACGAGCGCCGCCGACGACATGCCGAACACCGGCACCAGCAGCGTGTACGGCGCCACGGTCGAGGCGTCGTAGCGGCGCAGCAGGAAGCCCCACACGCCGAAGCCGCCCAGCGTGGCGACGAAGGCGACGTACACGAGGGAGAGCCAGCCCTCCCACGAGGGGCTCAGCACCGGCACGCCCTCCAGCGCCAGCGACAGCACCAGGAGCGGGGGCGCCGACAGGGCGCTCACCCACACCATGAAGCGCAGGGAGTCGGGCGGCGCGGCACGCCGCTGGACGACGTTGCCGAGCCCCCAGGCCGCCGCCGCGGCCACGCACAGGACGAACGCGCCGACCGGCCCCGACACCCCGAAGTCGTACGCGACCAGGGCCAGTCCGCCGAAGGCGACGGCGAGCCCGGTGACGCGGCGGGCGGTGAGCCGCTCACCGAGCAGCGTCACCGCGAACACCACGGTGAACAACGCCTGCGCCTGCAGCACGAGCGAGGTCAGCCCGGCCGGCATGCCGGCCCGCATGCCGACCAGCAGCAGGGCGAACTGCCCCACGCCGAGCGTGGCCGCCACCCCGGCGACCCACCGCCACGGCACTCCCGGCCGGCCCACGAGGAGCAGGGCGGGGAACGCCGCCATCGCGAACCGAAGGCCCGCGTACAGCAGGGGCGGGAAGTGCCGCAGACCCGCCTGCATGACCACGAAGTTGAACCCCCACGCCGCTGCGAGGGCGACGGCGAGCGCGAGGTGACGGGGGCTCACTCAGCGAGTGGGCTTCTGGTAACGGATGCGCTGCTCGCGCGCCTGCTCGGCGAGGACCTTCAGGTACGAGACGGTGCCGTGCTGCTTCTTTTCCATCTTCCGGATTCGCATGCAACTATTTTCATCCGCTACACATTCAACCACAAGCGAGACTTTCTACGCTAAACCGTTTAGGCTGGCTTACATGTTGGACTTGAACCGGCTCAAGGCGCTTCACGCTGTCCACGTGTACGGGTCGGTCGGGGCGGCGGCCGACGCGCTCAGCGTCACGCCGTCGGCCGTCTCGCAGCAGATCGCCAAGCTGGAGCGCGAGACCGGCGCCCGGCTCATGGAGCGCAACGGCCGCGGCGTGCGCCTCACCGACGCCGCCGGGCTGCTCGCCGAGCACGCCGAGCGCATCCTGGCCCTGGTCGAGACCGCCGAGGCCGACTTCGAGGCGCTGCGCGGCGAGGTCGTCGGCCGGCTCAACGTCGCGGCCTTCCCCACGGCCGCCCGCGGCCTCATGCCGGCGGCCATCGTCGAGCTCAAGCAGCGCCACCCTGACCTGTGGGTGCAGCTCAACGAGCGCGAGCCCGACCGGGTGATGCGCGAGGTGTCCAGGGGCGAGCTCGACCTCGGCATCGTCCAGGACTGGCTCAACCGGCCGATCGCGATGCCCGAGGGCCTGTCCAAGGCCATCCTGCTCGACGACATCGCCGACGTGGCGGTGCCCGTGAGCCACCCGCTGGCCGGGGCGCGCGAGATCGAGCTGCGCGACCTGTGCGGCGAGCAGTGGATCAGCTCCGCGCCCGGCACGGTCTGCCACGACTGGCTCGTCTTCACGCTGCGCAGCGCCTCGGTGGAGCCGGTGATCGCCTGCATGGCCGACGAGTACCCGACCCAGCTCGCGCTGGTCGCCGCGGGCCTCGGCTGCGCGATCGTGCCGAGGCTGGGCCGCGACTGCGTGCCCGACGGCGTGAGGCTCGTCCCGCTGCGCCCGCGCCAGTCGCGGCGCATCTACGCGGTGTGGCGCGCCGACGCCGCGCGGCGGCCCGCGATCAGGGCCATGGTCGACGCGTTGACCGAGGCCAGCAGAACACAGGAGAACTCCTGGGCCGTCGCCTGAGCCGGGCCGCCGCCGCACGGGCCGGGCGAGCGGATAGGCTGTGCCCACCATGGCTGAAACCACCGTCGTCCACCTGCTGCGCCACGGCGAGGTGCACAATCCAGGAGGCATCCTCTACGGAAGGCTGCCCGGCTACCACCTGTCGGAGAACGGCAGGCTCATGGCCGAGACGGTCGCCAAGGCCGTCGGCGGCCGCGACATCGTCGCCCTCTACAGCTCGCCTCTCGAGCGCGCGCTGGAGACCGCCACCCCGCTGGCCGACAAGCTGGGGCTCGACATCCGGCAGGACGCCCGGCTGATCGAGGCCGGCAACCTGCTGCAGGGCCGTCTGGCGACGGACGGCGGCATGGCGCTGCTGCGCGACTGGCGCAACTACCGCTATTTCTGGAATCCGCTCCGGCCCTCCTGGGGTGAGCCCTACCCGGTGATCGTCAGGCGGATGAAGTCGGTGATCGACGACGTGCGGGCCGAGGCGCGCGGGCACGAAGCGGTGCTCGTCAGCCACCAGCTGCCGATCTGGGCGATCAGGATCGCCGCCGAGGGCCGCAGGCTCTGGCACGACCCGCGGCGCCGGCAGTGCACCCTGGCCAGCCTCACCACGCTCACCTTCGACGGCGACCGCCTGGTCAGCATCGGCTACAGCGAGCCCGCCGCGTCGCTGCAGAGGGGTCGCACCCTTCCCGGGGCCTGATGTCCGGGGCGTACGGCGGCACCGGTAGAGTTACAAGCTCTACCGCTTGTAGTACAAGGAGATCTTCCTCCGTGCGCGCCAAGTCACTCTCCCTCATTCTTCTGGCCGCCTCCGCGCTGGTCGGGGGCTGTGCCGACGGCCAGAGCGGCCAGCCGCAGGCGGGCGACACCCGGTTCGTCGCGGGCGACGGGAAGATGCAGGTGTTCGAGGTGGCCGAGCGCAAGCCCGCGCCGCCCGTCGAAGGGCCGACCCTCGACGGCTCCACCGCCTCCCTCGCCGCGCACAAGGGCAAGGTCGTCGTGCTCAACTTCTGGGCCTCCTGGTGCGGCCCGTGCCGGGCCGAGGCGCCGGTGCTCAAGGAGGTCGCGGCCAAGACGAAGGACGCCGGGGTGCAGTTCCTCGGCGTCGACTTCAAGGACCGCCAGGCCGACGCCAAGGCGTTCGAGCGCAACGAGCAGACCGGCTACCCCCACATCTTCGACCAGCCCGGCAAGGTCGCGCTGGCGTTCCAGGGCACGGTGCCGCCCGCGGCCATCCCGTCCACGCTGGTCATCGACAAGCAGGGCCGCATCGCGGCCAGGGCGCTGGGCGCGGTCAAGTACACCGACCTGTACGACACGGTGACCAAGGTGCGCGATGAGTGACGTCGTCGCCTCGGGCTCGCTGCTGCTCGCCGTGCCGATCGCGGTGCTGGCCGGGGTGGTGTCGTTCCTGTCGCCGTGCGTGCTGCCGCTGGTGCCGGGCTATCTGTCGTACGTCACCGGCATGAGCGCCGACCCCAAGCGGGGGCGGCTGGTGCTCGGGACGGCGCTGTTCGTGGCCGGGTTCGGGCTGGTGTTCGTGCTCAGCGGGGCGCTGTTCGGCGGCCTCGGCTCGGTCATGCTGGGCAACGCCGACGTCATCACGCGCGTCCTCGGCGTGCTCACCATCCTGCTCGGGCTGGCGTTCCTCGGCGTGCTGCCGGGGCTGATGCGCGACGTGCGCATCCATCGCGTCCCGGCCGCGGGCCTCGCGGGCGCGCCGCTGCTCGGCGTCGTGTTCGGTCTCGGCTGGACGCCCTGCATCGGCCCCACCCTGGCGGTCGTGCTGGCGCTCGGGCTCAACGAGGGCAGCGCCGCACGGGGCGCCCTCCTGGCCGTCGCGTACGCCCTGGGGCTCGGGCTGCCGTTCGTGGCCGCGGCGCTGGCCTACAGCAGGGCTCTGCGCACCTTCCGCGCCATCCGCAAGCACTCGCGCCTGATCACCCGCATCGGCGGCGGCATGATGGTGGCCGTCGGCGTGCTGCTGGTGAGCGGGCTCTGGGGAGAGATGATCGCGGCCATGCAAGGACTGATCGGCGCCTTCGAGCCGGTGATCTGATGAGCGTCCAGGAGTTGGCGAAGAAGCAGGCACCCCAGCAGGCGGCGCTCGGCCCGGTGGGCTGGCTGCGCTGGACCTGGCGCACGCTCACCTCGATGAAGACGGCGCTGATCCTGCTGTTCCTGCTGGCGCTGGGCTCCGTGCCCGGCTCGCTGGTGCCGCAGCGCGGCGTCGACCCCGACAAGGTCGCCCGGCTCTACGAGCAGAACCCGACGCTGGCCGAGTGGTACGACCGCTTCCAGCTCTTCGAGGTGTTCACCTCCGTCTGGTTCGCGGCGGTCTACCTGCTGCTGTTCACCTCGCTGATCGGCTGCATCATCCCGCGCACCGCGGTCTACCTGCGCGAGGTGCGCCGCAAGCCGCCCGCCGCGCCCAAGCGCCTGTCACGCCTGCCCCACTCGGCCTCCTTCGAGGGCGAGCTGAGCGTCGAGGAGGCCGCCCGCCGGCTGCGGAAGATGCGCTTCCGCGTCGTGACCGGCGACGGCTGGATCTCGGCCGAGAAGGGCTATCTGCGCGAGACCGGCAACCTCGTCTTCCACGTCGCCCTGCTGGGCATCCTGCTCGCGATCGGCTCCGGCTCCCTCTTCGGCTACCGCGGCAACGTCCTGGTCGTCGAGGGGGACGGTTTCGCCAACACCGTGGCCGCCTACGACCGGTTCATGCCGGGCAACCAGGTGTCGGCCGAGTCGCTGGAGCCGTTCTCGTTCACGCTCGACAAGTTCGACGTGGCCTACCAGGTGACCGGCGACAAGCGGGGGCAGGCGCTCGACTACACCGCCCACCTCAAGGTCAACGACTCGCCGCAGGCGCCCGCCCGCGACTACGCGCTCAAGGTCAACGAGCCGCTGGAGATCAACGGTACGCAGACGTACCTCATCGGCAACGGCTACGCGCCCCTCTTCAGGGTCACCGACGGGGAGGGGCAGGTGGCCTTCGAGGGCGCCGTGCCCTGCCTGATCGAGGAGAAGGCCACGATGACCTCGGGCTGCGTGGTCAAGGTGCCCGACGCGAAGCCGGGGCAGCTGGGGTTCCTGCTGCAGTTCCTGCCCACCAGCGTCCCGCTGGTCGACGGCCGATACGCCTCTGCCTTCCCCGGGGAGCTCAACCCCGAGGTGCAGGTCCTCGGCGCCTTCACCGGCGACCTCGGCATGCGCTCCGGCGAGCCGCAGTCGGTCTACACGCTGGCCGAGCCCGAGGACATGAAGAAGCTCAAGCCGCTGCTCATGGGTGACGACGTGCCCAAGCCGCTGGCCGTGGGCCAGTCGGTGCAGCTGCCCGACGGCCTCGGCAAGCTCGAGTTCACCGGCGTCAAGCAGTGGATCACGCTCCAGACGGCCTACGACCCCGGACGCGTGCCCGCACTGGTGTCCGCCGCCGCGGCCGTCGTCGCCATCGCGGCCTCGCTCATGATCCGCCGCCGCAGGGTCTTCGTCCGCGTCGGCGAAGGCAGGGTCGACGTGGGTGGGCTGACCCGTACGGAGGGCTCCGCGGCGGGCTTCACCGAGGAGTTCGCCGAGATCGTCCAGGTTCTATCAGCAGGAGACAAGGATGTCCGCTGAGCAACTCGCCGAGGTGAGCGACCTTTTCGTCGTCGCCGCGGTTCTGCTCTACGTCGTCGCCATGGTGGCTTTCGCGATGGACCTGGCCTTCGGTCGCGTCCGACCGGGCAAGGCGGTCGCGAAGAGCGCCGCCAGGCAGCCGGTCGCGGTCGGCGCGTCAGGGGCCGACGTGCTTCCGGAGACCGGGAGCACGTCCGTGCCCGTCGCGCCCGAGCCGCCGCGTCTCGCCGCGGTGGC
Organism: Nonomuraea terrae; assembly: GCF_004348995.1. Classification (GTDB taxonomy): domain Bacteria; phylum Actinomycetota; class Actinomycetes; order Streptosporangiales; family Streptosporangiaceae; genus Nonomuraea; species Nonomuraea terrae. The sequence continues at coordinate 64,836 of NZ_SMKQ01000005.1, forward strand.
CGGGACGGCCGGCCTCGTACTGGCCTGGGTCGGCTGGGTCGCCAACCTCGCCGCCATCGTCACCCGCGGCCTCGCCGTCGGCCGATGGCCGTGGGGCAACATGTACGAGTTCGTGGTCGCGATCTCCTTCGCCGCCGTGACCGCGTTCCTCGCCACCCAGCTCCGCCACAACGTACGGTTCCTCGGCGGCTTCGTCATGGTGACCGCCGCGCTGGGGCTCGGCCTGGCCTCGAAGATCTTCTACACCGCGGCCGGTCCGGTGGTGCCGGCGCTCGACTCGTACTGGATCGCCATTCACGTCACCGCCGCGATCGTGGCCAGTGGCCTGCTGACGCTGGCGGGCGTGACCGGCATCCTTTACCTCGTGCGCGGTGACGGGATGTCGCGCCTGCCGTCACGGGCCGATCTGGAGCGGGTGGCCCACCGGGCGATCGTCTTCGCGTTCCCGCTGTGGACGTTCGCCGTCATCGCGGGCGCGCTCTGGGCGGACCGGGCGTGGGGGCGTTACTGGGGGTGGGACCCGAAGGAGGTCTGGTCGTTCATCACCTGGGTCGCCTACGCCGCCTACCTCCACGCGAAGGCGACGGCCGGTTGGAAGGGCCGGGCGGCGACGATCGTGCAGCTCGTGGCGTTCGGTTGCCTGCTGTTCAACCTGATCGGGGTCAACATCTTCATCGACGGCCTGCACAGCTACGCCGACGTCGACTGACCCCTGGGGGAGGGGTCAGCTCACGTCGTCGCCGCGCATGCGGCGCTCGAGGTCGCGGAGGAAATCGGGGTCGTCGTCGGGCCCTTTCGGCATGCCCGGGCCAGGGGTGACCGGCCACGCCTGCCGCGGCGCCCGCGGACGGCCGCGGGCCATCCACACCATGCCGCCGAGCAGCGGGATCAGAACGACGATGAGAATCCAGAGGGCTTTTGGTACGTTCCGTACCTCGTCTTCGGGTGTCGTCACCACGTCGAAGAGGGAGAAAAGCCAGAAGGCCAGCAGAGCCAGTCCGATGAGAACACCTGCCATGCCCGAACTGTAAGCCATGCACAGGACTGATCGTGCGGTCCGATGTCCCATTTCGGGTTACTACCGGAAGATCCACGTCGTACGGTGGAAACCCATGCGGCGGTGTCCACGGGGCTCCAGAGGCGTGGAGAGGTGGCGATGGCCTTTTCTCAGGACAAAGGGCGACATCGGCGCGGTCGTTGGTGGCGGCGTGGATCGTACCTGTTCTCGCGCCGCACCGAGGCGCCCCCCGAGGCCGACCGTTCGTTCTGGTCCAGCGTCCGTGAGAGGCGCCAGGAGGCGCGCACGGCGGGGCGCGGGCGCGGTGGTCCGGAGCAGCGCCGCCGGCCGCGCGAGAGCGAGCTGAACGGCGCCCGTCCCGCGGTAGAACCCCCTGAACGGCGGCGGGTCGGCTGGGACGCTCCCCGCGAGCGCCGCGAGCGGCTGTCCGCGGCCGTGACCGAGCGCCCCGGCTACACCTGGTACGACTTCGAGCTCGACGACCGGCCGGCGGAAGCCCGGCCGCACCGGCCGGAGGCCCCTTCGCTGGGCGACGGCCTGCGCCACTGCGGCCGGCTGGAGGAGGTCCTGCACCGGCAGTGGGACGCCCAGCTGGGCCCGCCGCCGCCCGAGGTCGTGCACGCCGTGGAGAGCCTGGCCCGGCTGCCCGACCGGCTCAAGGACAAGCTGGCCGACGGGCTGGAGGGCATCTACGTCGGCGCGGGCGGCGTCCCCGACCTCGACGACATGGGCTACTTACGCGGCGCGCCGCTCCCGTCGGGCCGCGCGACCTGGGACATCTGCGCGGGCGCCTACGGCGACCGCAAGATCGTCGTGGGGGACCGGCCCTCACCCACGCCGGACGTGATGATGCACGAGGTCGGCCACGCCATCGACGACATCGACGCGGCGCACGGCACGTGGGTCTCGGACTCGCCGGAGTTCGTCCGGCTCTACGAGGCGGCCCTGCCGCTGCTGGCCTCGTCGTTCCACCGCCAGCGAGGCGGGCTCGGCCGCAAGGAGTTCTTCGCCGACGCCTTCGCCGCCATCGCCTCCCGCCAGCGCCCGGCCCTCGTGGACATGCTCGGGGGCGACACGCGTATGGCGCTCGACATCATGCTGTTCTTCAACCGGCGCTACGGAATCTAGGTGATCGGCCATGTACGTCATCCGGCTCGCGGACGGGACCCTTCGCGTGCCGCGGAGCCTGACCAGCGAGGACGGGCGTCTGATCGGCAACGCGTACGTGGAGGTCCAGCCCGGCGATCCCGACTACGAGCAGTGGCTGCCGGAGTCGCTGACCGAGGAGGAGGCGCAGGTGCGCCGCCGGCGCTGGGAGGAGGAGAACGACGAGCTCGAGCGTGAGTTCCTGGCCTACAAGGCCGAGCAGGAAGACGCCTGATCGAGAGGGACCCGGACAGGCGCCAGCCACGGTCGGCGGTTGGCGCCGCCCCGTGCTCCACCGTACGGAGGTGTGGTGGCCGGGAAGCACACGAACAGTGGTCCCGCCAGCGGTGATCCTGGGACAGTGGCTGCTCCCGTGCGGCGGGACCGTTGTGCACGGCCCGCCGACGCGGGATCACCTGCTGGACGGAACGTCAGACGCGCGGGGACTCACCTGCAGGCCTGTCGGCCGTGAGAACGTCCTCGCCTCGGAGAAGGGCGTGCACTTCCGATTCGCGGAAGCGCCGGTGCCCTCCGGGGGTGCGGATACTGCTGATGCGGCCTGCCGCTGCCCAGCGTGTAACCGTCTTTGGGTCTACCCGGAAGAGGGCGGCAACCTCTCCTGGGGTCAGCAGACGCTCGCTGCTACTCTCCACCAATCTCTCCCCCTCGCATCCCGCTTCCTGCCAGCGGGCGGACAGGTAACCAGTGTGTCGAGCGAAGCCTGATTTATCCGTGGTTTTCTACAAAGATCACGGGTTGTTATCAGCTGACTGCCCGATTGTTATATGATAGAGCCTCTTTGGGGCTCTCGTGGGTGTTTCTTTACGAAACTCCCTAACTGGGAACAGTAGCAGTGCTCGCGTTCGGTGCGAAGAGCGACCTGTGCACGGGTCCGAGTAACCTCGACGTGTGCGTCCCGTTCTCGTTTACACACTGTGCCGGATCGGCCTGTTTGGCGTGACCCTCTTGGTGCTGTTGCTGCTCGGCCTGCATAACCCCTTCGTGCTGATCATCGCGTCGTTTGTGATCAGCGGGGTGGCGAGCTACGTCCTGCTGTCCAAACAGCGTGACGCTGTGAGCGAACGCATCAGCAGCAAGATCGACCGACCGAAGCCGCAAAGCGACTAGGGCAGGGGGAACATGCCAATCCGCGCATGGTACTCCCGTCCCAGCCGCGTGGTGTCGCTACCCACAAGCAGTCCGCGACTGTGGGTGTAAAACGCCTTCACGCCGATGCCGCGCTCCCGCCCCGGATTCCAACTCAGGGCCTTTCCGGTGCGGGGATGAATCGCCCCGATGCCCGGCCGCGCCACCGCGCCAGGGCCGGCCGAGTCACGGCCCTTCGGATTGTCCAGCCAGCGCTGGTGGCCGCCGACGTAGACCGCGGCCCCGGTCACGGCGACGGAGTAGAGCGAGTCGCCGCCGGTGTGGTTGACCCAGGTCGGCTTGACGGCCGAGCCCTTGGCGTAGGTCTCGAACCTGGCGGTCGTGTCGCACATACCGCTCTTGGTGCCGCCTGTGGTGACCACCGCGAAATAACGCCCGTCGGGGGAGAAGTCGATGCCCCGGACGTACGAGGGGAACGCCTCGTCGCACTTGCGGGCGTACGCGTCGGTCCGCCAGGGGGCGACCTTGGCCGTGTGCCCGCTGACGTCGATGAGCCCGACCTGCGGCCTCGGCTTGCCGTCGAGCGTGGTGAACGAGCCGTCCACCGCCAGCCGGTCGCGTGAGAGCGCCATCGCGTAGACCTTCACCCGCGACGACAGCGACTTGCCCGGCGTCACGGTGAACGTCGGGTCGAGCGCGCCCGTGGCCGCGTCGAGCCTGGCCAGGGCGGTGCGCGGGCTGACGAAGTCGCCGCCGGCGTAGAGCCGGGAGCCCTGCCTGGCCAGCGTCGCGACCATGCCGCCGCCGATGCGCGGCGCGAAGCCGGCCACGGTCGCGCCGTCCGTCAGGCGCAGCTGGGCCAGCGCCCGCGGCGCGCGGTGGTTGACGCCCCAGAAGTCGCCGCCGACGTAGACGGTGCCGCCGTCGCCGGGCTCCAGCGCGTGGACGGTGCCGCCCACGTTGGGCGCGAAGCCCGGCAGGATGCGGCCGGTGTTCAGGTCGTAGGCGAAGAGGTTGGCCCGCGCGTGGACGGTGCGGCGGGAGGCGTCGCTCACTTCGCTGAACGAGCCGCCGACGACGACGGTGCGGCCGACGACGGTGATGGCGTTGACGATGCCGTCGAGCACGTGGGGCGTGTTGTCGACCGGGTTGGCCGCGACGACGCGGGTGTGCGCGACGGGGGCCGAGGCGAGGAACGCCGCAAGGGCGACACGAGCAAGCATTCGCCAATTTCTAGCAGACGTTGCGTAGTGTCGTGGCTACTTTCCGTTGATTGTCCTGATAGCAAGGGACGTGGCCGGGACGCGGCCCCCATAGGCTGTCGGCATGACGCGCGCTCAGTTGGACAAACAGCCGGATGAGGTCGCCGCGATGTTCGATCGCACCGCCCGGCGCTACGACTTGGTCAATGACGTGATCTCGCTGGGCCAGGTCAGGCTCTGGCGCAAGGCGGTGGCCGCCGCCGTCGACGCGGGGCCCGGCGAGGTCGTCCTCGACCTGGGGGCCGGCACCGGCACCTCGACCGACGCGTTCACCACGCTGGGCGCGCGGGCGATCGCCTCCGACTTCTCGCTCGGCATGCTCCGCACCGGCGTGCGCCGCCACGGCGGCAACGCGCTGACCGGTGAGGGCGTGCCCTTCGTCGCGGGCGACGCGCTGCGGCTGCCCTTCGCCGACGAGGCGTTCGACGCGGTGACGATCTCGGTCGCGCTGCGCAACGTCCACGACACCGCGCAGGCGCTGCGCGAGATGCTGCGGGTGACCAAGCCGGGCGGGCGTCTGGTGATCCTCGAGTTCTCGCACGTGACGTTCGCGCCGTTCGATCTGGTCTATCGCGAATATCTGATGAAGCTGCTGCCGAAGATGGCCAGGGTGTTCGGATCCAACGACGACTCCTACGAATACCTGGCCGAGTCGATCAGAGACTGGCCCGACCAGGCGACGCTGGCGCGCACCATCCAGCAGGCCGGTTGGGAACGCGTCGCCTGGCGCAACCTCACGATGGGGATCGTCGCGCTGCATCGCGGCTTCAAGCCCGCCTGAGGTTTTCGCGGTTCGGCGACAATCTTCTTTTCCGGCAGGCCGTATTACCGGGGCGGACATGCCGACGCGCGGAATTTCCCGCCGTGACGGCGAGTCCTCGTCTCTAGTTGAAAAGCCAATCATTTTCCGGATGGCCGTCGCGCTCGGGGATAACCGAAAGCGGGCGCGCCCGGCGAAATCAATCGGCGCCGCCGGGCCGGGCGGGTCCCCGACGTGAAGCGGACCCGCCCGGCGCGGCCCGCCGTACGCTCCGCGGACGCGCCGAACCGAGGCGGCCCGAAAGATGATCATGATGGCCTGGCACAGGCGACACGCCATCCCCTCTGATCACGATCCAGCCCCCCGACTGCCACTTTGTACAGCAAAAGCAGTAGACTGCTGGCCGATAAGTTTGTGAAGGGGTTCACAAAGGAACGAAGGCGCCAAACCCCGAGGCCTTCGGAGCGTGTAGGGACAGGACAGTCCAGTGACCGTGCCAACAGCCGCCCGCCAGGCGCACGAGCCCGCCGCGAGACAGCGCTGTACAGGCGCACCCATGGTGAAGCGGGCGCGATCATGAGCGCCGTTGACGCCGACGTCATCGTCGTCGGCGCAGGGCCGGCCGGCTCCGCGAGCGCCTTCTACCTGGCCGCCGCCGGGCTCGACGTCCTGGTGCTGGAGAAGACCAGGTTCCCCAGGGAGAAGGTCTGCGGCGACGGCCTGACCCCGCGCGCCGTCAAGCAGCTGCTCAACATGGGCGTCGACGTCGACGCTCCCGGTTGGGTCAGGAACAAGGGCCTGCGCATCGCCGGCGGCGGCATGCGCTTCGAGCTCGACTGGCCGCAGCTCGACCGCTTCCCCGACTTCGGCCTCGTCCGCACGCGCCAGGACTTCGACCAGATCATGGCCGCCCACGCCGTCAAGAACGGCGCGCGGCTCATGGAGGGCGTCACCGTCACCGGCCCGATCCTCGACGACCGCAGCGGCCACATCGTGGGCGTCACCACCAAGGACGGCCGCGAGTTCCGCAGCCGCGTGGTCGTCGCCGCCGACGGCAACAGCACCCGCCTGGCCCTCGGCATGGGCCTGCACAAGCGGGAGGACCGCCCGATGGGCGTGGCCGTGCGCACGTACTTCGACAGCCCGCGCCACGACGACGACTACCTCGAGATCTGGCTGGAGCTGTGGGACGCCGACACGCTGCTGCCCGGCTACGGCTGGATCTTCGGCGTCGGTGACGGCACCGCCAACGTGGGTCTCGGGCTGCTCAACACGAGCGAGCAGTTCAAGAACATCGACTACCGCGACCTGCTGCGGCGCTGGTGCCGGTCGATGCCCGAGGAGTGGGGCTTCACCCAGGAGAACATGACGGGCCCGATCCGCGGCGCCGCGCTCCCGATGGCCTTCAACCGGCAACCCCACTACACGCGCGGCCTGATGCTCGTGGGAGACTCCGGCGGGTCGATCAACCCGTTCAACGGCGAGGGCATCGCCTACGCCATGGAGACCGGAGAGATCGCCGCCGAGATCATCGCCAAGGCTCTCAAGGGCACCACACCCGCCCAGCGGGAGCGGATCTTGCGGACCTACCCCCAGGTGCTGAAGGACGCCTACGGCGGATACTTCACCCTCGGCAGGTGGTTCGTCGAGGCGATCGGGAAGCCCGGTGTCATGAGCTTCGGCACCAGGCACGGGCTACCCCATCCAAGGCTGATGCGCTTCGCGCTCAAACTCCTTGGTAACCTCACGGACCGGCGAGGCGATGCGTCGGACTTGATCATTAACGCACTCTCGAAGGTCGCGCCACCAGCATGAATCTCAGAACTGACAGATCCGGCTGCGCGCCCGCGCGCGCGGCGACTCCGGAGGAGGCGTAGCGATGGACCTTTACGTGCCCATCCTGGTGCTCGCCGTTCTCGCGGGGGGCTTCGCGATCTTCTCGGTCGCCATCGCTCCCTTCACCGGTCCCAAGCGCTGGAACCGCGCCAAGCTCGACGCCTATGAATGCGGCATCGAGCCGACGCCCCAGCCTGTCGGTGGTGGACGGTTCCCGCTCAAATACATGGTCACGGCGATGCTCTTCATCGTCTTCGACATCGAGATCATCTTCCTCTACCCGTGGGCCGTCTCGTTCGCTCCGCAGACGGACGACCTCGGCCGCGTGCTCTCTTCGGGCCTCGGATTGTTCGCGCTCGTCGAGATGCTGCTGTTCATCGTCACCGTGCTCGTCGCCTACGCGTACGTGTGGCGCCGCAAGGGTCTGGACTGGGACTGAAAATGGGACTTGAAGAGAAACTCCCCAGCGGGTTCATCCTCAGCACGGTCGAAGCGGCCGCCGGGTGGGCGCGGAAGAACTCCGTGTGGCCGGCCACGTTCGGCCTCGCGTGCTGCGCCATCGAGCTGATGGCCACCGGCGGCCCCCACTACGACCTCGCGCGCTTCGGCATGGAGCGCGCTTCGGCGTCTCCCCGTCAGGCCGACCTGATGATCGTGGCCGGTCGCGTGTCGCAGAAGATGGCGCCGGTGCTGCGTCAGATCTACGACCAGATGGCCGAGCCCAAGTGGGTCATCTCCATGGGCGTGTGCGCCTCCAGCGGCGGCATGTTCAACAACTACGCCATCGTGCAGGGCGTCGACCACGTCGTCCCGGTCGACATCTACCTGCCCGGCTGCCCGCCGCGGCCCGAGATGCTGATCGACGCGATCGTGAAGCTGCACGACAAGATCCAGAACATGAAGTTCGGCGCGCACCGCGCCAAGCAGATCGAGGAGCTCGAGCTGCAGGCGCTGCGCACGCTGCCGCTGATCGACCAGGGGGCCGCGAAGTGACCTCGCCCGACAACCTCCCCGAGGTCCCGGACGCGCAGGTCCCCGAGGTGCCGGCGGCGCAGGAGCCGCCGATCGCCCGGCAGGGCATGTTCGGCGCCACGGACTCCGGTGACACCTCCGGCTACGGCGGGCTCGTCGTCCGCCGCCCGCCGCAGATCTCGACGCCCCGCCCGTACGGGAGCTACTTCGACGAGGTCGTCGACGCCCTGGCGCTCGACGACGCGATCGAGCGCGTGGTCGTCGACCGCGGCGAGCTGACCCTGCACGTCAAGCGCGAGCGCCTCGTCGAGGTCAGCCAGAAGATGCGCGACGACCCCGCCCTGCGCTTCGAGCTGTCGCTCGGCGTCTCCGGGGTGCACTACCCGCACCTGACGGGCGAGGAGCTGCACGCGGTCTACCACCTGTGCTCGATCACCCACAACAGGCGCGTGCGCCTGGAGGTGAGCTGCCCGGACGCCGACCCGCACATTCCATCGACCGTGGGCGTTTACCCTGGTCACGACTGGCATGAGCGTGAGACGTACGACTTCTTCGGGATCATCTTCGACGGTCACCCCGCGCTCACCCGGATCATGATGCCGGACGACTGGGAGGGTCACCCCCAGCGGAAGGACTACCCGCTCGGCGGCATCCCGGTCGAATACCGCGGCGCCACCATCCCGTCGCCCGACCACAGGAGGAGCTACTCGTGAGCACCGCTTATGACGAGGCCACCGAGGGCAAGGTCTACTCGGTCAACGGCGCCGACTGGGACCAGGTCGTGGCCGGCGTGCGCGAGACGGAAGAAGAGCGGCTCGTCGTCAACATGGGCCCCCAGCACCCGTCCACGCACGGCGTGCTCCGGCTGGTGCTGACGCTCGACGGCGAGACGGTGACCGAGGCGCGCGGCGTCATCGGCTACCTGCACACCGGCATCGAGAAGAACATGGAATTCCGGACGTGGACGCAGGGCACCACGTTCGTGACCCGCATGGACTATCTCTCGCCGATCTTCAACGAGACCGCCTACAGCATGGGCGTGGAGAAGCTGCTCGGCATCACCGACCGCATCCCCGAGCGGGCGCAGGCCATCCGCGTGATGATGATGGAGCTCAACCGCATCTCCTCGCACCTGGTGGCCATGGGCACGTTCGGCATGGAGCTGGGCGCGACCACGCCGTTCCTGTTCGGCTACCGCGACCGCGAGCTGATCATGGACCTGTTCGAGTACATCACGGGTCTGCGCATGAACCACGCCTACGTCAGGCCGGGCGGCGTGAGCGTCGACCTGCCCGCGGGCGCGGTCGACAAGGTCGGCGAGTTCCTCAAGGAGATGCCCAAGCGGATCAAGGACATCCGCAAGCTCCTCGACGCCAACCCGGTCTACGTGCGCCGTACGAAGGACGTGGCCTACCTCGACCTGACCGGCTGCATGGCGCTCGGCGTCACCGGCCCGATCCTGCGCGCCGCCGGCCTGCCGTGGGACCTGCGCAAGTCGCAGCCCTACTGCGGTTACGAGACCTACGAGTTCGACGTCGCCACCGAGCGCGGCTGCGACGTGTACTCGCGCTACCTCGTGCGCATGAAGGAGATGGAGGAGTCCCTCAAGATCATCGAGCAGGCCCTGGACCGGATCGCCGGTCCGCTCAAGGGCGACCCGGTGATGATCGAGGACAAGAAGATCGGCTGGCCCGCGCAGCTCGCGCTCGGCCCCGACGGGTTCGGCAACTCGCCCGACCACATCGCCCACATCATGGGCACCTCGATGGAGGCCCTCATCCACCACTTCAAGCTGGTGACCGAGGGGTTCCGGGTGCCGGCCGGGCAGGCGTACGCCAGCATCGAGTCGCCCAAGGGCGAGCTCGGCGCCCACGTGGTCAGCGACGGTGGCACCCGCCCCTTCCGCGTGCACTTCCGCGAGCCGTCCTTCTGCAACCTGCAGGCCTTCCCCGCGATGGCGGAGGGCGGCCAGGTCGCCGACGTGATCGCCGCGGTGGCTTCTATCGACCCCGTCATGGGAGGTGTGGACCGGTGACTTACTCACCGGAAGTCCGTGAGCGTCTGGAGCAGGACGCCAAGGAGATCATCGGCCGCTACCCGAAGACGCGGTCCGCCCTGCTGCCGCTGCTCCACCTCGTGCAGTCGGAGGACGGTTACGTCTCCGACGACGGGCAGGAGTTCTGCGCCGAGATGCTGGGCCTCAGCAAGGCCGAGGTCACCGGCGTGGCGACCTTCTACACCATGTACAAGCGCAAGCCCGCCGGTGACTACCACGTCGGGGTGTGCATCAACGCGCTGTGCGCGGTCATGGGCGGCGACCAGATCTGGGAAGAGCTGTCGGAGCACGTCGGCGTCGGCCACGAGGAGGCGACCGGCGACGGCAAGATCTCGCTGGAGCGCCTCGAGTGCAACGCGGCCTGCGACTTCGCGCCGGTCATGATGGTCAACTGGGAGTTCTTCGACAACCAGACCCCCGAGTCGGCCAAGCAGCTCGTCGACGACCTGCGCGCCGGCAAGGAAGTGCGCCCCACGCGCGGCCCGAACGGGCTGTGCACCTTCAAGGAGGCCTCGCGCGTGCTGGCCGGCCTGCCCGACGAGCGCGCGGGCGAGGGCCCGTCGGCCGCCGGCGCGTCGCTTGAGGGTCTGAAGGTCGCCAAGGCCAACGGATGGAAGGCCCCCGAGGCATGAGCACGACGCTGACACCGGTCCTGACCGCCAACTGGGACCAGCCCGACTCCTTCACCATCGACGCCTACGGCGAGTACGCCGCGGCGCGCAAGGCCCTGGGCATGGACCCCGACGCGGTCATCCAGGCCGTGAAGGACTCCGGCCTGCGCGGCCGCGGCGGCGCGGGCTTCCCCACCGGCATGAAGTGGGGCTTCATCCCGCAGGGCGACGGCAAGCCGCACTATCTGGTCGTCAACGCCGACGAGTCCGAGCCGGGCACCTGCAAGGACATCCCGCTGATGATGGCCAACCCGCACTCGCTGGTCGAGGGCATCATCATCACGTCGTACGCGATCCGCGCCAACCACGCCTTCATCTACGTGCGCGGCGAGGTGCTGCACGTCATCCGCCGGCTGCACGCGGCCGTGCGGGAGGCGTACGAGAAGGGGTATCTCGGCAAGGACATCTTCGGCTCCGGCTTCGACCTGGAGCTGGTCGTGCACAGCGGCGCGGGCGCCTACATCTGCGGCGAGGAGACGGCACTGCTCGACTCGCTCGAGGGCTTCCGTGGTCAACCCCGGCTCAAGCCTCCGTTCCCGGCCGTGGCGGGCCTGTACGCCTCGCCCACTGTCGTCAACAACGTCGAGTCGATCGCGAGTGTTCCCTCGATCATCGGCAAGGGCGCCGACTGGTTCGCCGGGATGGGCACCGAGAAGTCCAAGGGCTTCGGCATCTTCTCGCTCAGCGGCCACGTCACCCGCCCCGGCCAGTACGAGGCCCCGCTCGGCATCACGCTGCGCGAGCTGCTCGACATGGCGGGCGGCATCCGCGAGGGGCACCGGATCAAGTTCTGGACCCCGGGCGGCTCCTCGACGCCGATCTTCACCGACGAGCACCTCGACGTGCCGCTCGACTTCGAGGCGGTCGGCGCCAAGGGCTCCATGCTCGGCACGCGCGCGCTGCAGATCTTCGACGAGACCACCTGCGTGGTCCGCACGGTGCTGCGCTGGACGGAGTTCTACGCCCACGAGTCCTGCGGCAAGTGCACGCCCTGCCGCGAGGGCACGTACTGGCTCAAGCAGGTGCTCAAGCGCCTGGAGGCCGGTCAGGGCACCGAAGAGGACCTCTCCACGATCACCGACATCGCGGACAACATCCTGGGCCGCTCGTTCTGTGCGCTGGGCGACGGCGCGACGAGCCCGATCCACTCCTCGGTGAAGTACTTCCGCGAGGAGTACCTCAAGCACTTCGAGATCGGCGGCTGTCCGTTCGACCCGAAGAAGTCCACTCTCTGGGGTGAGCAGTGACCGTCGTAGAGACCGAAACGAACCTGGTGACCCTGACCATCGACGGGTTCCAGGTCAGTGTCCCCAAGGGCACTCTGATCATCAGGGCCGCCGAGCTCCTGGGCATCCAGATCCCCAGGTTCTGCGACCACCCGCTGCTCGACCCGGCGGCCAACTGCCGCCAGTGCCTGGTCGACATCCCCGACGCGGGCAACGGCCGCGGCTTCCCCAAGCCGCAGCCGTCGTGCGCCATCGAGGTCGCCGAGGGCATGGTGGTGCAGACCCAGCTCACGTCCCCGGTGGCCGAGAAGGCGCAGCGGGCGGCGATGGAGTTCCTGCTGCTGAACCACCCGCTCGACTGCCCGGTCTGCGACAAGGGCGGCGAGTGCCCGCTGCAGAACCAGGCCATGTCCAACGGCCGCGGCGAGTCCCGGTTCCAGGAGCAGAAGCGCACCTTCCCCAAGCCGCTGCCGCTGTCGACGCAGGTGCTGCTCGACCGCGAGCGCTGCGTCCAGTGCGCGCGCTGCATCCGCTTCTCCGACCAGATCGCGGGCGACCCGCTCATCGAGTTCTTCGAGCGCGGGGCGAAGGAGCAGGTACGCACGGCCGACGGTAAGCCGTTCAACTCCTACTTCTCCGGCAACACGGTGCAGATCTGCCCGGTCGGCGCGCTCACCGGCGCCGCCTACCGCTTCCGCGCCCGCCCGTTCGACCTGGTCTCCACGCCGAGCGCGTGCGAGCACTGCGCCTCCGGCTGCAGCATGCGCACCGACCACCGGCGCGGCCGGGTCACCCGCCGCCTGGCGGGCGACGACCCGCAGGTGAACGAGGAGTGGAACTGCGACAAGGGCCGCTGGGCGTTCACGTACGCCACGCAGCCCGACCGGCTCAAGCAGCCGCTGGTCCGCAACGAGGAGGGCGTGCTCGTGCCCACCTCGTGGCCGGAGGCGCTGATGGTGGCCGCGCAGGGCCTGGCCAACGCCCGCGGCAAGGCCGGCGTGCTGGTCGGCGGCCGGGTCACGGTCGAGGACGCCTACGCCTACGCCAAGTTCGCCCGCATCGCCCTCGGCACCAACGACGTCGACTTCCGCGCCAGGCCGCACTCCGCCGAGGAGGCGCAGTTCCTGGCGCACGCGGTGGCCGGCAAGGGCATCGAGATCGGCTACGCCGACCTCGAGAACGCCCCCCACGTGCTGCTCGTCGGGTTCGAGCCCGAGGAGGAGTCGCCGATCGTCTTCCTGCGCCTGCGCAAGGCGTGGATGAAGAAGGGCCTGAAGGTCACCGCGATCGCGCCGTTCGCCACCCCCGGGCTGGAGAAGATGGGCGGCACGCTCATCCGCACCGCCCCCGGCGCCGAGGCCGACGCCATCGGCGACCTGGTCGGCACGCTGGCCCCGGGCACGATCGTGCTCGCCGGCGAGCGACTGGCCACCGTCCCCGGTGCGCTGTCCGCCCTCGTCCGCCTCGCCGCCGCCTCCGAGGCCAGGCTCGCCTGGATCCCGCGCCGGGCCGGTGAGCGCGGCGCGATCGAGGCCGGCGCGCTGCCCAACCTGCTGCCGATCGGCCGCCCGGTGGACGACGAGACCGCCAGGGCCGAGGTCGCCCGGCTGTGGAACGTCGCCTCGCTGCCCGCCACGCCGGGCCGCGACACCTCCGCCATCCTGGCCGCCGCCCGCGACGGCGAGATCGACGCGCTGGTCGTGGCCGGCGTCGACCCGTACGACCTGGCCGACCCGGGCGAGGCGCTCGACGCGCTGGAGCACACGCCGTTCATCGTCAGCCTGGAGATCCGTGCCAGCGCCGTCACCGACCGCGCCGACGTGGTGCTGCCCGTGGCCGCCGTGCAGGAGAAGGGCGGCACGTTCGTCAACTGGGAGGGCAGGGGCCGCTCGTTCGAGGCGCCGCTGAAGGTGCCCGGCCTGCAGTCGGACCTGGCCGTGATCGTCAACCTGGCCGACCGGATGGACGTCCACCTGGCCCTGCCGGACGCCAAGGCGGTCCGGCGCGAGCTGTCCACCCTGGGCTCCTGGCGCGGCAGCCGCGTCCCGGCGCCGAGCGTGCTGAGCCGCTCGCCGGAGGTGCCGGAGACCGGCCAGGCGCTGCTCGCCACCTGGCACCAGCTGCTCGACGAGGGCAGGCTGCAGGACGGCGAGCCGTACCTCGCGGGCACCGCCCGCCCCGCCGAAGCGCTGCTCTCCGAGAGCACGGCCGCCGAGCTCGGCGTCACCGACGGCGACAAGCTCGTCGTCGGCGGCATCGTGACGCTGCCGCTGCGCGTCGCCGACCTGCCCGACCGCGTGGTCTGGGTGCCGGCGAACTCCGGCGGCTGCTCGGTCACCCGTGACCTGCGCGCGGTGTCCGGCGACATCGTCACCATCGGGAGCGCCTCATGAAACACGTACTCGCGGCCGATCCCACCCTCGCCGACTTCGGCAAGGACCCGCTGTGGATCACCATCATCAAGGCCGTGATGCTGTTCGTCTTCCTGATGCTGGGCATCCTGTTCGGCGTCTGGTACGAGCGCAAGCTGATCTCCTGGATGCAGAACAGGCGCGGCCCGAACAGGGCGGGCAAGTTCGGTCTCCTGCAGTCCGCGGCCGACGGTCTGAAGATGGGCCTCAAGGAGGACATCTTCCCGACGACCGTGGACCGGGTGCTCTACCTGCTCGCACCGGTGATCATGGTGGTGCCGGCGTTCCTGGCGTTCTCGATCGTGCCGTTCGCGCCGATGGTCAACCTGTTCGGCGTGCAGACGCCGCTGCAGCTGGTCGACCTGCCGGTCGCGGTGCTGTTCATGCTCGCGATGGGCGCGGTCTCCGTCTACGGCGTGGTGCTGGCCGGCTGGTCGTCGCGCTCGCCGTACGCGCTGCTCGGCGGTCTGCGGTCGGCGGCCCAGGTGGTCTCCTACGAGATCGCGATGGGCCTGTCGTTCGTGGCGATCTTCCTGTTCGCCGGGACGTTGTCCACGTCGGAGATCGTGGCCGCGCAGGAGCAGACCTGGTTCGCGGTGCTGCTGATCCCCTCGTTCCTCATCTACGTGGTGTGCATGTTCGGTGAGGCCGCCCGCATCCCGTTCGACCTGCCCGAGGGTGAGGGCGAGCTGGTCGGCGGCTTCCAGACCGAGTACTCCTCGTCGCTGAAGTTCGCCCTGATCATGATGGGCGAGTACCTGCACACCTTCACCGCCTCGGGCATCGCCGTGACGCTCTTCCTGGGCGGCTGGCGGGCGCCGTTCCCGATCTCGTTGTGGGAGGGCGCGAACGTCGGCTGGTGGCCGGTGTTGTGGTTCTTCATCAAGTTCGTGCTGGTCTTCAGCTTCATCGTGTGGGTGCGGGCCTCGCTGCCGCGCGTGCGCTACGACCAGTTGATGTCGCTGGGCTGGAAGGTGCTGATCCCGGTCAACCTGGCCTGGATCCTGCTCGTGGCCGCCGTGCGCAACCTCGTGGTCAACGAGGGCGACCGGATGATCGGGCTCGGGCTCGCCGGGGTGATCGTGATCGGCGCGCTGGCCATCTGGCTGCGGTTCGACACCGTCAACCAGCGGCGCAAGGAGGCGCAGAAGGCACAGGTGGACGCCGAGTTCGAGGAACTGTCCAACGAGCCGACGGCCGGCGGATTCCCTGTGCCGCCGCTCGACCTGCCGCACTACCACGGGGTGCAGCACAAGGAGATTCCCAGTGGGACTAACTGATTGGCTGAACCCCGTCAAGGGCTTCGGGGTCACCTTCCACACGATGTTCAAGAAGCCCGTCACGGTGAACTACCCGGAGGTCAAGAAGCCGACGGCTCCTCGCTTCCACGGGCGTCACCAGCTCAACCGCTGGCCTGACGGGCTGGAGAAGTGCGTCGGGTGCGAGCTGTGCGCCTGGGCGTGTCCCGCCGACGCGATCTTCGTCGAGGGCGCGGACAACACCGAGGACGAGCGCTACTCGCCGGGCGAGCGTTACGGGCGCACGTACCAGATCAACTATCTGCGGTGCATCCTGTGCGGGCTCTGCATCGAGGCGTGCCCGACCCGCGCGCTCACCATGACGAACGAGTACGAACTCGCCGACACCAACCGCGAGAGCCTCATCTACACCAAGGAGATGCTCCTCGCGCCTCTGACGCCCGGCATGGAGCAGCCGCCGCACCCCATGCGGCTCGGTGAGACGGAAGAGGACTACTACCGGCTGGGGCGGACCAATGGGTGAGACCATCACGTTCTGGGTGCTCGCCGTCGTCTCCGTCGGCGCCGCACTCGGCATGGTCTTCAACCGGAAGGCCGTCTACTCCGCGCTGATGCTCGGCACGGTGATGCTCTGCCTGGCGGTCCTGTACGCGGTGCAGGACGCGCCGTTCCTGGCCGCCGTGCAGATCATCGTGTACACCGGCGCGATCATGATGCTGTTCCTGTTCGTGCTCATGCTCGTGGGCGTCGACTCGTCCGACTCGTTCGTCGAGACGATCAAGGGTCAGCGCTTCTGGGCGATCCTCGCGGGCCTCGGGTTCGTGGTGCTCATCGTCGTGGCCATCGGCAACGTGGTCTTCGCGCCGCAGGTCGGGCTGACCACGGTCACGGAACAGGGCGGCGGCTACATCCGCTCGATCGCGACCGAGCTGTTCACCACGTACGTCTTCGCGTTCGAGATCACCTCGGCGCTGCTGATCACCGCGGCGCTCGGCGCGATGGTGCTGGCGCACCGCGAGCAGCTCACGGACAAGCCGACGCAGAAGGACCTCTCCCGCGCCCGTTTCCGCGGCGACCACCCGTCGCCGCTGCCGGGGCCCGGCACGTACGCGCGCAACAACGCGGTCGACATGCCCGCGCGGCTGCCCGACGGCTCGGCCGCCGAGTCCTCGGTCAACCGCTACATCGCGCGCTACGACGTCGAGCACGGCCGGCTGCCCCAGGACCCGGAGCTCGCCGAGGCCATCCGGCACACGGCCGAGGAGAACGTCCCGCAGACCGAGGCAGAGCAGAGCAGCAATGAGGTGACCAAGTGACGACGCACTACCTCATCCTTTCCGGCCTGCTGTTCGCCATCGGCGCCATGGGCGTGCTGATCCGGCGCAACGCGATCGTGGTGTTCATGTGTGTGGAGCTCATGCTCAACGCCTGCAACCTCGCGTTCGTCACCTTCTCCAGGCAGGTCGGCAACCTGGAAGGCCAGATCATCGCGTTCTTCGTGATGGTGGTGGCCGCGGCCGAGGTCGTGGTCGGCCTGGCCATCATTGTGACGATCTTCCGAACCCGCAGGTCCGCGTCCGTTGACGACGCCAACCTGCTGAAGTACTAAGAGGTGACTGGTGGAATCTCAACTCGCTGAGATCGTCCAGCACACCGGCGGAGTGATCGGCAACGCCTGGCTGATGATCGCCTTCCCCCTCGTGGGGGCGTTCATCCTGCTGGTGTTCAACCGCTTCACCAACCGGTGGGGGCATCTGCTGGGCGTGGCCATGTCCCTCGCCTCGTTCGTGGTGGCGGTGCTGGCGTTCGTCGAGCTGCTCGGGTTCGGGGAGGAGGAGCGCCGCCGGGCCGTACACCTGTACGAGTTCATCCCCGGCATGGTCGACATGGGGCTGCTCATCGACCCGCTGTCGATCAGCTTCGCGCTGCTGATCACGGGCGTCGGATCGCTGATCCACATCTACTCGATCGGCTACATGGCCCACGACGAGCACCGGCGCAGGTTCTTCTCCTACCTGAACCTGTTCGTGGCCGCGATGCTCCTGCTCGTGCTGGCGGACAACTACGTGGGCCTGTTCATCGGCTGGGAGGGCGTCGGCCTGGCGTCGTACCTGCTGATCGGGTTCTGGCAGTTCAAGCCGTCGGCGGCGACCGCGGCGAAGAAGGCGTTCGTCGTCAACCGCGTCGGTGACTTCGGGCTGCTGGTCGGCATGTTCGTCATCTGGACGACGTTCGGCACCCTGACCTTCAAGGGCCTCGGCGAGCAGATCGCGCCCGGCACCGAGAACGGCACCATGCTGGCCATCGGCCTGCTGCTGCTCCTCGGCGCCTGCGGTAAGTCGGCGCAGCTGCCGCTGCAGTCCTGGCTCCTCGACGCCATGGAGGGCCCGACCCCGGTCTCGGCCCTCATCCACGCGGCGACCATGGTCACCGCCGGCGTCTACCTGGTGGTCCGCTCGGGGGCGTTCTTCTTCCCCGAGGGCTCGGGCGCGGCGCTCGCCGTCGCCATCGTCGGCGCGGCCACGCTGCTCGCCGGTGCGATCATCGGTTGCGCGAAGGACGACATCAAGAAGGGCCTGGCCGGCTCGACGATGTCGCAGATCGGCTACATGATGCTCGGCGCGGGCCTCGGCCCGGCGGGCTACGCCTTCGCGATCGGCCACCTGATCACGCACGGCTTCTTCAAGGCCGACATGTTCCTCGGCGCCGGCTCCGTCATGCACGGCATGAACGACGAAGTCGACATGCGCAAGTACGGCGCCCTGCGCAAGGTCATGCCGGTCACGTTCGTCACGTTCTTCATCGGCTACCTGGCGATCATCGGGTTCCCGCTGCTGTCCGGTTACTTCACCAAGGACGGCATCATCGAGACCGCGGTGCACCACCAGCCGATCCTGGGCTGGCTGGCCGTGCTCGGCGCGGGCATCACCGGCTTCTACATGTCGCGGATGGTCTTCATGACCTTCTTCGGCGAGAAGCGCTGGGCCGACGACGTTCACCCGCACGAGTCGCCGCTCGTCATGACCGTGCCGCTGATGATCCTCTCGCTCGGCTCGATCTTCCTGGGCGGTTACCTCATTCTGAGCAACCGGCTCCTGGACTGGCTCACCCCCGCGGTGGGCGCGCCGGCGGTGCGGCCGGAGTTCCACTTCACCAGCGTGCCCGGCCTCGCGACCCTCGCGCTCGTCGCGGTCGGCGCGATCATCGCCTGGATAAAGTACGGCAGGGTCCCGGTGCCGGCGGTGCAGCCGCGCGGCTCCTTCCTCACCACTTTCGCCCGGCGCGACCTGTACGGTGACGCGCTCAACGAGTCGCTGTTCATGCGTCCCGGCCAGTGGCTCACCCGTCTCGCGGTGTTCTTCGACAACCGCGGCATCGACGGGGTGGTCAACGGACTGGCGGCGGGCATCGGCGGCAGCTCCGGGCGCCTGCGGCGGATCCAGACGGGCTTCGCCAGAACGTACGCGCTGTCCATCCTGATCGGCGCCGCCCTGCTGACCGGCGCCCTGCTCTTCGTTGGGAACATCTGATGTCACCCTGGCTTCCGATACTCATGGCGGTGCCCGTGGTGGGCGCCATCGTGGTGGCCCTGCTTCCCAAGGGCAGTGACAAGCTGGCCAAGCAGGTCACCCTGCTGGTCTCGCTGCTGGTGCTGGTCCTGACGGGTGTCATGGCCGCCGGGTTCGACCCGTCGGGCGACCGCTTCCAGTTCGTCGCCGAGTACAACTGGATCCCGAGCTTCGGCGTGAAGTTCGGGGTCGGCGTCGACGGTGTCGCGCTCGTGCTCATCGCCCTGTCGGTGGTGCTGGTGCCGCTGGTGGTGCTGGCCTCCTGGCACGACGCCGACGGCGTCAAGGCCGCCGACGGCACGCTGATCACGCCGAAGCGGTCGGTGAAGACGTACTTCGCGCTGCTGCTGGTGCTGGAGACGATGATGATCGGCGTCTTCGCGGCGACCGACATCTTCCTCTTCTACGTCTTCTTCGAAGCCATGCTGATCCCGATGTACTTCATGATCGGGTCGTACGGCGGGGCCCAGCGGTCGTACGCGGCCGTCAAGTTCCTGCTCTACTCGCTGTTCGGCGGCCTGCTCATGCTGGTCGCGGTCATCGGCCTCTACGTGGTCGCGGGCAAGCAGACGTTCATGTTCCCCGAGCTCGTCGGCGCCATCCAGGACCCGACGATGCAGAAGTGGCTCTTCGGCGGCTTCTTCATCGCCTTCGCGATCAAGGCGCCGCTCTGGCCGGTGCACACCTGGCTGCCCGACGCGGCGGCCCAGGCCCCGGCCGGCGCCGCGGTGCTGCTCGTGGGCGTGCTCGACAAGGTCGGCACGTTCGGCATGCTGCGCTTCTGCCTGGAGCTCTTCCCCGACGCCGCCAAGGCGTTCACGATGCCGATCGTCGTGCTGGCGGTCATCAGCATCGTCTACGGCGCCATCGTGGCCATCGGGCAGACCGACATGAAGCGGCTCATCGCCTACACGTCGATCTCGCACTTCGGCTTCATCGTGCTCGGCGTGTTCGCCATGTCGTCCGTCGCGCAGTCCGGCGCGGCCCTCTACATGGTCAACCACGGCTTCGCCACCGGCGCGCTGTTCCTGGCCGCGGGCTTCCTCATCGCCCGCCGCGGCTCGCCGTACATCGGCGACTACGGCGGCGTGCAGAAGGTCGCCCCGGTGCTCGCGGGCTTCTTCCTGATCGCGGGCCTGGCCGGCCTGTCGCTGCCGGGTCTGTCGTCGTTCGTCAGCGAGTTCATGGTCATGATCGGCACGTACTCGAGCCAGGCGCACGGCTCCGGCGCGCTCACGGCGGCGGCGATCGTGGCCGCGGTGGCCGTCATCCTCGCGGCCGTCTACATCCTGTGGATGGTCCAGCGGACCATGAACGGGCCGACGGCCGAGCCGGTCAAGGCCTTCAAGGACCTGAGCGCGCGCGAGGTGTGGGTGCTGGCCCCGCTGGTCGCGCTGATCATCGGCTTCGGCTTCTTCCCCAAGCCGCTGCTCGACGTGATCAACCCGTCAGTGCAACAGACGCTGACCAACGTGCAGGTTCCCACCTCCACCATCGCTGAAGGGACAGGTCAGTGAACGGGGACTTCCAAGCGCCGACGATCGAGTACGGCACGCTCGCGCCGTTGCTGGTGGTCTTCGGCGCGGCCATCATCGGCGTGCTGGTCGAGGCGTTCGCGCCGCGTTACCTGCGCAAGCCGATCCACGTGCCGCTCACCCTGCTGAGCCTGGCGGGCGCGTTCGCGCTGGTCCTCGTGCAGGTGATGGGCGGTCAGGTGTCCACCGCGCCCTCCGCCATGGGCGCACTGGCCGTCGACGGGCCCTCGCTGTTCATCTGGGGCGTCATCCTCGTCCTGTCGTTCGTCTGTGTGCTGCTGATCAACGACGAGGGCCACTTCGTGGCCTCCGCCGCGGCCGTGCCCGGCAGCGCCGACGAGGAGGAGGCCGAGGCCCACTCGGGCGGGGTCGGCCACACCGAGGTCTACCCGCTGGTCCTGTTCGCCGTGGGCGGCATGCTGCTCTTCCCGGCCTCGCACGACCTGCTCATGATGTTCGTGGCCCTTGAGGTCATGTCGCTGCCTCTCTACCTGCTGTGCGGCTTGGCCCGCCGGCGTCGCCTGCTGTCGCAGGAGGCGTCGATGAAGTACTTCCTGCTGGGCGCCTTCTCCTCGGCGTTCTTCCTGTACGGCATCGCCATGGTCTACGGCTTCGCGGGCACCGTCTCGCTGCCGGGCATCAACCGGGCCATGGCGGCGGGCAACACGCTCGACCCGCTGCTGCTGCTCGGGCTCGCGCTGCTCGGCGTGGGCCTGCTGTTCAAGATCGGCGCGGCGCCGTTCCAGGCGTGGAAGCCGGACGTCTACCAGGGCGCCCCGACCCCCATCACGGCCCTCATGGCCTCGGGCACCCTCGTCGCGGCCTTCGGGGCCGTTCTGCGGGTGTTCTGGGTGGGTCTGGGCAACCTTGACTGGAACTGGCGTCCGGTCATCTGGGTCGTGGCCGCGCTCACCATGGTCGCCGGCTCGATCCTGGCCATCACGCAGACCGAGATCAAGCGCATGCTGGCCTACTCGTCCATCGCGCACGCGGGCTTCCTGCTCGTCGGCGTGATGGCCACGTACGGCTCGGCCGAGCGCAACGCCGACTCACTCAAGGCGATCCTGTTCTACCTCGCGGTGTACGGTGTCACCACGGTCGGCGCGTTCGCGATCGTCACGCTCGTCCGCGACCCGGGCGGCGAGGCCGGTCACCTGTCGCGCTGGGCGGGTCTCGGAAAGCGCGCGCCGCTGCTCGCGGGCGTGTTCGCGTTCTTCCTGCTCGCCTTCGCCGGCATCCCGCTGACCAGTGGCTTCTTCGGCAAGTACGCCGTGTTCGCGGCCGCTCTCGACAGCGGCACGCAGGCCGGCGACTCGGTGGGTGGCTGGATGGCCGGCCTGGTCGTCGTGGGCGTGGTGGCCTCCGCGATCGCCGCGTTCTTCTACGTCCGCGTGATCGTGCTGATGTTCTTCAGCGACCCGGCGGCCGACGGCCCGGCCATCGCGGTCCCCAGTATGGGGACCGTGGCGGTGATCGCGGTTTCGCTGCTGGTTACCGTAGGGGTGGGGCTCTATCCGGAGCCCGTGCTCGGTATCGCCAACCAGGCAGCTAGCAGCCTGTTCATCAGATAAGGGGTTCTCGTATGTCCGCGCCTCCCGTGGTTGACCTTCCCATCGAGGACGAGCGGTTGGCGCTGGACGTGGCCAACGGGCTGGCCGCGGTCGAGAAGCTCCTGCGCTCGTCGGTGGAGACCGAGGACGCCTTCGTCACGGAGGTGTCCAAGCACCTCATCGAAGCCGGCGGCAAGCGGTTCCGCACGTTGATGGTGCTGCTGGCGGCGCAGTTCGGAGACCCGTCGGCGCCGGGCGTCGTGCCCGGCGCCGTGGTCATCGAGCTGACCCACCTCGGCTCGCTCTACCACGACGACGTCATGGACGAGGCCGAGGTGCGCCGCGGCTCCCCGTCCGCCAACGCCCGGTGGGACAACACCGTGGCGATCCTCACGGGCGACTACCTGTTCGCCCAGGCCTCCGACCTCCTCGCCGACCTCGGCCCCGAGCTGATCCGCATCCAGGCGCAGACGTTCTCCCGCCTGGTTCAGGGGCAGATCCGCGAGACGGTCGGGCCGCGCGAGGGCGAAGACCCCATCGCCCACTACCTGTCCGTGCTCTCCGACAAGACCGGCTCGCTCATCGCCGCCTCCGGCCGCTTCGGCGCCCTGCTCGCCGGCGCCCCGGCCGACGTGGAGGAGCGCCTCAGCCGCGCGTGCGAGGCGATCGGCGTGGCCTGGCAGCTCGGCGACGACCTGCTCGACGTCGCCTCCTCCGGCGCCCAGTCCGGCAAGACGCCCGGCACGGACCTGCGGGAGGGCATCAAGACCCTCCCCGTCCTGTACGCGCTCGCCGCCGGCGACTCGCCGCGCCTGACCGAGCTGCTGTCCGGCCCGGTGCCCGAGGAGCACGTCGAGGAGGCGCTCACCCTGCTGCGCGCCCATTCGGCGATGGCCAGGGCCCACGCGGAGCTGGACGCCTGGGTCGACCGGGCCCGCACCGACATCTCCGGCCTGCCCGACATCCCGGCCAGGAGCGCTTTTCTCGCCCTATGTGACTACGTGGTCGAGCGCAGCGGCTGACCTGCGGTTCCGGGCGGCCGTGCGCGCCGCCCGGAGGCTGTCGTACGTGAAGACGGCCAGGGCCAGCCAGACGATCGAGAACCCGATCCACCGGCTGGACGGCATGACCTCCTTGAAGACCAGCACGCCCGCCGCGAACTGCAGGACCGGCGCGATGTACTGCAGCAGCCCCATCGTGCTCAGCGGCACCCGGATGGCGGCGGCGCCGAAGCAGGCCAGCGGCACCGCCGTGATGAGCCCGGCGCCGACCAGCAGCACGGCGTGCCAGGCGCCCTCCTGGCCGAACGTGCCCGTGCCCGTCCCGTGCAGGAACAGCAGGTAGCCCACGGCGGGCAGGAGCAGCACCAGCGTCTCGACGGCCAGGCTCTCCGTGGCCTGCACGTTCGCCCGCTTCTTGACCAGGCCGTACAGACCGAAGCTGAACGCCAGCGTCAGCGCCATCCAGGGCAGGCGACCGTAGTCGACGGCCAGCACGAGCACCGCGAGAGCCCCGAACCCGACCGCCGCCCACTGCAGCGGACGCAGCCGCTCGCGCAGCAGCACCACCCCGAACAGCACGTTGACCAGCGGGTTGATGAAGTAACCGAGGGCGCCCTCGACGACGTGGCCGGTGTTGACCGCGTAGATGTAGGTGCCCCAGTTGACGGTGACGATCACGGCGGCCAGCGTCAGGAGGGCCAGCTTGCGGGGCCGGCGGAGGAGCTCCTTGATCCAGGACCAGTGCCGGCGCACGGCGAGCGCGGCGAGCACCGCGACCAGCGACCAGGCCACGCGGTGAGCGAGGATCTCGATCGCGCCCGAGGGCTTCAGGAGAGGCCAGTAGAGGGGGAAGAGCCCCCACATCGTGTAGGCGGCGATCCCGTAGAGCACACCGCGCCGGTGGTCAGGCATGTAACCAATCTTCGAGCATTACCACCTTTAAATACAAATTTCGATGCCTGTACGGAAATGTGTAGACACGCTTAAGTGTTGGTGCGTGTGTAGGCTGGCTGGAGACCTATGGAGGTCGCGCTATGGGCTGGATGTTCGGCAACAAGACGTCGATGGTGCGCCCGGAGGACGCCCTTCCGGGCCGAGCAGAGCGCATGCCCGTGCCGGCCCGTCACGCGGTCCTCGACGCGCCGCTCGCCCCGCCGTACCCGGAAGGTCTGGAGGTCGCCGACTTCGGCCTCGGCTGCTTCTGGGGCGCGGAGCGCATTTTCTGGCAGACGCCCGGGGTCGTCACCACGGCCGTCGGCTACCAGGGTGGCTACACGCCCAACCCGACGTACGAAGAGGTCTGCAGCGGCCGAACCGGGCACGCCGAGGTCGTCCGGGTGGTCTTCGACCCGGCGAAGGTGTCGTACGAGGAACTGCTGAAGGTCTTCTGGGAGGGCCACGACCCGACCCAGGGCATGCGCCAGGGCAACGACGTCGGCTCCCAGTACCGCTCGGCGATCTACCACCACTCGCCGGAGCAGCAGAAGGCCGCGGAGACGTCGCGCGACGCGTACCAGCGCGTCCTGAACAAGGCCGGCTACGGCGAGATCACCACCGAGATCACCTCAGCGGGCCCCTTCTCCTACGCCGAGGACTACCACCAGCAATATCTGTACAAAGTGCCCAACGGGTACTGCGGCATCGGTGGAACTGGTGTGGCCTGTCCGGTGGGCCTGACCTTCGGCGAGGCCTGAGCCTAATGTGGGCCCAAGGATCGCGGTTCTGTGCAGAAAGATATACAGTTCATGTATGACTGTTCTGCGCGACGCTACTGAGCTGAGCGTCACAGAAGCGGCCCATCGAGGGGTGGCCCGCCTGGTGGCTGATGCGGAGCAGGGGACCGACCTGGTGGTCACCCGCAGACATCAGCCGGTGGCGGCCGTGGTGAGCATTCGTCGACTCAATGAGTTGGAGGAGGCCGCGGCTGATCTGCGTGATCTTGCGCTTGTGCTCGCTCGGTCGGTCACGGACACGGGGGAGCGGGTCTCGCTCGATGACGTGCTTGCCGCCTTCGGGCAAACTCGCGAGTCGCTGGCCGCCATCCCGGACGATGAGTGAGTCGTGTCCGACGTCGTCTTTACGGCGCCGGCGGTCGACGACCTCCGACGCATTGGCCCAGATGCGGTGCCCAAGGTACTCAAGAAGATCCTTCTCCTGCTGGATAATCCTGAGGCCGGTTACCCGCTCGGTGGGGAACTGACCGGTTTTCGGAAGCTGGTGGTCGGCCGTAACACCTGGCGTGTCGTCTACCGGATCACTGAGGACAAGTCGGTGGAGATCTGCGAGGTGTGGGCTGTCGGTGAGCGTGCCGACGCGGAAGTCTACGCGGAGGCGACAGCGAGGGTTCGCGAGGCGGGTGCTGCCCGTCCTGAGCTTGTCCAGCTCGGCCAGGTGATCGAGCGTCTCGGCACGCTAGCCGATCATCTTCGGATTGAGGAAGCACCCCCTAGAGAACCGGTTCCGGATTGGCTGGCGGACCGGTTGATCTACACGGTTGGGATGGCCCGCGAGGACGTTGCTGCTCTTGATCTTCAAGAGGCTGTCGACCTGTGGGCGGAGCACCGGTCCAGGCCTCATTAGGTCGCACATCTATTGCTTGAAGCGAAGCGCTACCACCAGCAATATCTGTACAAAGTGCCCAACGGGTACTGCGGCATCGGTGGCACCGGAGTCTCCTGTCCGGTCGGTCTGACCTCCGGTGACGCGTAAGGCATGCGTAGCGGCCCGTCCTTGTACAGAGCGGGGACCCGGATTTTGCTACTTCGAGTAGTAAACTGAGCGCATGAGCATGCCAGAGCGAGACTTCGCCCCGGGAGACGGCCCGGCCGCCAAGGTCAGTGTGTCTCTGAGAACGGGCAACATTCGCGCTGTCCGAGAGCGAGTCGGGGCCCGCGGATTTTCCGCCTACGTTGATGCCGCTGTGGAGCGTCAGATCGAGCGGGATCTCCTGGAGGAGGCCGTGCAGGCGAACGAGGCCGCCTCTGGGCCGATCCCGCAGTCCTTGCGTGATGAGGCGGCGGAGTTGTTCCGCCGCGTGAAGTCGGCGCCCGAACTCCAGGAGGAGGACGGATGGCGCGCGCACGAAGCCGATTGAGCGCGGGCACCGTCGTTCTCGATTGCGAGGGGCTCGTGAAGTGGTGCGAGGCCGACCAGCGAGTGACGGCGTTCGTACGGGAGGCGCAGGACAACGATTTTCGGGTTGTGGTCAGCGCCATGACACCGATCGAGACACAAGACGTTCGGGTCAAAAGCGATCGTCTCTGGTGGTATCTGTCCCGGTTGAAGATCGAGCCGGTGACCGAGGACATCTCCTCGCGAGCGATCGAGCTTCTTCGAGATGCTCGCCTGCACGGTCACAAGTACGCCATCGATGCTGTGGTCGCGGCCACCGCACTGCGCTCGGTACGCCCTGCCATCGTCCTGACGTCTGACGAGCACGACATGAGCAAGCTGTGCGGGAAAGCAGTGCAGGTGGTCGCTGTCTAGGCTGCTTGCGGGCCGTGCGGGAGTCTCTGAATCTATTGCAGGAGGTGAGCCGCTACCACCAGCAATATCTTTTTAAAGTTCCGAACGGCTACTGCGGCATTGGCGGCACTGGCGTGGCCTGCCCGGTCGACCTGACATCCGGCGACGGTCGTCGCAGGGACGACCTAGAGAAGCCCGCGGTCTCCGGCCCAGCCCGGAAGCTCAGGTCCTGTGCAGGGAAGGCGCATCCCAGAGGCTCGTAGAGCGTCCACGTGGTTGCAAATCTCGACCAGAGTCATCTTGCCGAGCCTCTGCAGCCGGGTCAGCAGCCATATGGTGCCGTGGATCTCAAGTCCGTTCGCCCGGCCGACCCTCGTCGCGTCTCGGTCATCCGTGAGTGCGACCAAGCCATGCACCTGAGCCGCTGCGAAGATACTGGCTTCTCCCTTGTCGTAATCGTCGCTGGTGCCGAGTAGCTGGCTCCATGTGTCGAAGGCGATGAGCTCTTCGACCGAATCCTGAGGTTGGATTTGCAGCCACTCAAGTTCCGTAAGGCGCCGCAGCAACGGACACTCATCGGAGTGTTTGCCCAGCTCGTCGGCAACGACAAGAGTCGTGGACATCTCCGTGACACTTGCTCCTAGAACATCGAGCCGGTCGGCCTTGGCAAAGTGAAGGAGCACCATGGTGTCGGTCACGAGCGGAGGCAAAGGACCGCCAGGCTTCGATTCGGTCACGGGTGCTCATCCGTCTCAGCTGTCGGAGGCAGATCTGTCTCGCTTTCGAGCTGTCCGTGCATGAGCTCCAGAGCTCGGTGACTAGTGATCCGACCGTTCTTGTACGCCGTCATCACCGCGTGGGCGAAGATTGGAGATACGCGGATCTCGTCCAAATCCGGCTGAGGTGTCCAGCCCAGGGAATCCCTGAACTCCGCGAACGTCGGTGGACAGGTCCGCAGATCCTTCTCTTCGTTCTGGCTTATTGCATTGGCGACTCTTGCCTGCCGCAGCGCGAGACTCCAGGACGTCCGGTACTCCGCCGCGAGACGAACCAACTCTGCCCTGGTGAGGGCGGTCGATGTCACAGCACGCCGGATCGCCTCAACCGGCAAGAGAAGCTCAGCGGCGAAGGCGTCTATCACGGCTTCTCGAGCTTCTCGGGAGGTGCCTACTCCCAGGTCGGTGGAGTATTCATCGCCCAGGATAAGGTGCCCGAGTTCATGGGCGGCAGTGGTGCGCCGCCGTCCGGGATCACCACTGATGCTGACGACGGCGGCAGCCACATCACCGTCTACCGCCGAGGCACCTTCTCCAGAAAGATCGGTCACCAGGACGAACTGGCCACACTGTTCACACAGGCCGGCGAGCGATTCGATGGGGGCGAGCCCCAGATTCAGTTCAGCTCTCAGCCACCGGGCTGCATCTGCAGCCGTCGCTGGTCCATCGACCTTGCCGTTGTATCGCTTGATGGGGATGAGTTCTAGTGCCCCGAGAGAAACCAGGAGTCGGATCTCCCGAATCCAGGCCGCGAGAGCCACATCCATGCGATAGGAAACCTGTGCGGCAGGTGACGCCGTGTCCTCGGTCAGAGGCGGGCGGTGGGACATTACGGCTGGAGGCGCGCTGAGGAAATGACCCATTGGAAGATCGAGCGCCCGGGCCAGTCGGACGAGTTCCAGGGCGTCGAGACGCCTTGTGCCGGCCTCGATCTTACTGACCATGGTTCTGTCCAGGCCGGTCAGCTCGGCCAGCTGCTCCTGGGAGAGCCGCATGGCTAGCCGGGACTCGCGGACTCGTGCCCCGATGTCGGTCCAATCCAGCGTGCTCATGGTGCGATAATCGCACACTCGTCGGTGAGGTGACCACCGATGCGCACCTCGAGTGCGGCTTCTTTACCCAAGGCTGCCGCCAAGGTGTGCCATGGCCAGTCGGTCCGCTGCTCATTACCATCCACTCCGGCGTCCGCGAGCTTGAGGCGGACCTCCGCTACCACGTCACCGGCCACACCGGGGCAGGCCGCGGCGGCAGCGACGCCAACACCACCGCGGCGCTCGACTCGATCGTGCGCCTGGTCCACGGCGTCGACGACGACACCGCGCGGGACGCCCGTGGCCCCCTCGGCCGGTGGATCGAGCAAACCCGTCAGGTGCGCGACATCGGCGAGAGCGAGAAGTGGATCCCGATCCACGTGCCACGCGGCCAACTGCCGCCGGAGTGCCTCTACCGCGGCACCTACTCGCTGCGCGTCGCCCAAGAGTCCGGCCGCCACATCGGTGTCGGCCCGTCGAGCTCCGCGGCGCGCACGGCCAGTTCGCAGGCGATCAGCATCAGCTCTGTCAGATCATCTTCGGGAGGATTCGCGGCGATGGCGGCGACGCGGGGATGACGCGCGACCACCTCCCGCAGGTTCTCTCTCAGCGCCAACGGGGGTCTGACGGCTGGTTCCTTGGCTTCCTCACTCTCGACTCTCAGTACGAGGTGCATTCCCTCTTTCCACGCGTGGTTGATGCGTACGCCGGAGATCTGTTCCGCGAGGGCGAACGACGCTGCCAGCCAGTCGTCCCGCCACTGCTCCGGCGTGACGCTGTAGGTCTGCGCCCAGGCCAGGTGTTCCGGCTCGGCCGCCCGCCGAACACCTGCACAAGGTCATGGATGCCGGCGCCGCGGACCCAGGTAATGGACGCCGGATGATCGAATATGGAGCGGCGCCGTGGCCTACATCGAAGTTGAGCTGTTCGGCGGCGCAGGCAGTCAAGCCGCTGTCGTGTGGGAGTCGGGCCGTGTTGTGATGGTTCCGTACATGGTCGAGGACCTTGTCGGGCCCGCGGATGCCTGGCCGGTCAACGCCGCCTTGGCGAGGCTCGGTGTCCGCTCCGATGGACGGTCCCGCGACCTGTTCGCGGCCGTGGGGCTGGGTTGCCATCGGGACACCGACGACTGGGCGATGCACCACGGCGAACATTGCCGGCGTTGATCTGTTTCGGAGCGGCACCTGTCCGGCTCGCCGGACTTCTGGTGGGGGGTGACGTGGTCGGATGATGCGGCGGGTGCCTGCCGGTGCGGCGCTGGTGATGTCGTCCGCACCGGTGGCCTTGGCCGGCCACGGCTGAGAAGTCAGAGGAGTTCGGGTGTCAGGTCTGGGGCCGGCATGTCGGTGTCGAAGGGGAACAGCGGTCGCCGCACGTTGTGGTGCCCGAGGCGTGGCAGGTCCTGGTCGACGCCTCCGGGGGTGAGGGCCAGTTTCCAGTCGGCGGCCAGGTCGTAGAGTTCGGGCTCCAGGTAGCCGATCTTGACGATCACCAGGTCGGTCTCGGCGGGGTCGAGGTCCAGCCGGGTGAAGTCGGCGATCTCGTGGTACGGCTTGCGGCGCGAGGTCAGGATGGCGCGCAGCCCGCCCGCCTCGATCACCGCGATGTCGCCTCCGACCGGGTCGTCGCGCAGCAGCGAGTAGACGGTCCCGGACAACTCGACCGGGCCGGCGGGGCCTGAGTCGATCTTTCCGCCCGCGTGCACGGTCACGGGCGCGCCCTGGCCCGCGGCGCATGCGACGGCGACCGCGTCCGGATCGACGATGCTCGCGTAGATCCCGCTCACCGCGCCCGAGCGCAGCTCCTCGACCTGGAGAAGCTTGCCGAGTGTGGCGGACACGTCGCCGGCGCCGCCCGCGGTCGGATTGTCGCCGGAGTCGCTGATCAGGAACGGCTTGGCCCCGGCGATGCCCGCCGCGACGCATTCCTCCAGCGTGCCGGTGGGGGCGACGAACGCGAAGTCGTCCCTGGCCTGCCAGTACGCCTCCGCCAGCTTGCGTGCCTGCTCGGTGATGACCTGCCGGTCGTCGCCGGTGACCACGACGGCGGCGCGGCAGCGGGGCTCGTCCGCCCAGGCGTATCCGACCCAGATCGCGGCGTCGAGCACGCCGGGCATCGCCTCCACTTCGGGTACGCGGGCGTAGATGCTCTTGGCCGGCTCGATACGTGTGCTGGTCTTCTCGCCGGGCAGCAGCACCGGCACCTGGATCCATGCCTTCAGCGGCCGGCCACCGTCGCGCAGCCGGGTGACGAGGTTGCGGGCCGCGCGTTCCCTGGACTCCCACGCGTCCTCGTGCGGCGCCATGCGGTAGCAGGTGATCAGGTCGACGGCCGTGGCCAGCTCGCGGGAGACGTTGCCGTGCAGGTCCATCGAGGTGGAGATCAGGGTGTCCGGGCCGACCGCCGCCCGCACGGCCTGCGCGAGCCGGGCCTCGGCATCGGTACGGCCGACGACGCTCATGGCGCCGTGGATGTCGAAGAACAGCCCGTCCAGCGGCCCGGCGGCGGTGGCGCGGGCCACGATCTCGGCTTCCAGTTCGTCGTACACCTCGGGCTCGACGGCGCCGCCGGGCAGCGACACGGCGTGCAGCAGCGGCAGCCAGGTGACGTCGGCGGACCACGGCGGCGGCTCCTGGATCCAGGAGTACCGGGCGAGCAGCGCGTCGTCGCGGGTGACCCTGAAGTCGGACAGGCCGGTGCGATGCGGTGAGAAGGTGCTCGATTCGATGGCGATGCCGGCGATGCCGATGCGCAGTGATGTCACGGAGATTCCTTGTGTCAGGAGGTGGGCTAGGTCAGTGCCTCTTCGGCGACGAGCCGGCCGATGCCGAGCAGCCCGGCGTCCGGGCCGGCGGTGCTCACCTCGATGTCGAGTTCCTGCGTGGTGAGGGGAAGGCAGCGCTCGTAGAGGACGCCGCGGGCCGCGGCCACGAACAGATCGCAGCTGGACAGTGTGCCGCCGAGGATGACCGCCTGAGGATTCAAGAAGTTCACCACCGGGGCCAGGACCTCGCCGAGATTGCGGCCGGCGAAGCGCACGTTCGTGGTGACGGTCGGATTGCCGTCGAGGGCCAGGCGCACCAGGTCGGTGGTGTTGCGCACGTCGACGCCGTCCCGCCGTACGGCCGCGACCAGGGCGGCGCCGCTGGCGATGGTCTCCAGGCAGCCGAAGTTGCCGCAGCTGCACGGCTGGTCGCCGCCGGCGGGGACGCGCAGGTGGCTGATGTCGCCGGCTATCCCGCGCGCGCCGCGGCGCAGCCGGCCGTCGATGACGACCGCCGCGCCGACCCCGGTGCCGGCTTTGACGTAGATGAAGTCGTGCAGCTCGGGGCCGCGGGCGGCCGCCTCGCCCACCGCCATCAGGTTCGCGTCGTTCTCGACCACGAGGGGCACCCCGAAGCGCCGGGCCAGCCAGTCGTGTACGGCGAAGCCGCTCCACCCGGGCATCCGGGAGGGGCCGATCACCGTTCTGGTCAGGCTCACCGGTCCGGGGAGACCGATCCCGATGCCGCGTATCGGCCGCCCCGCCCCCAGCTCTTCGAAGGCTCCGGCGACCTGTTCCAGGACGGCTTCTGGACCGGTCGCGATGTCGACCTCGATGTCCTGGATCGTGTGGGGGCGGCCGGATCCGTCGAGGGTGGCGATGCGGCCGTGGTGCCCGCCGAGGTCGGCGCCGAGGATCACCTCCTGGCCACCGCGTACGGACAGCAGGCGGGGCCGCCGACCGCCGCGGGAGCTGCCTTCGCCTGACTCCTTGAGCAGGCCGGAGTCGAGGAGTTCCTGGACGTGGGCCGAGATTGTCGAGGGGGCCAGCCCGAGCGCGCGCGACAGTTCGGCCCGGCTCGTGGCCCGGCCGGACGCGACGAGCCCCATGATCTGCGCGGCCGACATTCTGGCTCCTTCGCGGTTGCTGATCCGGCTGTCGTGGTCCGGCCACGGCGTGGATCAACGAATCGAACTAAGTCTCAACTTACTTCGATTCCGAAGGTTAGGTAAGCAAGTTGGGTTGGACGATAGCAAAACGAGATTCTGTCGGTCTACCACAAACCGGACAAACGACAGCACGTGCCCCCAAAGCGACACTGCGTAGTGGAGGGACTTTATTCGGACAAAGGTTGTTTTTGGGAAAAGTAGCGGAGTATCGTCGCCGCCAACGTCTAGCCGCACGTCGCAGACGATGCACGCCTTCCAGGAGCCCCGATGAACAGATCCCTGCGCCCCTCTCTGAGAGCCGCCCGCCCGCTGGCCGTACTCGGTGTGGCCGCGACGCTCCTGGCGGCCGGATGCTCGTCGGGCGGCTCCGGAACGGCTCCGGGTGACCCGGCGAACGGGGGCACGCCGCAGCAGGGCGGCTCGGTGACCTTCGCCATGCCGCCGAACGCCACGCCCAACTGGATCTTCCCGATCGCCACCCCCGGTCACACCCAGGCGTACAACGGCACGATCCGCCAGCAGGTCTTCCTGCCGCTGTACGTCTACGACGGCACCGACACCAGCAAGCCGGACGTCAAAGCGGGCGCCGCGGAGCTGCCGAAGTACTCCGAGGACGGCAAGTCGGTCACCATCACCATGAAGGACGACCTCACGTGGGCCAACGGTGAGAAGGTCACCGCCAGGGACGTGGAGTTCTGGTTCAACCTGATCAAGGCGAACAAGGAGAAGTGGGCCACCTACAACGAGGGCCAGTTCCCCGACAACATCGCCAAGTTCACCTTGGTCGACGACAAGACGTTCACGATGGACCTGACCCAGGCGTACAACCCCGACTGGTTCACCGCGAACCAGCTCACGCGCATGTCGCCGATGCCGCAGAAGGCATGGGACATCCAGGAGGCGGGCGGCCAGGTCGGTGACTACGACCGCACCCCCGAGGGTGCCAAGAAGGTCTTCGACTACCTGATCGGCGAGGCGGGGAAGCTGTCGGAGTACGCCACCAACCCGTTGTGGAAGGTGGCCGACGGCCCGTTCACGATCAAGGAGTTCACCACCACGGGGCAGGTCACCCTCGCCAAGAACCCGAAGTACACCGGTGAGGACGCGGCGCACCTGGACACCGTCACCCTCAAGCCGTTCACCTCGGCGCAGGCGGAGCTGAACGTGCTGCGCTCGGGCGGCGTCGACTACGGTTACCTGCCCGCCCTTGCCCTGTCGCAGCAGAAGACCATCGAGAGCATGGGGTACAAGGTCGAGCCGTGGGACGGCTGGGCGATCACCTACATCCCCTACAACTTCAACAACCCGGAGATGGGCCCGGTCTTCAAACAGCTCTACATCCGGCAGGCGGTGCAGATGTCGGTCGATCAGGACACGATCGCCCGGGTCATCTGGCACGACCAGGCCACTCCTGGCTACGGCCCGGTGCCGCAGGTCCCGCCGGGCTCCTACCTGGGCGAGAAGCAGAAGACCAACCCGTACCTGTTCGACCTCGACAAGGCCAAGGCGCTGCTCACCTCGCACGGCTGGGAGATCCAGAACGGCGTGGCCACCTGTACCCGGCCGGGCGGTGGCGACGACCAGTGCGGTGAGGGCGTCGAGCAGGGCACGCAGCTGAAGTTCCAGCTGCTGACCGAGAGCGGCAGCACCGAGACCGACAACACGATGCAGGAGTTGCAGTCGTCGCTGTCCAAGATCGGTATCGCTCTGTCGATCAAGTCGGAGCCGTTGAACTCGGTGCTCGACCACTCGCCGGTCTGCAAGCCCGAGGAGGCGGCCTGCTCCTGGCAGCTGTCCTTCTTCGGCACGCAGGGCAGCTGGTACTACCCGGCCTACCCGAGCGGCGAGGACATCTTCGCCGGCGACGCCGGCACCAACCTGGGCAGCTACAGCGACCCCAAGGCCGACGAGCTGGTCAAGGCGAGCACGAGCAGCACCTCGCCGACGGCCATGCAGGACTACAGCAGCTACCTGGCGGAGAACCTCCCGGTGATCTGGATGCCGAACCCCGCCTACCAGGTGTCGGCGATCAAGAAGACGCTGGGTGGCGTGGTCCAGGACCCGATGGCCGGTATGACGCCGCAGCGCTGGTACCTGGTCAAGTAAGCGAGATCCGCCGCTGGGCCGGCCGCGCATCGGCCCAGCGGCCCAACCCTGGTCGGAGGCTCCCTCGTGACCCGCTTCCTGGCAAAGCGGATCGGGCAGGCGCTCGTCGTCGTCGCACTGGTGACGGTGATCGTCTTCCTGCTGCTGCACACGGTCCCCGGTGGGCCCGCGCGCGGCATCCTCGGTCCGCAGGCCACCGCCGCGGCGATCGCGGCGTTCAACCACGAGCACGGCTTCGATCGCTCCCTGCCGGAGCAGTACTGGATGTACGTCAGCGGGCTGCTCCACGGCGACCTCGGCGCCTCGTACACGCTGAACCAGTCGGTGAGCTCGCTGATCGAGCAGCGCATCCCCAAGACGCTGGTGCTGACCGGGCTGTCCACGCTGGTGGCGTTGCTCGTCGCCATCCCGCTCGGGGTGTGGCAGGGGCGGCGGCGCAAGGGCCTGACCGATTACTTCATCACCACGCTGGTGTTCATCGGGTACGCCACCCCGGTCTTCTTCCTCGCGCTCATCCTCGTGATCGTGTTCGCGGAGAAGATCCCCATCCTGCCCGTGCAGGCGCCGCAGGCGGAGACACTGGCGGGATTGTTCGCCGACTCGCGCGGGCTGGTCCTGCCGATTCTCGCCGGAGCGATCGCCAGCGTCGCGGTGTTCAGCCGCTACATGCGCTCCGCCGTGCTGGACAACCTCGCCGAGGACTACGTACGGACCGCGCGGGCCAAGGGAGCCTCAGAACGGCGGGTCGTGTGGTTGCACATCATGCGCAACTCGCTGACCCCGATCGTCGCGATGCTCGGTTACCAGCTGCCGGTGCTGTTCTCCGGCGCGCTCGTCATCGAGTCCGTCTTCAACTACCCCGGTATGGGGCTGCTGTTCTGGAACGCCGCGCAGACGTCGGACTATCCGATCCTGCTCGGCGCGGTGCTCGTGATCGCGGTGGCCACCGTCATCGGGTCCCTGATCGCGGACATCCTCCAGGCGTTCATCGATCCCCGGGTCCGAGGAGCTATCAAGTGACCGCTTCAGTGCCGTCGCCCGTCGTCGCGGCGCAGCCCGCCCCGGTGGTGGGACCGTACCGGCGCATGGTCCGGCTCTTCTTCGCCAACCGGCTCGCCGTGACCGGGCTGGTGCTCCTCGCCCTGCTCCTGCTGTTCTGCTTCGTCGGCCCGCTGGTGCACCCCACCGACCAGATCCACACCCAGCTCGCCGACGCCAACCTGGCGCCCGGGGTCAAGGGTCATCCGCTCGGCACCGACGACGTCGGACGTGACGTGCTGGGCCGGCTGATGGTCGGAGGCCAGACCTCGCTGGAGATCGGCATCGCCGCCGGGCTGCTGGCCACCCTGATCGGCACCGTGTGGGGCGCCGTCGCGGGATACACCGGCGGCTGGCTGGACGCGATCATGATGCGGGTGGTGGACGCGGGCATCGCCATCCCGGCCCTGTTCCTGCTCCTCGTGAGCGCGACGATCTTCCGGCCGACCGTGACGACGCAGATTCTGATCATCGGGTGCGTCTCGTGGCTGGTGCCGGCCCGGCTCGTGCGCGCCGAGGCGCTGTCGCTGCGCAGCCGCGACTTCGTGCAGGCGATGATGGCGATGGGCGGCAGCCATCGCCGCGCGGTGTTCCGGCACATCATCCCGAACGCCATCGGCACCGTCGTCGTCAACGCCACCTTCCAGGTGGCCGACGCGATCCTGCTGGTCGCCTACGTCAGCTTCCTCGGACTCGGCGTGGCCCCGCCCGCGACCGACTGGGGCGCGATGCTGAGCAACGGCATCTCCTACACCTACGACGGTTACTGGTGGCTGATCTTCCCGGCCGGCATCGCCATCATTCTCGTGGTCTCCGCCTTCAACTGCATCGGCGACGGCCTGCGCGACTCGTTCGAAGTCCGGCTGCAGGGCCGATGAGGAGGGTTCCGTGACAGAATCCCCAGCACTCGCGATCAAGGACCTCCGGGTCACGTTCGGCGACACCGTACGGGCGGTCGACGGAGTCAGCGTCGAGGTGCGGCCGGGCGAGATCGTCGCCGTGGTGGGCGAGTCCGGGTCCGGCAAGAGCGTCACGTCGATGTCGACGCTGGGGCTCCTGCCGCCCACCGCCGAGGTGAGCGGGGTGATCCAGGTCGGCGGCGTCGACGTCACCGCCCTGGACGGGGCCGGGCTCCGCGCGATCCGCGGCGCCGAAGTGGCGATGGTCTTCCAGGAGCCGATGACCGCGCTGAACCCGGCGTTCACGGTGGGGTGGCAGGTCGCCGAGGCGCTGCGCCTGCACTTCGCCGACATGTCGAAGAAGCGGGCGTACGAGCGGGCGGCCGAACTGCTGGAGATGGTCGGCATCCAGGACGCGAAGCGGCGGCTCGGCCAGTTCCCGCACGAGCTGTCCGGCGGCCTCCGCCAGCGCGTCATGATCGCGATGGCGATCGCGTGCGAGCCGAAGGTCCTCATCGCCGACGAGGCCACCACCGCGCTCGACGTCACCGTGCAGGCCGAGATCCTCGACCTGCTGCGTGACCTTCGGGCCGAACTCGGCATGGCGATCCTCGTCATCACCCACAACATGGGCGTCGTCGCCGACATCGCCGACCGGGTGGTCGTCATGTACCAGGGCAAGGTGGTCGAGCAGGCCACCGTCGAGGACCTGTTCGCCCGGCCCCAGGCCGAATACACCAGGAGGTTGCTGACCTCGGTGCCCCGGCTGGAGCGCGGCGCCCACCGCGCCCGCGCCCGGACCGCGCTCCGTGAGCCGGGACAGGCGGCGGCCGGCACACCGGCGCTGGCTCTGTCGGACCTCGTCGTGGAGTTCCGCGGCGAGCGCGGGAGCAAGGTCCGGGCGGTCGACGAGGTGTCGCTCACCATCGGCGCCGGCGAGGTCGTCGGCCTGGTGGGGGAGTCGGGGTCCGGCAAGTCCACGGTGGGCCGGACCGCGATCGGCCTGATCAAGCCCGCCTCCGGCTCGGTGAGGCTGCTCGGCGAGTCGCTGACCGGGGCCAAGGGGCGCGATCTGCGGCGGCTGCGCCGCCGGTGCAGCATCGTCTTCCAGGATCCGGCGTCATCGCTGGACCCCAGGATGACGGTGGGCGACTGCATCGCCGAGCCTCTGATCATCAACAAGATCGGGGACCGGGACGACCGGGTGGCCGCCCTGTTGAAGAGCGTGCGGCTCGACCCGTCGGTACGGGCCCGTTACCCGCACGAGCTGTCCGGCGGGCAGCGGCAGCGGATCGGCATCGCCCGGGCGATCGCGCTCGACCCGGAGCTGGTCATCGCCGACGAGCCGACCAGCGCGCTGGACGTCTCGGTGCAGGCGACGGTGCTCGACCTGTTCCTGGAGCTGCAGGACCGGCTCGGTTTCGCCTGCCTGTTCATCACCCACGACCTGGCCGTCGTCGGGCTGGTCGCGGACCGGGTGGCGGTGATGAACTCCGGGCGCCTGGTCGAAGAGGGGCCGCGCGAGGAGGTGCTCTTCGACCCGCGGGAGGACTACACCCGGCGGCTGGTGGCCTCGGCGCCGGTGCCCGACCCGGCCGCCCAGCGCGAGCGGCGGGCCCAGCGGCTGAGCCTGTGACCCGGACCTCAAGCAAGGCTTCGCTAGGGTCTGGGCATGATTTCCTACCGTGCCACTGTTCCTGCCGATCTCGACCGTGTGACCGCGTGGGTGGTGAGCGAGCCCGTCGGCTGGATCCCCGCCGACCGTTATCTCGCGGAGCTGGGCGAGAACATGTACCGGCCGGAATGGACGTGGATCGCCGAGGACGGTGACCGGGTCGTGGGGCGAGCGCTGTGGTGGGGGCCGGGGAACAGCGCGTACCCGGTCGCCCTCGACTGCCTGGACGTGGATCCCGCGGTGGGCGACCGTACCGCCGTCGCCGCCGAGCTGATCGGGGCCGCGCTGGCCGGCTTCACGCAGCCGGTGCAGTACGCGATCAAGGTGGCGGGCGGCTGGCGCGAGGATCCGGTCGCGTCGGCGGCCGTGGAATGGCGGCGCGCGGCGGCACACGCGGCGGGCCTCACCCTGGAGGTGGAGCGGCTGCAGTTCGAGTGGGCGCCGGCCGACGGGGTGCCCTCCGCGACCGCGGCGCTGCGGTTCGCCGAGGCGTCGGATGAGGCGTTCCTGGCGGTGTTCGGGAGGATCGCCGAGGGCAGCCTGGATGCCCAGACCCGTGCGAACCTGGCGGCCAAGGGCGTGGACGCCACCGCGCGTGAAGAGATGGGCTTCTATCTCGGGGCGCCGGGCAAGCGGGAGTGGTGGCGGATCGCCTACACGCCCGAGGGCGAGGTGGCGGGCATGGCGATCCCCTCGGCGACGCCGTACAACCTGAACGTCGGGTATCTCGGGGTGGTCCCGGAGTTCCGGGGGCGCGGCTACGTGGACGAGATCCTCGCCGAGATCACCCGTATCCATGCGGCCAACGGAGAGGTGCGCGTGACCGCGACCACCGACATGGGGAACGCGCCGATGGTGGCCGCGTTCGAGCGCGCCGGCTACCGCAACACGGAGATCCGGATCAACCTCTCGCAGCCCTAGATCGTCGTCCAGGGCGCCGAAAATCGGTTTCGGTGCTGGTCGTGGGACTCTACGGTGGTGGGGTGACCCAGGTGATCGTGCTCAACGGTGGTTCGAGTTCGGGGAAGTCGGGGATCGCCCGGTGTCTGCAGGCGGTGCTGCCGGATCCTTGGCTGAGCCTCAGCGTTGACACGCTGGTCGACGCGATGCCCTTGTCCCTGCGGTCGTCGGATGCCGGGATCGAGTTCGCCGCCGACGGCGAAGTGATCGTGGGGCCGGAGTTCGCGAAGCTGGACGCGGCGTGGACGGAGGGGGTCGCCGCGATGGCGCGCGCGGGCGCCCGGATCATCGTGGACGACGTCTTCCTCGGGGGAGCCGGGTCCCAGCAGCGGTGGCAGAAGCGGCTCGACGGGCTGGACGTGCTGTGGGTGGGCGTCAGGTGCGACAGCGCGGTGGCGGCGGCCCGGGAGGTGGCGCGAGGCGATCGGGTCGCCGGGATGGCCGCGTCGCAGGCGGACGTCGTCCACGAGGACGTGTACTACGACCTGGAGGTGGACACGACGCGTCGCGAGGCCCTGGACTGCGCCCGCGCCATCGCCGAGCGGGTCACGCGGGCTCAGTGAC
Organism: Nonomuraea terrae; assembly: GCF_004348995.1. Lineage (GTDB taxonomy): Bacteria > Actinomycetota > Actinomycetes > Streptosporangiales > Streptosporangiaceae > Nonomuraea > Nonomuraea terrae. The sequence continues at coordinate 104,662 of NZ_SMKQ01000005.1, forward strand.
GCAGGCGGCTGAGGGCGGCGGCTGACGGGGAGCCGGGAGAGCCCCTTGGCGGGGGTGGCACTCGCTGTCGGAGTCCGCAGGCTAGACGCGTTCTTCGCGGTGCCGACCGGCCGGGTTCACTCGATGGTCAACCCGCTACCACTCTTGCGCTATGTGCCGATGGTCTGCTTTGGGGCGTTCTATCTGTTCTGAGCCGAAGGCTGCCTAAATGACAGACTCTGTGCAAGAGGGTGAGGTTCGCCGGGCCGCGCCGCACACCCGACGCCGCTTCCTGACCGTCAGCGGCGCCGCGATGGCGCTCGCGTTCGGTACGAACCTCGCCAGCCGGGACACCGCCGAGGCCGTGGCGGTCAACCTGCGGTCGGACCCGTTCACGCTGGGTGTGGCCTCGGGGGACCCGCTCCCGACGGCGGTGGTGCTCTGGACCCGCCTCGCCCCGGAGATCTTTGATCCGATGGGCGGAATGCCGGACAAGACCTTCGAGGTCCAGTGGCAGGTGGCGACGGACGAGCGGTTCCGGCATGTCGTACGCGCCGGCTCGGCGACCGCCCGGCCGGAGTACCGCCACTCGGTGCACGTGGACGCCCGCGGCCTGGAGCCGGGGCGGGAGTACTTCTACCGCTTCCGTTCCGCGAACCACCTCAGCCCGACAGGGCGGACGAAGACCGCGCCCGAGCGCCGGGCCTCCGCCCTGCGGTTCGGGATCGCCTCCTGCCAGGCGTACCCGGACGGCTACTACACCGCGTACCGGCACCTGGTCGAGGAGGACCTCGACGTCCTGCTCTTCCTCGGCGACTACCTGTACGAGAACGCCGTGAACACGGTGGCGGGCGACCGGTTCGACACCTCCGCCAACGTGCCCGACGTCTTCCAGACCTCGCCGGTCACGCTCGACCAGTACCGGCTGTTCTACTCGCTGTACAAGGCCGACCCCGACCTTCAGGCGGGGCACGCAGCCCTGCCGTGGATCGTCACCTGGGACGACCACGAGGTCGTCGACAACTACGCCGGCGCGGTCAAGGGCGCCATCCCGACCGAGGACTTCCTCGTGCAGCGCGCCAACGCCTACCGGGCGTACTGGGAGCACATGCCGCTGCGGACGGAGCAGCTGCCGGAAGGACCGGACGCCAAGTTGTACCGGCGCTTCGACTTCGGCGACCTGATGCAGGTCAGCGTGCTCGACACCCGGCAGTACCGCAACGCCTCGCCGAGCCCCACCATCACCGGCGAGGAGCAGATGAACTGGCTGCTCGACGGGCTGGGCGAGTCGCGGGCGCGCTGGAACGTCATCGCCAACCAGGTGATGATGGCCGAGCAGCGCACCACGCTCACCGACCCGCCCCGGCTCAACGTGGACGCCTGGGACGGCTTCACCGAGGACCGCCGGCGGCTTTTCGACGGCATCGTCGAGCGCGAGGTCGAAGGCGTCTGCGTCGTCACCGGCGACACCCACACCAACTACGCCAACGACCTGAGGCAGAACTTCGCCGACGCGAACTCGCGAACGGTCGGCGTCGAGTTCGTCGGCACCTCGATCAGCAGCGGACGCGACGGGTTCGACACCAGCCCCCAGCTGGACCTCCAGCTGCAGGCCAACCCGAACACCAAGTTCGTCAACGGGCAGCGCGGTTACGTCACCTTCGAGGTGAACCGGGACCAGATGCGGGCCGACTACCGGGTCCTGCCCTACGTGACCCAGCCCGGGGCTCCCGTCTCGACCCGGACCTCCTTTGTCGTCGAGCGGGCCGAGCCCAGCCTGAAGGATGTGTGACGATGACCCATCTCACCTCAGCGCGCCGGACGTGGTACGTGCCGGCGGTCCTCGTGGCGGCGCTGGCCGTCTTCATGGCGGCCCCGGCGTACGCGAGCGCTCCAGGCCACGGGAAACCGCCGCGAGAACCGGCCGTCCAGGTCTCGATCGGCTCGCCGGAGCTGGACATCGCCACCGGCCAGTGCGCCGGCGCCCCGATCACCGTGCAGCTGACCAACCCGGGTGAGCAGGCCGTCTACGCCGACGCCACGCTGTCGGCGCCCGACGACCTGGTCCTGCAGCGCACCATGATCTCGACGTACCTGCCGGCGGGTTACACCGCCAAGGTGTCCGTCCCCGTGATGGCGCCGCTGGAGACGGAGCCGGGGACCTACCCGGTCAAGGTCTCGGCGGGCCGGTCCACCGCGACCGCGTCGATCGCCGTGACCGCCACGGCTCCCGACCCGAGCGGCAACCTCGCGCGGTCGGCGTCCAAGGTCTCCGCCTCCAGCGTCCACTCCGGATACCCGCTCTGCGGCGCCGTCGACGGCGACACCGACAGCGAGCACTGGGGCACCACGGGCTGGAACGACGGCAACTCCACCATCTGGCCGGACTGGTTCGAGCTGCAGTGGAACCAGCCGCAGACCGTCGGCCGCGTCGCCCTGCACACCCTCAACAGCACGCGCTACCCGGTCGCCCGCTACGGCCTGAAGGACTGGGACGTCCAGACGCTCGTGGACGGCCAGTGGAAGACCATCGCGTCGGTACGCGGCAACAGCCAGGGAGTCGTCGACACGACGTTCGAGCCCGTCCAGACGAACGCCCTGCGGGTGCTCCTGCTGGCTGGCAACGGCGCCAACGACTACTCCCGCATCGTCGAACTCCAGGCGTTCGCCTCCTGACGCCTGTTGCGGGGGTCCTTTCCTGGAAAGGTCTTCACTCTGTGTAGTGATCACTTACTATCTGTTACCAAGGGGTGGTAAAGAACGGCCCCTTGATCTCACAGGAGGTTGACCATGCGACGCATCTCCATGATCCTCTGCCCGCTCGCCGCGGCGGCCGTGCTGGCCGTCCCGCAGGCCGCCCAGGCGGCGGAAGGTGTGCTGATCATCAATGAGGAGTCGTTCGTCGATCCCAGCGGTTGCTATCCGATCAGCGGGGACCCGCTCTACATCACCAACAGGACCGACACCCCCGTGTACGTGCACTACGGCGAGAACTGCACGGGCGCCATCGTGACGGTGGTCGGCGCCGGTGAGTCGCAGGCGTCCCAGCACGAGGAGGGCAAGAGCTTCCGCATCAGGTAGACCGCCCTGGACCGCACCCCAGGGCGCGGCGCCCTCTGCTCCCCTTTCGAGGGGGCGGAGGGCGCCCTTTTTTGGCCCGTTCGTGGGCATTTTTGACACTACTGTCAACTTGTGCGAGCCTGTCAAAGATGACAATGGTGTCAAAGATGATGATGTCTTGGCGCCCCTGTTCCCCTGAAGGGATCTTCGATGAGCTCTCCTCGCGTCGACCTGCGCGGACGCCGCACCCTCATCACCGGGGCGGGCAGCGGGATCGGCCGTGCCCTCGCCGTGGAACTCGCCGCCCGTCAGGGCGTGCTGGCCCTGGTCGGCCGGCGTCCCGAGCCACTGGCCGGCACGGACAGGCCGCCGTGGTGGGCGTCGCGTCGATCGCCGCCCAGGTCGGTCTGCCCTATTACGTCGCGTACGGGGCCGTCAAAGCGGGCGTGGCCCGGTTCGACGACGCGATGCGCCGCGAGCTGAGCGGCAGCGGCGTCCACGTCGTCACCGTCTACCCGGGCCCGGTCGACACGCCCATGATGGCCTCCGCCCGCCCGGCGCCGGGTCTCGGCCGCCGTCCCCTCGACGAGGTGGTGGCCGAGATCGTGGCGGGCATCGAGGCCCTCGAGGCGGCCATCGTCCCGCAACTGCCCGAGGGCCGGGCGATGAGCGACCTCGAAGCGCGCGACCCGCTCGCGGTCGACGCCTCCATCGCGCCGACCCTCGGCGAGCTGCCGGCCGCCGTGAGCTCCCATCGCCGCATGTGACGTCCCGTGTCCCCAGCAGCCGTCCGGGCGGCGGCGCCACTCACCCCGAACCCCCGAGGAAGTCCTGTGCAGCAGTCAGTCAACGAAGAGCCGCTGGATCGCAGCGAGTCGCCCCCTCGGGCGCCGGCGCCACCGGAAACCCGCGCGGCGCGGCACAGGCGCGAGTCGAACGTGTTGATCGCCGTGAGCGTGATCCTGCTGGCGGTGAATCTCCGTCCGGCCCTGGTGGCGGTCTCCCCTCTGCTCGGCGCCATCCGGGCCGACACCGGCATGTCGGCCACGACGGCGGGGCTGCTGACGACGCTGCCGGTGGTGTGCTTCGGCGTGCTCTCCCCTTTCGCGCCGCGGATCGGCAACCGGCTGGGCGCGAACGTCGCCCTGCTGCTCGCGATGGTGGTGCTCGTGGCCGGCACGGCGGTGCGGTTGCTGCCCTCGATGACCGCCCTGCTGCTCGGCAGCGTCGTCATCGGCCTGGCCCTCGCCGTGGCGAACGTGCTGCTGCCCAGCGTCATCAAGCGGGAGTTCCCGTCACGGGCCGCGCTCATGTCCGGGGTCTACTCGATGTCGATGTTCGGCGGGGCTGCGCTCGCCGCCGGGGTGACGGTGCCCGTCCAGCACGCCGCCGACCTCGGCTGGCGAACCGCGCTGGGGTTCTGGGGGCTGCTGGGCGTGCTGGGCGTGCTCGTGTGGCTGCCCCAGGTGCCGCGCCGTACCGGCGCCGCGGGTGCGCCGGCGAGGCCGGCGGACAACCGGCCGGTACGGGGGTTGTGGAAACACCCGGTGGCCTGGGCGGTCGCCGTCTTCTTCACCGGGACGACGCTGATCTTCTACGCCTCGTCCGCCTGGCTGCCCACCATGCTGACCGACGCCGGCATGCCGAGCGGAACGGCCGGCTGGATGCTCTCGTTCATGAGTCTGGTGGCCATCGCCGGGGCGTTCTTCACGCCGATCCTGACCGGGCGGAACGTGCCGTCCGGAGTGCTCGTGGTGCTGAGCGTCCTGCTGACCATGGCCGGGTTCGCCGGTGTCCTGGCGGCTCCGGCGACCGCGACGTACCTGTGGATGGCGTTGCTCGGTCTCGGGCAGGGGGCGATGCTCAGCCTGTCGGTGCTGTTCTTCGTGCTGCGCGCCCCGGATGCCCGGCACACGGCGCAGCTGTCCAGCATGTCGCAGTGTGCCGGGTACATCCTTGGCTCTGTCGGCCCCTCCGCCGTGGGCGCCGTCCATCAGTGGACCGGCGACTGGGCCGTGCCGTTGGTCGTTCTGATCGTGCTGGGAATTCCGATGATCTGGTCGGGGCTGGGCTCGGCCCGCAAGCGCTACGCCTCGTACGAGATCACCTGACGGATGTCAGCGGGTGACGGTGGTGGTCACCGTGGTGGACTCGCCCGTGGCGGCGGCCAGGGTGGCGGTGAGGGCGTGAGGGCCCTGCGGCAGGGCTGCCAGTACGTCCGCGCCGAGGGCGAGGGTGAGCATCCCGGTGGCAGGGCGGGAGACCGTCCGCACCGGTGCGCCGTCCACGAGCAGGGTCAGGGCGCGCAGGTCCTGGCCGCCGAGCTTGACCTTCACGGATCTTCGTGTGTGGTCCATCGGCCGGGATGAACCGCCGGATGATCCTTTACCGGCGGAGACGTCACGCTCGCGGGAACATCTGGCGTCGCGGCGGTGCGGGGAAAGCCCGTCGTCAGGGGCCTGCGTTCCTTCCGGTGGATCGTGCTCACGTATCACGGCGGGAGCCCGGGCGAGTTCGCCGGGGGTGTCATAACACGACAAATCCCGCTGTGGTTTGATCGACCTGCCGTGTGGGCGGGGGGCCTGCGCGGATTTCGTTCTCAGGGGGATGTTCAATGATCAAAAGCGTCGTTCGCCGTCTGGCCGTCGTGGCGGTCGCCGGTGCCTTGAGCGCCACCGGCGCGGGGAGCACCGCGCACGCCGCGACCGCGGGAGAACCCCGCGAGGCCGCGTGCCCGCCCGCGGCCACCGCCATCGGCTTCAGTGACGCGCTCGACAAGACCACGGCCGGCACGACCAAGGTCGGCGGCCTGTCGGCGCTCGCCTACGACCGGCGCACCCGGGAGTACGTGAGCGTGGAGGACCGCAGCGGCACCGACGCCGCCCGCCTGTTCTTCTTCCACGACCCCGCCAAGCCGGAGATCACCCGTACGCTCGCGCTGACCAAGCAGGACGGCACCGCCTACGACGTCGGCAACTTCGACGGCGAGGGCGTGGCCGTGCTGCCGGACGGCGACTACCTGGTCAGCTCGGAGACCGAGCCGTCGATCATGGTCTTCGACCGTACGGGCAGGCAGCGCGGCTCGCTGGAGGTCCCGGCACGCTTCCGGATCGCGCCGAACGGCGAGGGCGCCGACAACGCCGGGCTGGAGGGGCTGAGCGTCTCCCCGGACGGCCGGCACGTGTTCGCCGCGATGGAGGGCACGCTGAGCGGCGACAAGCCGGCCACCGGCGAAGCCGTCTGGCGGCGCCTGCTGGTCTACCGGGCCGAGCACCACGGCGGCGGCTACGCGCTCACCCGCCAGATCGGCTACCGCGTCGACCCCGGCAACCGCATCGCCGAGGTCGCCGCCTACGGTGACGGACGGCTCCTCGTCATGGAGGCGGCCTACGACGCGGCCATGGGCAACTCCGTCCGGCTGTACGCCGTGCACGGCGCGGACCGGGCCTCCGACGTGAGCGCGGTGCGCGACCTGTCCGCCGCGCCGTCGCGTGCCGTCGTACGCAAGGAGCTCGTCTCCGACCTGGTGCACTGCCCGTCGCTGGGCGCCACCAGCCCCGAGCCGCAGACCAACCCCCTCATGGACAACTACGAAGGGCTGCAGGTGGACGTGTCCGACGGCCGGCACCGCGCCCGGCTCCACCTCATCAGTGACGACAACTTCAACACCCTCCAGGTGACGCGGGTGCTGACCCTCACCGCCCGCCTGCCCTGACGGGTGAGGCGCGGGCCCCGTCCGCCACTCGCTCCGCGCCGCATCCCGCCCGGCCTCCGCGCCGGGCCAGGTGATTAGCTGGAGGTGTGGCCGTCACGGTGGCGCTGGCCGGAGACACGATGCTCGGGCGCGGAGTGGCCGAGCGGATCGACGACGCCCCTGACGTGCGGCGGTTCTTCTCCGGTGACGTACGCGCCCTGGTGGCCGGGGCCGACCTGTTCCTGCTCAACCTCGAGTGCTGCGTCTCCGATCGCGGGAAGCCCTGGCCGGCGCCCGGCAAACCGTTCTTCTTCCGCGCCCCGCCGCAGGCCGCCGACCTGCTGGCGGAGCTGGGCGTCGGCTGCGTCACGCTGGCCAACAACCACGCCCTCGACTACGGCTACGACGCGCTGGCCGACACGTTCGCCCACCTGTCCCGCGCGGGGATCCGGTACGTGGGCGCGGGGGCGTGCGACGCTGCCGCCCGCCGTCCGGCCGTGCTGACCGCCGGCGGGCTGCGACTCGGGGTCGTCGGCTTCAGCGACCATCCCGCCGACTTCGCGGCCGGCGCCGAACGCCCCGGCATCGCGTACGCGCGGCCGGCCGGGCGCGGGCTGCCGCCGTGGCTGCAGGCGACGCTCGCCGGGCTGCGCCCACAGACGGACGTGGTGCTGGTGACGCCGCACTGGGGGCCCAACATGGTCGCCGAGCCCCGCTCCGCGGTGCGGGCCGCGGCCTCCGCGCTGCTGGCGGCGGGCGCCGACCTGGTGGCCGGGCACTCGGCGCACGTCTTCCACGGTGTGGCGCCACCGATCCTGTACGACCTGGGCGACTTCATCGACGACTACGCCGTGGACCCGTACCTGCGCAACGACCTCGGCCTGCTGTGGCTGGTCACCCTCGACGTACGCGGCCCGGTCCGCCTGACGGCCTTCCCCCTCAAGCTGGACTACACCTTCACCCGCCTCGCCGACCCCTTCGACCGCCGCTGGATCCGCGACCGCCTCACCACCGCCTGCGCGGCGATGGGCACCCAGGTCCACGACGAAGGCACCTCCTTCACCATCGACCTGTGACCGTGGCGGAACTATGGTCATCGCCATGCCCGAGGTTCTTCCCGTGGGTCCGCCATCTGTCCGCGGACGAACTGCGAGCCTTCACCTGGAGCTCGCCGAGGCGCTGTCGGACACGGCCGAGCTGGACGTCGACTGCGGTCGTTCGGGCTGATGAGCTTCAGGCGTTGGAGGGTGTTCCAGGCGGGCGGCCTCGACATCGCGCTCGCCGGGCCGCGCCTGATCACTCGCCGCCTCGAAACCAGCGGCCGGCCGCCGGCAGGAGCAGGCAGACGATCACGATCACCGGGAAGAGCGTGTTGGGCCCGATCAGCCGGGGCCAGGTCAGGTCGCCGTCGATGGCCTGCAGCAGACGGAGATCACGATGAAGACGGACTCGGTCGTCACGATCGCCCACCGGAGCCTCCTGGTACGGCCGTTCCAGCGGTGCAGGAACCAGCCGATGAGGCCTGGGGCAGCGGCGGCGTAGACGCCCAGGAGAAGGAGCGGCCGGTCGGACGTCGCGGCGAAGGCTCCGACCATGAAGGCCAGGCCGACGAGGCCGAACGCGACTTGGAGCGTCATGAGGAATCTCGCCGTTTTCACGGCGGTCGGCATTTGCTCCGGCCCGACGTTGATCATGTCGCCATTGTGACGCAAAACCGGGCCTGCGAACCCGGCGTGAACCGGTCGTTTCAGGGAGGCGGACATTCGCGGATGGCCGCCGTCCCAGGTGGACATCGGGATTGGTGCAATAGATATTGGAAGGGAGCGGAGGTGTTTCATGGACGTACGTCTTGACCATCTCGTCTGCTGGGTCTCCGACCCGCTCGCTTCCTTGCACTTCTACGAGCAGGTCATCGGCCTGCCCGGGGTGAGAGCCGACGAGTTTCGCGACGGGAAGGCGCCTTTCCCGAGCGTACGGATCTCGCCCGAGACCATCATCGATCTGATGGCCTTCGAGGCGATGCGGGGAGTGGACGAGGGCACGGGAGTGAAGGGCAGCGCCGGGCATCCGGTGAACCATTTCTGCCTGGCGGTGAGCAAGGAGGAGTTCGACGCGCTGAAGGGCAGGTTGAAACAGCACGACGTCGAGGTCACCGGCGACTCGACGAATTCTTTCGGGGCCCGCGGGATCGCGCCCGAGACCATTTACTTTCCGGATCCCGACGGCAACGTCATCGAGGTCCGCTGGTACGAATGAGAAGTGTCTGCCGCGTCTGGTACACAGGCGGGCATGGGTGTGAGCGTGGATGAGTTCCTCGGGCTGCTGGACGAGTTGCCCGAGGTGCGGATGGGTCAGGGCGGCGAGTGGGTCGGCCTGAAGGTGCACGACAAGGGGTTCGGCTACTTGTGGGAGGCGACTGAGACCGTCGGGCTCAAGGCCACGATCGAGGAGCAGATCGCGCTGGTGTCCGAGCGGCCCGAGGTGTTCGAGGTGCAGTTCACCGCGGGGCGGTTCGGGTGGGTCGTGGTCCATCTCGACAAGATCGACGCTGACGAGTTGTTCGAGCTGATGGTCGAGGCGTGGTCCTTGACCGCGCCGCAGCAGCTCGTGGAGGAGTTCGAGGCCACCCACCCGATCGGTCAGAAGGTGCAATCAGGGTAATCTCCGACATTGTGCACATCGGGTTGCGTGAGTGGCGTGAGGACGACGCGCCTGCCGTCTTACGGGCCTTCCAGTCGCCCGACCTGCGCGACCAGGCGCCGTGGCCGGTCGTCACGCCGCAGGACGCCGTGGGCTGGATCGCCTCCTGGCACGGAGCCGGCCACGCCTTCGCCGTGACGGCCGACGACCAGGTCGTGGGCAACGTGGCGGTGACCAAGATCGACGGTCACGGCACCGGATGGGTGTCCTACTGGGTGGTGCCCGAGGCCCGCGGGCGCGGGATCGCCGTGGCGGCGACCCGGCGGCTGGCGCGGTGGGCGTTCGACGAGCGTGGGCTCTTCCGGCTGGAGCTGGCGCACCGTACGAACAATCCGGCGTCGTGCCGGGTGGCTACGCTGGCCGGGTTCCGGTCCGAGGGCATCGAGCGCGGCAAACTCTGCTACGGAGGCGTGCGCTACGACGTCGAACGCCACGCCCGTCTCGCCACCGACTGACCGGCCGAGCGGGTGGTCAGGCAGTAGGCCGCTGAATTACCCTTTTCGGGTGGACGGCGAGAGTCTGGCCGCGGTCGGGTTGCTGGAAGCCCTGAGCCGGGCGTCGGAGATTCTCGCGGAGTTACGTCATCCCTTCGTGAGAAGCGAGCACTTTTCGTATTTCCTCCCGTCCGGAGGCGCCCGCGTAGGGGCCGCGTTCATCCTGCCCGACGGTCGTGAGGTGCGCTTCGAGGTCTCGATCGTGGCGGCGGGCGACGCCTTCCACGTCGAGGGCGGCATCACCGCCGAGGACGAGACCCTGCTGGAGCTGCCGCGCAGGACCGTGAAGGACATCCGCGACGGCGTGGCCGTGCTGGACGACTACGTGGCGGAGGTGACGGCGCCGGCCGGGCAGGTGCTCGACCGGCTGCTGGAGGAGATTGTCTGACAGCCACACAGTCAATTGGACTCTTGGTGTCTGGTTGTCAGACAATGGATGGCATGAACAAGGGACCGCTCGCCGTGGTCGGCGCCGCCGTGCTCTGGGGTACGGCGGGAACCGCCGGCCTGCTCGTCTCCGCCGACTCCGTCGCCCTGGCCGCCGCCCGGCTGGTCATCGGCGGAGCGGCGCTCGCCGTCGTGGCGTGGACCGCCGCGCGGCGGTCCACGAAGGTGATCACACCGGGCCTGCTGCTGGGCGCGGTCGCCGTCGCGGCCTACCAGCTCTGCTTCTTCGCCGCCGTCAGCCGTACGGGGGTCGCCGTCGGCACCGTCGTCGCCATCGGCAGCGGACCGGTGTTCACGGGGTTGCTCTCCTGGGTCCTGCACGGCCGGCGACCGAGCGGGCGGTGGGCCCTGGCCACCACGGCGGCCGTCTGCGGCTGCGCGGCGCTCATCGTCGGCGGCGGGACGCAGACCGGCGCGCAGGTGGTGTCCGGGACGCTGTTCGCCCTGCTGGGCGGGCTGCTCTACGCCTTCTACGCCGTCATGGCGGCCGGCGCGATCGGCCGGGGAGCAGAGTCGAACGCCGTGATGGGCGTGATGTTCGGCGGCGCCGCGCTGATCATGCTGCCGGTCCTGGCGCTGCACGGCGCCGCCTGGCTGACGGAGCCGCGCGCGCTGCTTGCCGTCCTCTACCTGGGCCTCGGCACCACGGCGCTGTCCTACCTCCTGTACGGTCTCGGCCTGCGCACCACCCCCGTGGCCACGGCCGCCACGCTCGCCCTGGCCGAGCCGGCCGTCGCCGCGCTGCTCGGCCTGGTCGTGCTCGGCGAGCGGCTGGCCCCGATGTCGCTCGCCGGTCTCGTCCTGCTCGCCCTGGCTCTCGTCGCGGTCGCCGTACCGGAAAAGCAGGAAGGGAAAGCCGTGCCGGAAAGGGAGCTAGAGTCACGGGCGTGACGTTGCCCCTCAGACCTGTCTCCACCGTCGGCGCGCTGGCCGACGCCCTGCGCAGCAGGGTGCTGTCCGGGGAGATCGCGCCCGGCACCGCGCTGCCCGAGCAGGAGATCGCCGCCTCCTACGGCGTGGCCAGGCCGACCGTCAGGGAGGCGCTCGCCACGCTGGTGCACGAAGGGCTGCTCAGGCGCGAGCGCAACCGCAGCGCGTACGTCCCCGAGGTGACGCTCGCGGACCTCGACGATCTCATGTACGTCCGCCGCCCCCTCGAAGACCTCATGGCGCAGGCCATGGCCGGGCACGACGTGCCGCAGGCCGAGGCCGCGCTGCGGCGCATGGCCGCCCTGCCGGTCGACGCGCCGTGGTCGGAGACCGTGGCCGAGCACATGGCGCTGCACGAGGCGCTGGTCCAGGCGGTCGGCAGCCCCCGCCTGGAGCGCCTCTACGGCGTGCTGGCCGCCGAGACCAGGCTCGGCCTCGTACGGCTGCGCGAGGTCTACGGCGACCGCGACGTCCTCGTCCGCGAACACCGCGAGCTGCTCGACGCGATCGCGAACGGCCCGCGCGACGCGGCGCGGGCGGCCGTGGCCGAACACCTGAGCCATTCCTGGGGCGAACAACGCGACGGATGAGACGGTTGGGGCGGGCCTGAGCACCATTGAGCGGTAACCCTTGCGGTACCGCCCCGGAAGTCGCAAGAATCGCGGCCATGCACGGCAATCCGATGCCGGACTCCTACGTGTACGTCACGGAAGAGGGCGTCACCCGTCACTACGCGGACGGCAGCGTCGAGGCTCTCGCCTGGGAGGACGTGGTGGAGGTCCGTGTCGTCACCGAAGCCGGGGCAGACGTCCACTACATCCTTCTCGACCGCGACGGCGAAGGCTGCGTCGTGCCGCGTTCGGCCACGGACGCGACATTCCTCGCAAGGTTGCGCTACCTGCCGGATTTCGACCTGGAACGGCTGAACGTGGCCGCCGATTCGGTGCACGACGGCGTCGTGGTCGTCTGGCGCAGCCCCGACCCGCCGTCCGCGCTGCCGGACCTCGAGTATGACTGACCGGCCGGAGAGCGCCAGGGGCAGCAAAGCGGCAGAGACCCCTGTGTGGTGAAATTTCTGACCATGGTGCTTGATGTGGAACGTCCGGAGCCGGGGCATCGACCCGTCATCGGCGCCGCCTGCCGGATCACCGGCAGCGAGATCGAGGACTCGATCGTCCCTCCCAGGGAGTCCATCGCCGGCGTCGGCCGCATCGCGCCGTCGCTGATCGGCCACGACGTCGAGCTCCCCTCCGCTCCCCGCACGCCCAGAGCCCACCGACTCGTGCTGGGCGATCACAGCAAGGTGCAGATCAGCTCATGAAACGGATCCTGGTTACCGGGGGCGCGGGATTCATCGGCTCCCACTTCGTCCGCGGCCTGGGCGGCGCGCACGTCACCGTCCTCGACAAGCTCACGTACGCGGGCAACCGGGCCAACCTCGACGGGGTGCCGCACGACTTCGTGCACGGCGACATCTGCGACGCGGGGCTGCTGGCCGAGGTCGTCCCCGGGCACGACGTCGTGGTCAACTTCGCCGCCGAGTCCCACGTCGACCGCTCGATCGCGGAGGCGGCGGCGTTCATGCGCACCAACGCGCTCGGCACCCAGACCCTGCTGCAGGCGTGCCTGGACGCCGGCGTGCCGAAGGTGGTGCAGGTCTCGACCGACGAGGTGTACGGCTCGATCGACGTCGGCTCGTGGGACGAGTGCGCGCCGGTGCTCCCGCGTTCGCCGTACGCGGCCTCGAAGGCGTCCGGCGACCTCGTCGCCCGCGCGTACGCCACCACGTACGGGCTGGACGTCTCGATCACCCGGTGCGGCAACAACTACGGCCCCCGGCAGTACCCGGAGAAGATCATCCCGCTGTTCGTCACGAACCTGCTGCGCGGCCGGAAGGTGCCGCTGTACGGCGACGGCGGAAACGTGCGCGACTGGGTCCACGTCGAGGACCACTGCGCCGGCATCCGTCTGGTCGCCGAGAAAGGCGAGCCCGGCGAGGTCTACCACATCGGAGGCACCACCGAGCTGACCAACCGGGACCTCACCGCCCGCCTGCTGGCCGCCTGCGGCCGGGACTGGGACCTGGTCGAGCACGTCGAGGACCGCAAGGGCCACGACCGCAGGTACTCGCTGGACGACTCCAAGCTGCGGGCCCTCGGATACGGGCCGAAGATCCCGTTCGAGCGGGGGCTGGCGGACACCGTCCGCTGGTACGCCGAGCACCGCGACTGGTGGGAGCGCTGACACGCGAAAGGGGCCCGCTCCACCGGAGCAGGCCCCTCACGTGGCGTACGTCTAGCCGATGCGCCAGGTGTCGCCGCCCATCAGCAGCTCGCTGAGGTCACCGGGCCCCTGCTGGGCCACGGCGTCGTCCAGCTGCTCGGCCATGAGCGTGTCGTACGACGGCCGGTCGACGCTGCGGAAGATGCCGATCGGCACGTGCTCGAACGCCGGCTCGTCCAGCCTGCTGAGCGCGAACGCCACCGACGGGTCGGGGTTGTGGGCGTCGTGCACGAGGATCTGGTCGGCGCTCACGCTGTCGCGGGCCGCGACCTCGATGCCGCCGTTGGCCGCGCGGACCACCGCCTTGGTGGCGCTCACGATCGGCTGGCCGTGCTCCAGCCGCAGCGTGATGTCGTCGCGGACGTCGGGGTCCTTCAGCTGCTCGAAGGCGTTGTCGTTGAAGATGTTGCAGTTCTGGTAGATCTCGACCAGCGACGTGCCGCGGTGGGCGGTCGCCTCGCGCAGCACCGACTGCAGGTGCTTGCGATCGGAGTCGAGGGTGCGGGCCACGAACGACGCCTCGGCGCCGATCGCCAGCGAGATCGGGTTGAACGGCTTGTCCAGCGACCCCATCGGCGTGGACTTGGTGATCTTGCCGATCTCGGAGGTGGGGGAGTACTGGCCCTTCGTCAGGCCGTAGATCCTGTTGTTGAACAGCAGGATGTTCAGGTTGACGTTGCGGCGCAGCGCGTGGATCAGGTGGTTGCCGCCGATCGACAGCGCGTCGCCGTCACCCGTGATCACCCACACACTCAGGTCCGGCCGCGAGGCCGCGAGCCCGGTGGCGATCGCCGGCGCCCGCCCGTGGATGGAGTGCATGCCGTACGTGTTGAGGTAGTACGGGAACCGCGACGAGCAGCCGATGCCCGACACGAACACGATGTTCTCGCGCCTGAGGCCCAGCTCCGGCAGGAAGCTCTGCACCGCGGCCAGGATCGCGTAGTCACCGCAACCCGGGCACCAGCGCACCTCCTGGTCGGACTTGAAGTCCTTCAGGCCCTGCTTGACGTCGGTCTTGGGGATGAGCGCGAGGCCCTTCCCGTTGACGGAAGTTTTGCCGGAGGCGAACAATGGTTCACTGGTCACTGTCGATCACGTCCTGGATGACTCCGGCCAGCTCCTCGGCCTTGAACGGGAGCCCGCGCACACGGTTGTAGCTGATCACGTCGACGAGGTACCGCGCCCGCAGCAGCAGGGCGAGCTGGCCGAGGTTGATCTCGGGCAGCAGCACCTTGTCGTAGCGCTTGAGCACGTCGCCGGTGTTGGCGGGCAGCGGGTTGAGGTGGCGCAGGTGGGCCTGGGCGACCTTGCCGCCGCCGTTCCTGATGCGCCGCACGGCCGCGGCGATCGGGCCGTACGTCGAGCCCCAGCCGATCACCAGCACCTTCGCGTCGCCGTCGGGGTCGTCGACCTCCAGCGCGGGCACGTCGATGCCGGCGATCTTGGCGGCACGCGTGCGGACCATCAGGTCGTGGTTGTTCGGGTCGTAGGAGATGTTGCCCGTGCCGTCGGCCTTCTCGATGCCGCCGATGCGGTGTTCGAGCCCCGCGGTGCCGGGGATGGCCCACGGGCGGGCGAGGGTCTCGCTGTCACGCTTGTACGGCAGGAACGCGCCGTCCTCGCCGTTCGGCTCGGTGGTGAACTCCTGTGAGATGTCGGGCAGTTCGGAGACCTCGGGCAGCCGCCACGGCTCGGAGCCGTTGGCGAGGTAGCCGTCGGACAGCAGCATGACCGGCGTGCGGTACTTGACCGCGATGCGGGCGGCCTCGATGGCCGCGTCGAAGCAGTCGCTCGGCGACATCGGCGCCACGATCGGCACCGGCGACTCGCCGTTGCGGCCGAACATGGCCATCAGCAGGTCGGTCTGCTCGGTCTTGGTCGGCATGCCGGTGCTCGGCCCGGCCCGCTGCACGTCCACGATGATCAGCGGCAGCTCGGTGGTGACCGCGAGGCCGACCGTCTCCGCCTTCAGCGCCACGCCGGGCCCCGACGTGGTGGTGACGCCCAGCGCCCCGCCGAACGCGGCCCCGAGCGCCGCGCCGACGCCCGCGATCTCGTCCTCCGCCTGGAAGGTGCGCACGCCGAACTGCTTGTGCCGCGACAGCTCGTGCAGGATGTCGCTGGCCGGGGTGATCGGGTACGAGCCCAGGAACAGCGGCAGCTTCGCCTGCACGCCGGCCGCGATCAGGCCGTAGGCGAGGGCCTGGTTGCCGGAGATGTTGCGGTAGACGCCCGGCGCCAGCCGGGCCGGCTTGACCTCGTACGAGACCGAGAAGGACTCGGTGGTCTCGCCGTAGTTCCAGCCCGCCTGGAAGGCCGCGATGTTGGCCTTGGCGATGTCGGGCTTCTTGGCGAACTTCTGCTCGAGGAACTTGATGGTGTGCTCGGTCGGCCGGTGGTAGAGCCACGACAGCAGGCCGAGGGCGAACATGTTCTTCGACCGTTCGGCGTCCTTCTTGGACAGGTCGAAGTCCTCAAGGGCCTTGACGGTGAGGGAGGTCAGGGCCACCGCGTGCACCCGCCACTCGCGCAGCGAGTCGTCCTCCAGCGGGTTGGTCGCGTAGCCGACCTTCTGCAGGTTGCGCTTGGTGAACTCGTCGATGTTCGCGATGATGTCGGCGCCCCGCGGCAGGTCGGGCAGGTTGGCCTTGAGCGCCGCCGGGTTCATGGCTACGAGCACGTTCGGCGCGTCGCCGGGGGTGAGGATGTCGTGGTCGGCGAAGTGGAGCTGGAAGCTCGACACGCCGGGAAGGGTGCCTGCGGGGGCGCGGATCTCGGCGGGAAAGTTGGGCAACGTCGACAGGTCGTTGCCGAACTCCGCCGTGCCCGCCGTGAAGCGGTCGCCGGTGAGCTGCATGCCGTCGCCGGAGTCACCGGCGAACCTGATGATCACGCGGTCGAGTTGCTGGACCTGCTTTGTCACAGATCAGACCTCCTCGACGCGCCACTGCGCGGTTGCCGTAGGCGCGTTCTCTTTGTCCATGCTAGATCCTCGGAAGGTCACGCGTTTGCATGCCGCGCTCGGCGGGTAAACGCGGTCGGAGTCAGTCAGGCTGAGGCGGGAGAACGACGACACAGCCCAGACGCAAGCCTGCAGAGGTCGACATGCAGGCGGGCGAACAGGACGGTTCGGGTCACGAGCGCCAACTATACGTCCCCCCCACACGTGTGTTACGTCAGGGGTTGCTTACCGGAAGCTCGCTCCCTGACCGGTACAGGCGGCCGGCTTGCATCCCTGTAACGCCGTACAACTCTGGAACGGTCACGAAGGTGTAACCCTTCCCGCGCAGCCGTTTGAGGATGTCCGGAACCGCGTCTACGGATTCCCGATGGATGTCGTGCATGAGAATGATCGCACCTGGATGGGCTCCACGCACGGCTCGGTCCGCTATGTCGCCCGGATCGCCCCCGCTTTCGTCCTTCGTGTCCACGTCTCCGGTGACCAGGGACAGCCCCATCCGGGTCGCGACGGAGACCAGCGCCGGGCTCACGCTCCCGTACGGCGGGCGCAGCAGCCGCGGGGTCTGCCCCAAGGCCGCCGACACCGCGGCGTCGTTGAGCCGGAGCGATTCGGCGATCTTGCTGCTGGTCTGCTTCGACAGGTCCCTGTGCGACCAGCTGTGGCCGCCGACGAGATGGCCCTCCTCGCTCATGCGATGCAGGAGCGCGGGCTGCGCGACGGCGTTCGCGCCCAGCACGAAGAACGTGGCCCGCGCCTTCTGCCTGTCCAGGACGTCGAGCAGCCTGCCGGTGTACATGCCAGGCCCGTCCTCGAACGTCAGCGCCACGCACTTGGCGACCGAGCAGTCCACGCTGCCGGCCCGGCTGCTGACGGCGTCGGGGTCGGCGGGGGGGACCATCCGCGGCGTCTCGTACGGCGTGACCCTCTGAGCGGCCTCCCGTACGGCCGTCTGGGCCCGGCGCCCGAGGTCCGACAGCAGCGGTGCGGCCTGATCCCGCGGCACCGCCACGGCCAGGCGGCCGAGTGAGCAGGGCCCGATCTGGCAGTCGTCGAACTCGACGACGAGGTCGCCGGAGCGGTTGAAGGCCATCGAGTCGAACACGTCGTCGTTCGCCGTCACGCTCTCCTGCTCGACCTGGGAGCCGCGCTCGTCCAGCTGCTCCCTGACCACGGCCGTGAGCTTTTCGAGCGCGCGTTCACCGGCGAGCAGGCCGGTGGAGCCGACGGTCTCGCCGGTGCGCGGGTCGAACCAGAACGTCCGCATGGAGTTGCCCCAGTCGGCGCCCACGTACTCGCCGGTGCGCAGCCGTACCCCGATGGCCTGGGAGGAGACGGTGGGGAGCTGCCAGTCGACGTTCAGCTCGACCCGGGGGTAGGTGGCCCGGCCCTCGGTACGCTGGTTGAAGTTCGCCAGCTGCCGCTCGGCCTGGACGCGCAGGGCCTTGTTGAGCGCCGGGGCGGCGGCGATGACGGGATAGTTGACGTGCGCGTAGCGGTTGCCGGGGGAGTCGCCCTCGGTCAGCGTTCCGACGGACAGGCCGGCGACGGTCGCGGGATCGACGAAGTCGATCATCGTCGGCTCTGCCGGGACCATGACGTGCTTGCCTGGTGAGGCGGCGGCCAGGCCGCAGCCGGAGGCCGAGAGCGCCAGCAGAGCGATTCCGGAGAAGAATCGCGCTTTATGCATGCATGTCAGAGTATGGGGCTGATGTTCCTATTTACCTCTGTTTTGGAGGATGGGACCCGAGCCTTTGACCGGGCTGGGTACGAGGCCGTGTCGGAGTTACGATCGCCTCATGGACGGCTACTTCGGGTCGTACGCGCTCGTCGCCGCGCTGCTCGCGCTGGGCGTCGCCATCGTGGCCGGGGCCCTGCTGGCCAACCGCCTCCTGCGCCCGTCCCGGCCCACGCCCGAGAAGCTGACGACGTACGAGTGCGGGGTCGATCCCGTGGGCGAGGGGTGGGCCCAGTCGCAGGTGCGCTACTACGTCTTCACTTACCTGTACGTCGTCTTCGCCGTCGACGCCGTCTTCCTCTTCCCGTGGGCCACCGTGTTCGACGCCCCCGGCTACGGGATGACCACCCTGGTCGAGATGTTCGTCTTCCTCGGCTTCATCGCCCTCGGCATCATCTACGCCTGGCGCAAACGTGTCCTCAGCTGGACCTAGCGGCGACTGGTCGCCCGTCACAACGGGCGAGTCCGGAGCCGCCGTCTTCCGCGGCTCGGACGCCTATGCCAAGTGTGTGCCGGCTTCCGGGGTTGCCGATCTGGAGGACGAGCGCGACCGGGTCGCCTGGCTGGCGGAGCACGGTGTGCCGGGGCCTCGGGTGCTCGACTGGCACTCCGGTGACGCGGGCGCCTGCCTGGTGACCAGCGCCGTCTGCGGCGTGCCCGCCGACCAGGTGTCCGCCGCGGACCTGCGGATCGCCTGGCCACACATCGCGGACGCGGTCCGGCGGCTGCACGAGCTGCCTGTGGAAGATTGCCCGTTCCGCCGGGACGTGGACACCATGGTCGCCGTGGCGCACGACGTCGTGGCCCGTGGCGCGGTGAACCCGGCGTTCCTCCCCGTCGATCAGCAGCACACGCCGGCCTCGGAACTGCTGGCCCGGCTCGTCCCGCAGGTCGCTCGGCGACGCGGCCAAGAGGCCCTCGACCTGGTCGTCTGCCATGGGGACCTGTGCCTGCCCAACATCATCCTCGATCCGCGGACCTTCGACGTGTCAGGCTTCGTCGACCTGGGCCGCCTCGGGTCGGCCGACCGGTACGCCGACCTGGCCCTGCTGGTCGCCAACGCACGGGAGACCTGGGAGGACGAGCAGCGGGCGCGTTCCGCGGACCGGGCGTTCGGCGAGAGGTACGGCGTCACCCTTGATCGTGACCGCCTGCGCTTCTACCTCCATCTCGACCCGCTCACCTGGGGCTGACCGCTGCGTCGTTACCCGGGTGCGCCCGCGTTCTGGCATCTTGCCGTGCTGTGACCGCCTGCCCCCAGTGCGACCAGCCGCTCAAGAGCGAGCCCCCGTATGCCGGCTGGTGCCCATCATGCGACTGGAACGTCGTCCGCGCCCCCTCGACCGGGAAGACGCGCTTCGCCCGATTACAGACCAAACTCGCCTCCTTCATGACGTACGGCCGGCGGCGGCGCCGCGTGGTCGAGATCGGCTACCCGTTGTGGCTCGTCCTCACCCCGCAGGAACGCGTCGCGCTGCTCGCCCACGAGATGGCCCACTCCAGCAACGGCGACGGCCGGCACGGGCTGGTCGTCGGCAGCGCCCTGCACTCGCTCGGCGTGCTGCGCGACGTGACCAGGTTCGACTGGCAGGAGGGGGACGGCGTGAGCCGCCTGGTCGCCGAGACTTTCCTGGCCGTCCTCGGCCTCATGGAGCTGCTGCTGTACCGCTCGGCGCAGCGGGCCGAGTACCGCGCCGACGAGCTGGCGGCCAGGGCGGCGGGCACGACGGCCACGATCTCGCTCCTGGACGCGCTGATCACGAGGGCGGAGTCGGTCCACGACTTCCTCGACGCCAGCGTGGTCGCCACCAGGACCGACGACCTGTGGACGGCGATCCGCTCGTACGTCGAGAGCCTGCCCGAGTCCGAACGCGAACGCCTCCGCCGCGCCGCCCGCCTGGAGGAGTTGCGGGTGGACCGTACGCACCCGCCCACGTACCTGCGGATGTCCCGCCTGGCCGCGCTCCCGTACGAGGAGGGCCGCGTCCGCGCGCCGGGCGGTGCGAGCGGAACGGAGCTGGCCTCGCCTGCCGCGCGCGTGGCCGAAGCCATCAGAGAGGACGCCCAATCGGCCCTCTACCGCTGACGGCCCGCCCCCGCAGGGCCAAATGTCCGTAGTCGTAACCCCCGTCCCGGGAAGATTCCTTTGCCTGACCTGGGATCCGCGCAAGAATGGTCACATGGCAGCAACGGATCTCCCGACACCCACCGTCGGCCCGGTCTCCAAGCTGGCGCCCAAGCCGATGCGCTTCGTGCTCAACTGGGGCCGCCGCTATTCGCTGTGGGTGTTCAACTTCGGGCTGGCCTGCTGCGCCATCGAGTTCATCGCGGCCTCGGCCAGCCGCCATGACTTCATCCGCTTCGGCGTGATCCCGTTCGCGAACGGCCCCCGGCAGGCCGACCTCATGATCGTCTCCGGCACCGTCACCGACAAGATGGCTCCGGCCGTCAAGCGCCTCTACGAGCAGATGCCCGACCCCAAGTACGTGATCTCGTTCGGCGCCTGCTCCAACACCGGGGGCCCCTACTGGGACTCCTACTGCGTCACCAACGGCGTCGACCAGATCATCCCGGTCGACGTCTACGTCCCCGGCTGCCCACCCCGTCCGGAGGCCCTCCTGTACGGCATCACGAAACTCCAGGAGAAGATCGCGGCCGAGAACCTCGGCGACCGCTACGGCGCGGAGCGCGCGTGAACGGCCTCGCGGAGCGGTTCGGCGACCGCGCCCGCGTCTCCGAGTCGTACGGCGACACCACGGTCGACGTGGCCCCCGCCGACTGGATCGAGCTGCTGACGTACGTCCGCGACGACCTCGGATACGCCTTCTTCGACTGGCTGACCGGCGTCGACGAGCCGCCCGAGTCGTTCGAGGTCGTGGCGCACGTCTACAACCCGGTGGCCGGCCGGCGGCTGCTCCTGCGCACTCGCGTGCCGCACGACGACCCGCACCTGCCGAGCGCCGTCGCCGTCTACCGCGGCGCGAACTGGCACGAGCGCGAGACGTACGAGATGTTCGGTGTGATCTTCGATGGGCACCCCCACCTGGTGCCCCTGCTGCTCCCGGACGGCTTCGAAGGACACCCGCTGCGGAAAGACTTCATCCTGGCCGCCCGCGTGGCCAAGCCCTGGCCCGGCGCCAAGGAGCCCGGCGAGTCGGGCCACGGCGCGCCGAGCCGCCGCAGGACCCTTCCGCCCGGAGTCCCGGCCGACTGGGGGCCGCCCGATGCTTGACGTGCTGCTGAGCTTCGCCGTCATCCTCCTCGTCTTCCTGGTGCTGCCGCTGATCGTGGGGCAGACCGAGCACAAGGTCATGGCTCACATGCAGTCGCGGCTGGGCCCGATGTACGCCGGCGGCTTCCACGGATGGGCGCAGCTCATCGCCGACGGGGTGAAGTTCGCCCAGAAGGAGGACGTCATCCCGGCCGCGGCCGACCGCCGCGTCTTCATGATCGCGCCGGGCGTGGCGCTCGTTCCGTACCTCGTCGTCCTGATCGTCATCCCGTTCGACCGCGACTTCGTGGCGGTGGACCTCGATCTCGGCCTCTTCTTCGTCCTCGCCGTCATGGGCGTCGGCGTGCTCGGCTCGATCATGGCCGGGTGGGCGTCGGCCAACAAGTATTCGGTGCTCGGCGGCATGCGTTCGGCCGCCCAGCTCATGTCGTACGAGCTGCCGCTCGTGCTGGCCGCCTCGTCGGTGGCCATGGCGGCGGGCACCCTGTCGTTGTCCGGGATCGTCGAGGCGTGGCAGTGGTGGTGGCTGCCGTGGCAGGCGATCGGCGGCGCCGTCTTCTTCCTGGCGGGGCTGGCCGAGCTGCGCCGCCCGCCGTTTGACATGCCGATCGCCGAGTCGGAGATCATCATGGGCCCGATGACGGAGTACACGGGCATGCGCTTCGCGCTGTTCATGCTCGCCGAGTACGCCGGGATCGTGGTGTTGTCGTTCCTCACCACCGTGTTGTTCCTGGGCGGCTGGCACGGCCCGCTGCTGCCCGGCTGGCTGTGGACGCTGGTGAAGGTCTTCCTGCTGGCGTTCCTGGTCATCTGGGTACGCGTGACGTTCCCCCGGCTGCGCGAGGACCAGCTGCAGAAGCTCGCCTGGGCCGTGCTGGTGCCGCTGGCCCTCGTCCAGCTGGCCCTCACCGGAGTCGTCAGGGTGCTGACCTGACCCGGCTCAGCGGACGATCGCCAGCATCACGTCCGACGCCGACGGCCGGTCGGCGGCCCGCTTGCTCAGGCACGCGCCCACGACGCCGCGTAAGGCGGGCGGCAACGGCGACAGGTCGGGGTGGAAGTTGAGCACCCGATTGAACACCGCGGGCACGGTGTCCTCCCCGAACGCCGGCCGCCCCGTCGCGGCGAACATCATCGTCACCGCCCAGCTGAACACGTCGGAGGCCGGCCCCACCGCCTCCCCGGTCAGCTGCTCGGGAGACATGTAGGGCGGGGTGCCGACCATCTTCCCGGTCGTCACCGTCACCTGGTCGAGCGCCCGCGCGATCCCGAAGTCGATCACGCGCGGCCCGTCGGGGCCGATCAGCACATTGCTCGGCTTGAAGTCACGATGCACGATGCCGGCCTTGTGGATGGCCGCCAGCGCCCCCGACGTGGACAACGCCAGCCGCGTCAGGCTGTCCTCGTCGCGCGGGCCGTGCTTGCGTACGAGCTGCTCCAGCGACGGGCCCTCCACGTATTCGCTGACGATGTACGCGTGCGGGCCGCCGATGTTGACGTCGAGCACGCGGGCTGTGGAAAACGTCGCCACCCGCCGGGCGGACTCCACCTCCCGCGCGAACCTGGCCCGCGCCGTGTCGTCGACCAGGTCGTGCAGCACCTTGACGGCGACCCGCACGCCGTTGGGCGCCATGGCGAGGTAGACGGCGCCCTGCCCGCCCCGCCCGAGCGACCGCAGCACCCGGTAGTGGCCGATCCACTGCGGCTCGCCCGGCCGCCGCTGGTAGGACGGCGCGGTGGTGCGCTGCCGCAGCTCGACCGGTTGGTACGCCGGCCGCCTCGGCCGCGC
Organism: Nonomuraea terrae; assembly: GCF_004348995.1. Classification (GTDB taxonomy): domain Bacteria; phylum Actinomycetota; class Actinomycetes; order Streptosporangiales; family Streptosporangiaceae; genus Nonomuraea; species Nonomuraea terrae. The sequence continues at coordinate 127,967 of NZ_SMKQ01000005.1, forward strand.
GCGCACCATGAAGGGCACCAGCACCGCCGAGTGGACGACACCCCCGAACCAGCTCAGGAGCAGCCCCAGCGTGAACAGTATGGCCAGGTCTTCGGGCGCCTCGGCGTCGGCGTACACGAGGGCCCCGAGCGTGAACGCGCCGATCGCGATCAGGTAGATCGACGCGGCGAGGGCATGCCAGACGCTGCGCATCCAGTAGGCCGCGAACCCGATGCTGAACGGGGTCGCATAGCCGCACGTGACCAGAGGCAGGCAGGCCCACGCGACTGCGGCGGCCCACGCGGTGCCACTGGGACGGACAGGATGGCTGTGCTGCATGGCGGAGAGACTATCGCCATGGCCTACCCCATATCGGGCATGCGCACAGGTTGTGGATAACTCCTCCCTGGCCTGTGGACAGCTGTGGAAAACCTGGGGACAAGGCGCTGGTGCATTCACCTGGGCGGTCAAGTGCGCCATGATGTTCTTGTGGGGCGTATACCGGGAGTCGGGCTGGCAAAGGGGCTGTCCATCACCCTGCGCCACATGCTGCGCAAATCGGTTACGCAGCAATATCCCGAAGTAAAACCGGATCTGCCGCCGCGCAGCCGGGGCGTCATCGCGCTGGTCGAGGAGAACTGCACCTCGTGCATGCTGTGCGCCCGCGAATGCCCCGACTGGTGCATCTACATCGACTCCCACAAGGAGACGATCCCGGCCCCCGAAGGCGGCCGTCCCAGGCAGCGGAACGTGCTCGACCGCTTCGCCATCGACTTCTCGCTGTGCATGTACTGCGGGATCTGCATCGAGGTCTGCCCGTTCGACGCCCTCTTCTGGTCCCCGGAGTTCGAGTACGCGGAAGGCGACATCCGCAACCTCGTCCACGAGAAGGACAAGCTCGCGGCCTGGACCCCGACGGTCCCGCCCCCTCCCGCTCACGAC
>NZ_SMKQ01000060.1 GCF_004348995.1 Nonomuraea terrae
CCACCCGCTGAGCTGCCGGATCGTCGGCGACGGCCCCGAGCCGGCCTCCGACCACTACGCGGTCCTGGCCGAGCTGCGCTACTAGAGCCAGCCCCGGGCGCGGGCGTGCCGCACGGCCTCGATCCGGTTGCGGGCACCGGTCTCCTGGATGGCCGACGACAGGTAGTTGCGCACGGCCCACGGCACCGCCGTGCTCATCACGGCGGCGGACAGCGCCCCGTACGCGGCCATCGACACCATGATCACCACGCTGTACGTCACACCGCCCGGATCGATCTGCCGGCCGTACATGTTGGCGTTGATCAGGTAGAGCATGACGGGGAAGGCGACGACGAAGATGATGTGGCGCCGGTTGCGCAGCAGGCGCAGGGCCTCGGTCTTGGCGTAGTGCGGCATCAGGACTCCCTGGTGAGGGTGAGGAAGGCGGGTTCGAGGCCGGCGTCCGGCAGGCACACGTCGCGTACGTCGAGCGTGGTGCCCCGGTAGAGCCCGGCGCGGGTGGCGTCCACGTCCGAGGTGTGCAGCGTGGCGACGCCCGCGGCGATCTCGACGGCGCTGACGCCCGGCAGCAGGCCGAGCCCGGCGGCCGGCTGGTCGCGGAGCGAGAAGCGCACGCTCCGGCCGCCGGCGGCCGCCTTGATCTCGGCGGGGGTGCCGTCGGCCGCGAGCCTGCCCCCGGCGACGTCGACCGCCCGGTCGGCGTCCTCGTCGGCGTCCTCCAGGTAGTGGGTGGCGAACAGCACGGTCCTGCATCCGGCCGCGTAGTCGTGCATGCCGGCCCAGAAGCGCAGCCTCGACTCGACGTCCATGGCCACGGTGGGCTCGTCGAGCAGCAGGATCCTGGGCGCTCCGGCGATCGCGAGAGCGAACCTCACGCGCTGCGCCTGCCCGCCCGACAACTTGCCGGCCCGGCGGTCCGCGAGTTCGGACAGGTCGGCGAGCCGGAGCACCTCGTCCAGGGCGAGCGGGCGCGGGTAGAGGCGTCGTACCAGGTCGACGAGCTCTTTGACGGACAGCTCGGGGATGAGCGCGCCGTCCTGGAGCATGGCTCCCGGCTCGCCCGCCCGCACCGCCTCGGCGGGAGTGCGGCCGTTCAGGGTGATCCGGCCGCGCGTGGGCGCGAGGAGGCCGAGCAGGAGCTTGACGGAGGTCGACTTGCCCGCGCCGTTCGGGCCGAGCAGGGCCACGGTGGTGCCTGGCTCGATGGCGAGTGAGAGGTCGTCCACGGCGGGCACGTCCCGTAGAGCTTGCTGACGTGGTCGACACGATGGCGTTCATGTTCAGAACGCTATGGCCGGGGATCTTGCGCGGTTAGTGCGATCCATCCGGCTTAAGTCGCCGTTAGGGTCTCGGAGGGTTCATTCCCTTGACGTGTGACCAGCAAATGCGGACGAGTTCTGCGAGAAAGGTGGCACTACATCGGGCGAGTTCGACTCGGACGCCGATCGGCTTGCCGTTCCGCTCGATCAACTCAATGGACGCCGGGGCCTGCAAGGCGGTTGCCTCGGCAGCCTCAGCCGGCAGGGCAAAGGTGACGTGGGTTTCTCCCTCGACGCCGATCACGTTCTTGCCTTGGATCCGGATCGTGGGCCGTTTGAAGTGAGTTCCCTCCGTCGTGTCCGGCAGACTGAGTGCCAGGCTGCGTAGATCATGCACGGTGCTCACCCGATCACTCTCGCGTCAGCGAGGCGGTCCGGGGCCGCGGCAGCGGCCGTCGTCCGGTGATGGTCAGCAGGATGTCCTTGACTGGCATGTCGACGGGCTCACCCTCGCCCAGGCGTATGTCGGCGTCAGTGCCACGCAACTGCATACCCGTGAGGTCGACCCCGAAGTAGGACAGGCTCCGGTCGTTCGCGGTAGCCAGCACGAGGGCCACGCGCTCGACCGGAGGCGACGGCAGCCCCAGCGGCTCGGTGATGTCAAGGCCGTGGATGGTGTCGTGACTCAGTGCGCCGGCAGGCCCCCCGCCTGGTGGCTGCCACGCGTTGGTGATGTTGGCGCGCAGACATTCGAGGAGTTCGGCATCGGACATACGGGTGGTGTCCTTGCGGGCGGCCCGGTCGGCGTACCGATCGAAGGAGAACCGCGCCGCGGCCAGTCCCGCCACGAGCCGGGGTAGGTTCGTGCGGAACGGCGCGGTGATGTGAGCGACGACTTCACGAATCCGCCACCCCGAGCACAGGGACGGGCTGTCCCACCCCTTGTCGGAGAGTCCGGCGAGCAGACTGGCCAGTCGCTCTCTCTCGGCGTGGATGTGCTGCTTCAGGTCTGCGTCGATCGATGACATGAACGTGGCCTTCTGGTCGTAGTGGACGTGTCGCCCCTTATACGACGGAAGGCGGCTGGACTCATCGGTTCTTCTGAATCAGGGTTCGAGCAGTTCAGGCAGACCGAACTCGCCGAAGCGGTCACCATGGCCCAGGAACGTGGCGATCTCGCTGATGCGCCCGTCCCGCAGTTCGAGCACCAAGAGGGCGAAGGGCATCAGGACCCCGTTCTGGTCTGGCCGATACTGACCGAGCGTCCAGCACCCGTTGGCTGACCCGCCGAGGAGGAGACGGTCCTCAGCGCAGGCATCCGACCCCGCCATCGCCGCAGCGATATGGGCCGGCCCGTCCAGCCACCACAGGAAAGGCGGCATCCCCGACCGGGCATCGTGGGCCAGCACAGCGACCAGTTCGTGGACGTCGTGCGTCTGGAACGCCTGCACATAGCGCTGCAGAAGATCGCGCTGAGTCACATTGTCCAGCTCCGGCACATCAGTGGGATGCGGTCGGTGCTTCTCTAGCGTTGCCCGCGCTCGCTGTAGTGCACTGTTCGCCGCCGCCACCGACGTCTCCATGACATCGGCGGCCTCCGCGGCGGTGAACCCGAGGACGTCCCGCAGCACCAGCACAACACGCTGACGTGGCGGCAGCCACTGCAGAGCGGTGATGAAGGCCAGGCGCAGCGTCTCATGTCGCATCGCGAGGGACGCCGGGTCGACAGTTCCCATCAATCGAGAGTCCGCCAGCGGCTCCACCCACCGCGCAGCCGGAAGAGGGACTCCGATGTCAGTGTTGCCGCTCGATGCCGGCCCCATGTCCCACGGCAACGCCCGTCGCTCTGCGCTTCGCATCATGTCAAGGCAGACATTCGTGGCGATCCTATGCACCCAAGTTGAGAGCCCCGCTCGATCCGGGTCGTAGCCCTCGATGGCCCGCAACGCCCGCACCATCGTCTCCTGCACGGCGTCGTCGACCTCACTTGAGGAACCGAGGATGCGATAGCAGTACCCGGTCAACGGACCCCGCAACGATTCCAGAATCGTCAACAAAGAGTCGAGGTTATCCCTTACGACCACTCACCCATGATGACATTGGATCGATGACCTCAGCAGGCGGGGCAGACGTTGCCGTCTCGCATCTCGTCGGCGTCATCGCCATGGCGCCGGGGGGAGCGGTTGGTCGCACAGCCGTACCCCTTCGAGTGACCGACTTTGGCATGGCCGCCGCCCTCGTTCGCTACTGCCAACTCGCCAAATGAGACGACGTCTTAGGCCATGACATTTGTCAGACCACGCGGCTCACCAGTCCCGTGTCGAGGCTGTAGTACGCGCCGATCATGGTGGCCGCGCCGTGCAGGAGGGGATCGGCCCTCAGGAGGGCCACGGTACGCCGGATGTGCGCGTGCGCCATGGGCTCGACCTGGCCGTCGGCGGTGGAGTAGGCGGGTTCGAGCGCCGCGACGAGGTGGGGCAGCGCGCCGGGCAGCGTCTCCCGCCCGCGTAAGGCCTCGGCGGCCGCGGTGACCGCGCCGCAGCGCTGGTGGCCCAGCACGACCACGAGGGGCGCGCACAGGGCCTGCGGGCCGTACTGGACGGCGGCCGTGACGAGGGAGTCGAGAGTGTGCGCGGCCGTACGGACGACCAGGAGGTCGCCGAGTCCGACGTCGAAGACGACCTCGGGCGGCACACGGGAGTCGATGCACGACAGGACCACCGCGCACGGTGACTGGCCTGCCGCGACCTGACGGCGACGCTCGGGATCCAGGCCCGGGCGGCGGTACGAGCCCGCCGCCCAGCGCCGGTTGCCCTGCTTGAGCATGATCCAAATCCGCCTGGCGTCACCACGCCAGGCAACCGTTTCGTTACGCACGGCTGCGATATGCCCGGCATGCCGGTGACCTAGCGGGAAGATGTCAGAGGCGGCAGGCGTAGATGTCGGTGACCAGAATGGCTCTTGCGCCGATGTCCCACAGTTTGTCCATCACCTGCTGGTGGCCTTTGCGCCGCACCATCGCGCGGACCGCCACCCAGCCCTCGCGGTGCAGCGGGGAGACCGTGGGGCCCTCCATGCCGGGCGTGAGCGCGATGGCCTCCTCTATGCGCTCGGCACGGATGTCGTAGTCCATCATGACGAAGTCGCGGGCGGTCACGACGCCCTGCAGGCGGCGTACGAGCTGCTCGACGCCCGGCGTGTCGATCGCGCCCTGCTGCTTGATGAGCACGGCCTCGGAGCGCATGATCGGGTCGCCGAACACCTCCAGGCCGACGTTGCGCAGGGTGGTGCCGGTCTCCACGACGTCGGCCACCGCGTCGGCCACGCCGAGCCGGATCGCGGTCTCGACGGCGCCGTCAAGCTTGATCACCCGCGCGTCCACACCCTCGTCGGACAGGTATTTCTCCAGCAGGCCCGCGTAGGAGGTGGCGATGCGCTGGCCGTCGAGGTCTTTGACGGACGTCATCGCGCCCGCGCGGGCGGCCAGGCGGAAGGTGGAGGCGCCGAAGCCGAGCGGCATGATCTCCTCGACCGGCGCGCCGGAGTCGATGAGCATGTCGCGGCCGGTGATGCCGGCGTCGAGGGTGCCCTCCCCGACGTAGACGGCGATGTCGCGCGGGCGCAGGAAGAACAGCTCACAGCCGTTCTCCTCGTCGACCACGACGAGCTCCTTGCTGTCTCTGCGCGACCGGTAGCCGGCCTCTTTGAGCATGTTCTGCGCGCCCTCGCTGAGCGCGCCCTTGTTCGGTACTGCCAGACGCAGCATGTCAGGTCCTCGATGTCTCGATGGTGCTTCTCCAGGGGCTTTCTGCGGCGGCGGGCGCGGCGCGCCCTAGAGATGCTTGTAGACCTGGTCGAGGCCGATGCCCTTGGCGATCATGAGCACCTGCACGTGGTAGAGGAGCTGCGAGATCTCCTCGGCGGCCCTGTCGTCTGACTCGTGCTCGGCCGCCATCCAGCTCTCGGCGGCCTCCTCGACGACCTTCTTGCCGATGGCATGGACGCCGGCGTCGAGCGCGGCCACGGTGCCCGAGCCCGCGGGCCTCGTCCTGGCCTTCTCTGACAGCTCGGCGAACAGCTCTTCGAAGGTCTTCATGGTCTCTCTCGTCGGTCGGCTGACGTGCGTGTCAAGCCTAGTCTGCGTCATGCGATGGCCTCGCCCCCCGTCCGCCACGCGAGACAGCCCAGGTCAAATCCCCGGAAAACAGCGCTGCCCGCCGGGCCTCCTGCGAGGGAGGCCCGGCGGGCAGCGGTGAAACAGGGGTCAGCGCTCGAAGCGGCGCCCACCGGTGTTGCTGCGGAAGCCACCGTTGCCGCGCTCGTCCGCGCGCCCGCCACCGGAACGGTAGCCGTCGCGCGGCCCGCGGTCGTCGGACCGGAAGCCGCGGTCACGCTCGGCCGAGAACGGACGGCCCCGGTCGGAACCGAAGCGCGTGCCGCGGTCGTCGGGACGGAAGCCGGGGCCGCGCTGGCCGCGGTCGTCCTGGCGGACAGGGCGGTCGTCGGAGCGGTAGCCGCCCCGCGGCCGGCTGTCGCGGCGGCGATCGTCGCCGACCGGCCGCGACTCCTGGGGACGGCCGAACGGCCGCTCCCCCTCGGTGTGCCGGCGCGGCCGGCGGTCGTCCGAGCCGGACACGAACGGCCGATCGCCGTTCTCGTGCCGGCGCGGGCCCGACCCGAACGAGCGCTCGCCGTCGTTGTCGTGTCGGCGCGGACGGCGGTCACCGTCGAAGTCACGGCGGCCACGACGGCCACGACGCTCGGAGGCGCCGCCGCCCTCACGGCGCGGGCGCAGCGGCTTGCGGACGTCGGGCTCCCACACCGGGATGGACTCGCCACTCGGCGTGCGGGCGCCCGTCACCTCGGCGATCCGGGGATGACCGGGGGTGGCCTTGAGCCGGAACGGCTGGATGCCGGCGCGGCGGGTCAGCGCGTCGGTCGCGCGGCGCTCGTTGGGCAGCACCAGCGTGACGACCGTGCCCTTCTCGCCCGCGCGCGCCGTACGGCCGCCGCGGTGCAGGTAGCTCTTGTGGTCCTGCGGCGGGTCGACGTGCAGGACCAGGCTGATGTTGTCGACGTGGATGCCGCGGGCGGCGACGTCGGTGCAGACCAGCACGTTGACAGCGCCCTCGCGGAACTCGGCGAGGATGCGCGTGCGCTGGTTCTGGCGCTTGCCGCCGTGCAGGCCGCCCGACTTGACGCCGACCCGGGCCAGCTGCTTGCAGAGCCGGTCGACGCCGTGCTGGGTGCGCACGAAGATGATCGTACGGCCCTCGCGGTTGGCGATCTCGGCGATGACGTCGAACTTGTCGTCGCGCGTGACCTGCATCACGTGGTGCTCCATGGTCTCGACCGGCGAGGTCGCGGGGGCCACGGAGTGGGTGATCGGGTCCTTCAGGAAGCGCCGCACCAGCTTGTCGACGTCGCCGTCGAGCGTGGCGGAGAACAGCAGCCGCTGCCCGTCGGACGGAGTCTGCGCGAGCAGCTCGGTGACGACGGGGAAGAAGCCGAGGTCGCACATGTGGTCGGCCTCGTCCAGAACGCTGACGTCGATCTCGGCCAGCGAGCACTCGCCCTGCCGGATCAGGTCACCGAGGCGGCCCGGGGTGGCGATGACGACGTCGACACCGCGCCGCAGCGCCTCGATCTGCTTGCCCATGGACATGCCGCCGACGATGACCTTCATCCGCAGCCCGAGGCCGCGGCCGAGCGGCTCGAGCGCGTCGTGGACCTGGAGGGCGAGCTCACGGGTGGGCACGAGAATCATCGCGCGCGGACGGCCAGGGGCGGGCCTGGTGCCGGCGATGCGGGCCATGGTGGGCAGGCCGAAGGCCAGTGTCTTGCCGGAGCCGGTCTGGCCGCGGCCGAGCACGTCGTGGCCGGCGAGCACGTCGGGGATCGTCGCGCTCTGGATGGGGAACGGGCTGTCGAAGCCCAGCTTGGCCAGTCCGGTGACGAGCGGCTTCGGCAGGCCGAGCAGCTCGAACTCGGACGGGCCCGGCTCGGGAGTCTCACCGAGCGTGGGCATGACAGCGTCAAGCATGGTCACGAAATTCGTGCCTTTCCGTCGAAGTGGCACGTCACTTCTGCGAAAGGACGAGCCGGGACGTGCGGCTCGGGGCCGCACTCGTTCAGGGGCACCCGCCGCCATGGGGGCGGGATCAAAGTGAGGGGGGATACACCAGGGCACCGGCCGCAGGCGATGCGAGACGCGCGATGAGACGTTGGTGTATGTGTACCTCGTGCCAACGCCCGGGATGTTATCGGATATTCCCCGTCATGGACCGGGACTTTCCGAAAACCCGCTGCTGGCACACTGAAGCGGCTGACGTGGGACGCCAGCCGAGACAGCGACGAGAAGATCAGACGTTGAAGCCTAGCATACGGAGCTGGTCACGCCCTTCGTCGGTGATCTTGTCCGGCCCCCATGGCGGCAGCCAGACCCAGTTGATCTTCACTTCGGAGACCATGCCGTCCAGCGCCGAGTTGGCCTGGTCCTCGATCACGTCGGTCAGGGGGCACGCGGCGCTGGTCAGCGTCATGTCGATGGTGGCCACGGGCTTGCCGCCGTCAGTGGGGTCGAGGTTGAGCCCGTAGATCAGGCCGAGGTCGACGACGTTGATGCCGAGCTCGGGGTCGACGACGTCCTTCAGTGCCTCCATCACCTCGTCGACACTGCTGTCGCCGTCGAAGTCGGTAGGGGTCTCCACTGGCTTGCTCATTCGGCGCTCCTCACAACAGCGTCCTTGTACGCCATCCACGAAAGCAGCGCGCACTTGACGCGCGCCGGGAACTTGGCCACGCCCGCGAACGCGACCGCGTCGCCGAGGACGTCCTCGTCGGGCTCGATCTGTCCCCTGCCCTGCATGAGCCGGGTGAACTCGTCGACCACGGCGAGCGTCTCCTCGACCGTCGAGCCGGTGGCGAGCTCGTACAGCACCGAGGCGGCGGCCTGGCTGATCGAGCACCCCTGGCCCTCGTAGGAGACGTCGAGCACTTTGCCGGCGTCGCCCACCTTGACCCTGAGCGTGATCTCGTCGCCGCACGTCGGGTTGACGTGGTGGACCTCGGCGTCGTACGGCTCACGCAGCCCCCGCCCCTGCGGGTGCTTGTAGTGTTCCAGGATCAGCTCCTGGTACATCGACTCGCCGATCATGGCTATGCGAACACCTTCTGAACGTGGTGGAGGCCGCGCACCAGGGCGTCGATCTCGCCCGTGGTGTTGTACAGGTAGAACGACGCCCGCGTGGTCGCCGGTATTCCGAAGCGTAGGTGCAGGGGGCGCGCGCAGTGGTGACCGACGCGTACGGCGACACCGAACCGGTCGTCGAGGATCTGCCCGACGTCGTGCGGGTGGATGCCCTCGATCGCGAACGACACCGTGCCGCCGCGCTGCTCCAGCGAGTCGGGGCCGATGATCCGCAGGCCGGGGATGTCCCTCAGGGCGTCGAGCGCGTAGGCCGTCAGCGTGCGCTCGTGCGCCTCGATGGCGTCCATGCCGACCTCGGTGAGGTAGTCGACCGCCGCGCCGAGCCCGATGGCCTCGACGATCGGCGGCGTGCCGGCCTCGAACTTGTGCGGGATCGGCGCGTACGTCGAACGGTCCATCCAGACCGCCTCGATCATCTCGCCGCCGCCCAGGAACGGGGGCATGGCCTCCAGCAGCTCGGCCCGGGCCCACAGCACCCCGATGCCCGAGGGACCGACCATCTTGTGGCCGGTGAAGGCCACGAAGTCGGCGCCCAGCTCGGTCACGTCGACCGGGTGGTGCGGCACGGACTGCGAGGCGTCCAGCATGATCAGCGCGCCGACCTCGTGCGCCCGCCTGGCCACCTCGGCGACCGGGTTGACGGTGCCGAGCACGTTGGACTGGTGGGCGATCGAGACGATCTTCGTCCGCTCGGTGATCAGGCCGGGCGCGTAGTCGAGCCGCCCGTCGTCGGTGACGCCGAACCACTTCAGCGTCGCGCCGGTGCGCTGCACGAGCAGCTGCCACGGCACGATGTTGGAGTGGTGCTCCATCTCGGAGATGACGATCTCGTCACCCGGGCCGAGCGTGAAGCGCGGATCGGTGTTGGCGGGGTTGCCGAAGGAGTAGGCGACGAGGTTGAGCGCCTCGGAGGCGTTCTTGGTGAAGATCACCTCGTCGCGGGACGGCGCCCCGACGAAGCCCGCGATCTTGTCGCGGGCGTTCTCGTAGGCGTCGGTCGACTCGGCCCCGAGCACGTGCATGGCACGCCCGACGTTGCTGTAGTGCAACGCCAGGTGCTCCCGCATGGTCTCGATGACCTGGTTGGGCTTCTGTGAGGAGTTGCCCGAGTCGAGATAGACGAGCGGTCGCCCGTCGGGCAGCTCGCGGGAGAAGACCGGGAAATCCTTCCTGATCTTCTCCACATCGAAGCTGATGGAAGTCATGCAGATGCCTTCGTGTACTGCTCGTAGCCCTCGGACTCGAGCTTGTCGGCCAGTTCGGGGCCGCCCGCCTCCACGATGCGCCCGCCCGCGAAGACGTGCACGAAGTCGGGCTTCACGTAGCGCAGGATGCGGGTGTAGTGCGTGATCAGCAGCACACCCGTCTCACCCGAGGCGCGGAAGCGGTTGATGCCCTCCGACACCACGCGCAGCGCGTCGACGTCGAGGCCGGAGTCGGTCTCGTCGAGCACCGCGATCTTCGGCTTGAGCAGCTCCATCTGGAGGATCTCGTGGCGCTTCTTCTCGCCGCCGGAGAAACCCTCGTTCAGGTTGCGCTGGGCGAAGGCGGGGTCGATGGACAGCGCGTCCATGCCGTTCTTCAGGTCCTTGGCGAACTCGCGCAGCTTGGGAGCCTCGCCGCGGACCGCGGTGACGGCCGAGCGCAGGAAGTTGGACACCGACACCCCGGGCACCTCGACCGGGTACTGCATGGCGAGGAACAGGCCGGCACGGGCCCGCTCGTCGACCGACAGCTCCAGCAGGTCGGCACCGTCGAGCAGCACCTGGCCGCCGGTGATCGTGTACTTGGGGTGACCGGCGATCGCGTAGGCGAGCGTCGACTTGCCGGAGCCGTTGGGGCCCATGATGGCGTGAGTCTCACCCGACTTCACGGTCAGGTTGACGCCGCGCAGGATTTCCTTGTCCTCGACGGCGACCTGCAGGTCACGAATCTCCAGGGTTGACACTTATGACTCCTTCGAGAGCGAGACGAGGACGTCATCGCCGTCGATCTTGACTGTGTAGACGTTCACGGGCTTGGTGGCGGGCGGGCCGGTGGGCTTGCCGGAGCGGACGTCGAAGCACGAGCCGTGCAGCCAGCACTCCAGTGTGCCGTCGTACACCTCGCCCTCGCTCAGCTTGACCTCGGCGTGGGAGCAGACGTCGTGCAGTGCGAAGACCTCGCGGCCCTTGCGCACGAGCGCGACCGGCGTCTCGCCCACCTCGATGCCGAGCACCCCCTCGTCGGGGATGTCGTCGAGCCTGCACACCTTCTCGAAACTCATCGGGCGAGCTCAGCCTCCAGCGCCCCGAAGACCCGCTCGCGGATCTCCTCGATCTGGATCTTCTCGATCAGCTGGCCGAGGAAGCCCCGCACGACCAGGCGGCGGGCCTCGTCGTAGGGGATGCCGCGGGCCTGGAGGTAGAAGGTGTGCTCGTCGTCGAGGCGGCCGGAGGCGGAGGCGTGCCCGGCTCCCGCGACCTCGCCGGTGAGGATCTCCAGGTTGGGCACCGAGTCGGCGCGGGCGCCGTCGGTGAGGATGAGGTTGCGGTTGAGCTCGTACGTGTCGGTGCCCTCGGCCTCGACCCGGATGATCACGTCGCCGATCCAGACGGCGTGCGCATCCTGGCCCTGCAGCGCGCCCCGGTAGTCGACGTTGCTCTTGCAGTTGGGCTGCGAGTGGTCGACCAGGAGGCGGTGCTCCAGGTGCTGACCGGCGTCGACGAAGTAGACGCCCGACAGGTCGGCGTCGCCGCCGGGGGCGGTGTAGGACACGCTGGGCGACAGGCGTACGAGGTCGCCGCCGAACGTCACCACGAAGCTGCGGAACGTCGCGTCCTTGGCGAGCTGGGCGTGGTGGTGGGAGACGTGGACCGCGTCGTCGTCCCAGTCCTGGAGGCTGACGACCTTGAGGTTGGCCCCGTCGCCGACGATGAACTCGATGTTGTCGGCGTAGACCGCGCTGCCCTTGTGGTCGAGCACGATCACGGCCTCCGCCAGCGGCTCCACCTTGACCACGATGTGGCCGTAGGCGGCGCCGTCGCCCGAGCCCGTCAGCGTCAGCACGGTGTGCTTGGACGTGACGGCCTCGCGCGGCACCGTGATGACGGTGGCCTTCTCGAAGCTGTTCCACGCCTGCGCGCTCACCCGGTCGCCCGGCACGAACGACTTGCCCACGCGGGCGTCGTCGCGGCCGACCGTCTCGACGGTGACCTCGGGGGCCGCGTCGACGTCCACACGGACGTGACCCACGGCCTCCGAGGACGCCGCCTCGCCGTTGTGCAGGCCCTTCAGCCGCGACAGCGGCGTGAAGCGCCACGCCTCCTCGCGCCCGGTCGGGACCTCGAAGTCGGCCAGGTCGTAGGACGCCTTCTCGTGCAGGGTCGACAGGGGCTTCTCGTTCAGGCCCATCAGCCGACGGCTCCTTCCATCTGCAGCTCGATCAGCCGGTTGAGCTCGAGCGCGTACTCCATGGGCAGCTCGCGCGCGATCGGCTCGACGAAGCCGCGCACGATCATCGCCATCGCCTCGTCCTCGCCGAGGCCGCGGCTCATGAGGTAGAAGAGCTGGTCCTCGCTGACCTTGGAGACCGTGGCCTCGTGGCCCATCGAGACGTCGTCCTCGCGGACGTCGACGTAGGGGTAGGTGTCGGAGCGGCTGATCTGGTCGACCAGGAGCGCGTCGCACTTGACGGTGCTGGCGCTGCCGTGGGCGCCCTCCTCGATCTGCACGAGACCGCGGTAGGAGGTACGGCCGCCGCCGCGCGCCACCGACTTGGAGATGACGCTGGAGCTGGTGTTGGGCGCCAGGTGCACCATCTTGGAGCCGGCGTCCTGGTGCTGGCCCTCGCCGGCGAACGCGACGCTCAGCGTCTCGCCCTTGGCGTGCTCGCCCATGAGGTAGACGGCCGGGTACTTCATCGTGACCTTGGAGCCGATGTTGCCGTCGATCCACTCCATGGTCGCGCCCTCGTAGGCCACGGCGCGCTTGGTGACCAGGTTGTAGACGTTGTTGGACCAGTTCTGGATGGTCGTGTAACGGCAGCGGGCGTTCTTCTTCACGATGATCTCGACGACGGCGCTGTGCAGCGAGTCGCTGGAGTAGATCGGCGCGGTGCAGCCCTCGACGTAGTGGACGTAGCTGTTCTCGTCGACGATGATCAGCGTCCGCTCGAACTGGCCCATGTTCTCGGTGTTGATCCGGAAGTAGGCCTGCAGCGGGATCTCGACCTCGACGTTCGGCGGCACGTAGATGAACGAGCCACCGGACCACACGGAGGTGTTGAGGGCGGCGAACTTGTTGTCGCCCACCGGGATCACGGAGCCGAAGTACTCCTGGAAGATCTCCGGGTGCTCCTTCAGGCCCGTGTCGGTGTCGAGGAAGATGACACCCTTCTCCTCGAGGTCCTCACGGATCTTGTGGTAGACGACCTCGGACTCGTACTGGGCGGCGACACCGGCGATGAGGCGCTGCTTCTCGGCCTCGGGGATGCCGAGCTTGTCGTAGGTGTTCTTGATGTCGGGGGGCAGCTCGTCCCACGAAGCGGCCTGCTTCTCGGTCGAGCGCACGAAGTATTTGATGTTGTCGAAGTCGATGGCGGTGAGGTCGGAGCCCCACGTCGGCAGCGGCTTCTTGTGGAACAGGCGGAGGCCCTTCAGGCGAAGGTCGAGCATCCACTCCGGCTCGTTCTTGAGCGCGGAGATGTTGCGGACGACCTCCTCGGACAGGCCGCGCTTGGCCGCCGCACCCGCGGCATCCGGGTCGGCCCAGCCGAACTTGTAATTCCCGAGGCCTTCCAGCTCCGGGCGGTCGGTGACAGTCACCTTCCGGTCTCCTTGCTCTTGTCTCTCTGTGCGGGATCGCCCAAACTCTGCGGGCTCACATGTGTCGTGCAGACCCCGTCGCCGTGGGCGATCGTGGCCAGGCGCTGCACCGGCGTGCCGAGCAGTTGCGCGAACGCCTCCGTCTCGGCCTCACACAGCTGCGGGAACTCCGCGGCCGCGTGCGCCACCGGGCAGTGGTGCTGGCAGAGCTGGTCTCCGCCCGACTTGGCCTTGCTGGCCGAGGCGGCGTACCCCTCCGCCGACAGCGCCTGCGCCAGCACCTGCACGCGCTGGTCCGCCGGCACCGTCCGCATGACCGGCTCCAGCCGCTTCAGCAGGCTTGAGACCTGCGAGCGGGCGAAGTCGGCCACGGCTTCTTGCCCCATGCGGTCGGCCAGGTAGCGCAGCGCGCTCCCGGCCAGGTCGTCATAGGCGTGCTCGAAAGCACTGCGCCCCGCGTCGGTGATGGCGAACAGCTTGGCCGGCCGTCCGCGCCCGCGCTGCCCGCGCGGCCGGACCGTGCGGGGCTCTATCATTCCGTCTGCCAGCAGCGCGTCGAGATGACGGCGAACCGCTGCGGGGGTGAGCCCGAGCCGCTCGCCCAGGGCGGCGGCCGCGACGGGACCATGCTCAAGAATCAGCCTGGCGACGCGGGCACGCGTGCCGCGCTCACCGCCTGGCTCCATCGTGGGCATGTTTTTCACAACATCAGTGTGCCGTAATTCCTTCCCGCTTCACAAACGGATCTGAGCAGGGACGGGAATGGAATTACTCACGCAGGGTAGCCTTACCTAACTGCGCGGACCGCCGTTCGGCGGCCCAGCAGGACGAACATGAGGCCCGCGCAGATGATGAGGCCGAGCATCACGCACGCCATCGGCACGGCGGTGCCGGAGCCCACCAGGCCGACGAGCGGCGCCGCCAGCGCGCCCAGCGCGAACTGCAGCACTCCGAGCAGGGCGGAGGCGCTGCCCGCGATCTGCGGGGGCTGCGAGGCCAGCGCCAGCGCGCCCGTGCCGGGCATCACCAGGCCCTGGCCGAGCATGATGACGAACAGCCCGCCGACGACCCCCCACAGGCCCATCCCGGTCAGCGCCGCGGTCAGCAGCAGCACGGCGCCGACCAGGGCGATCACCAGGCCGATGAGCACCAGGCGCACCGGCGGCACCCGGCCCGACAGCCGTCCGCCGACCTGGGCCGTGAGGGTCAGGCCGAAGGCGTTGAGCCCGAAGATGAGCGAGTACTGCTGGGGCGTGGCGCCGTAGACCTCCTGCAGCACGAACGGCGAGCCGGAGATGTAGCCGAACATCGCCGCGAACGCCAGCCCCGCGGTCAGCGCGCAGGCCATGAACGCCCGGTCGCGCAGCAGGTGCCAGAAGGTGCGGATGGTGTGCCGCAGCCCGCCGCTCTCGCGCGCGGAGGCGGGCAGCGTCTCCCGTACGCCGGTCAGCACGCACACCAGCAGCACGATCCCGGCGACGCTGAGCGCGACGAAGACGCCCCGCCAGGAGGTGAAGGCCAGCAGCTGGGCCCCGGCGATGGGGGCCAGGATGGGCGCCAGCCCGCTGACGAGCATGAGCGTGGCGAAGATGCGGGCGATGGCCGCGCCGTCGTACAGGTCGCGGACGACGGCCCGCACGATGACCAGCGCCGCGCCGCCGAGGATGCCCTGCAGCAGCCGGAAGGCGATGAGCATGGGCACCGAGGGGGCGAACGCGCACAGCAGCGAGGCCGCCATGAAGCCCGCCACGCCGACGATGAGCGGCACCCGGCGCCCGCGTACGTCGCTCACCGGGCCGGCGATCACCTGGCCGACGGAGACGCCGATGAGACACGCCGTCAGGGTGAGCTGGACCTGCGCCGGCACGCTGAGCATCTCGGAGGTGATGGCGGGCAGGGCGGGCAGGTACATGTCGATGGACAGCGGGCCGATCGCCGAGAGCGCGCCCAGGATCACCAGCAATAACGCCCGGCGGCTCCTCTGCTCCGGCCGTACGGCGGTGGCGGTGGCGGTGGCCTCTGCCACGGACATTCGTGACCCCTTCCTCGCAGGCATGGCGGCCCACGAGGGCCCTCGGGTCAAACCGGGTTAAGGATCCTCCTAATTCCCGGTTATCAGATATTTAACATGATAGTTTCCTGCCCCTCTGTCTCATAGGTCCCGGCCGCATGAACGCCCGGCGGCGGCGGGCCGCGCCGTCGCCGGGAAGAACGCACCTGAGGCCCGGACCGGGCGGGACAGTCCCTAAACTCGTGGCCATGGACTCCCCAGCCGTCGAGATCGTCGACCTGGTCAAACGCTACGGGGGCACGACCGCCGTCGACGGCCTCACGCTCAGGGCCCGCCGCGGCGCGGTGACCGCGGTCCTCGGCCCCAACGGCGCGGGCAAGACATCCACGGTCGAGATCTGCGAGGGGTTCCGCGCCCCCGACGCGGGCACGGTCCGGGTGCTGGGCCTCGACCCCGCCACTCCCGGGCTGCGCCCGCGGATCGGGGTGATGCTCCAGGCGGGCGGCGTGCCGCCGGCGATGCGCTGCGCGGAGTGGCTGCGGCTGGTCGCGCGCTTCTACGCCCATCCCCTCCCGCCACAGGCGCTGCTCGACCGGCTGGGGCTCGCCGACCACGCCCGCACGCCCTACCGGCGGCTGTCGGGCGGCCAGCAGCAGCGGTTGTCGCTGGCCGCGGCCGTCGTGGGCCGGCCCGAGCTGGTCTTCCTCGACGAGCCGACCGCCGGCCTCGACCCGCAGGCCCGCCACGCCTGCTGGGACCTCGTCGGCGAGCTGCGCACGGCGGGCGTCTCGGTGGTGCTGACCACCCACCACATGGACGAGGCCGAACGCCTGGCCGACCACGTGGTGATCATCGACAGGGGCCGGGTCGTGGCCGAGGGCACCCCCGCCACCCTGACCGGGGCCGAACGCCAGCTCCGCTTCCGCGCCCGGCCGGGGCTGGGCCTGGAGGAGCTGCTCAACGCGCTGCCGACCGGCAGCGCGGCCAAGGAGTCGCCGGCCGGCCACTACATCATCGAGGGCCAGGTCGGCCCCGAGCTGCTGGCCACGGTGACGGCCTGGTGCGCGGCCGAGGGCGTCACGGCCGACGACCTGAGCATCGAGCGGCGCACCCTCGAAGACGTCTTTCTCGAGCTGACCGGCAGGGAGCTGCGTTGACCGCCCACGATCCGGCACTCGACCTCACCCCGGCCCCCGGCGCGGCGCCGTTCGGGCGCATGGTGGCCGCCCAGGCGGGCGCCGAGCTGCGCGCGATGCTGCGCAACGGCGAGCAGCTGCTGCTCACCCTGGTCATCCCGGTGCTGCTGTTGGCCGGGTTCTCCCTCGCACCGCTGATCGACGTCGGCGGCGGCCGGCGGGTCGACTTCCTGGTGCCCGGCGTGCTGGCGCTGGCGGTGATGTCCACGGCGTTCACCGGGCAGGCCATCGCGACCGGGTTCGAGCGCCGCTACGGCGTGCTCAAGCGGCTGGGCGCGACCCCGCTGTCCAGGAGCGGGCTCATGCTCGCCAAGACGACGGCGGTGGTGGGCGTGGAGGCCATCCAGGCCGCGGTGATCGTGGTCGTGGGCCTCGCGCTGGGATGGCGGCCGCAGGGGTCGTTCCTGGGTGCGGCGCTGCTCGTCGTGGTCGGCACGGCCGCCTTCACCGGGCTGGGGCTGCTCATGGCCGGCACGCTGCGCGCGGAGGCCACGCTGGCCGCGGCCAACCTGGTCTACCTGGTGCTGCTGGGCGCGGGCGGGGTGGTGTTCCCGCTGTCGAAGTTCCCCGAGTCGGTGCGGCCGGTGCTGGAGCTGCTGCCCATCTCGGCGCTGACCGGCGGGCTGCGCTCGGTGCTGGCCCAGGGCGCGGGGCTGCCGCTGGTGCCGCTGGCCGTGCTGGCCGTCTGGGCGGTGCTGTCGCTGGGGCTGGTCTCGCGTACGTTCCGCTGGGAGTGAGGGCTCAGCCGGGCTGCGTGCCGTAGCGGTGCCGGGTGACGACGGCGACCGCGGTCAGCGGCACCGCGGCGACCGCCGCGATGCCGAACAACAGCCCGTACCTGCCGTGCTCGGCCAGGGGGCCGGCCGCCCACGAGGCGATGGCGCTGCCGGTGAACAGCGCGCAGGCGAAGAACGCGATGGTCGTCCCCCTGGCCTCGGGCACGACCGAGGTCGCCCAGTTCTGCAACGAGGAGTGCAGGAACGAGTAGCCGCCGCCCAGCAGCAGCGCGGTGACGACCACCGCCGGGACGCTGACGTGCACGCTCACCAGGGCGAACCCGGCGCACAGCTGGCTGCCGCCGGCGAGCATGAGCGCGGGGGCGGGCCAGCGGCCGGACAGCCGCTTGACCAGCCGGGAGAACGCCCACAACCCGAGCCCGTACGCGGTGATGGCCAGGCCCGCCACGGCGGCGGCCAGCCCGTCGTGCTGCAGCGCGGTGGCCAGGAACGGCATGGTGCCGAGCATGATCGCCCCCTCGGTGAAGGCCAGCGCGAACACCAGCAGCGCCCACCGGTGCCCGAGCACCAGGCCGAGGTAGCGGGCCACCCCGTGACCGGCGCCCTCGTGGCGGGGCGGCTCGGGCAGCGTGCGCAGCGCCAGCGCGCACGCCAGGGCGCACGCGGCCGGCACGGTGAAGGCCACCCGCCAGTCGACCAGGCCGGCGAGCACGCCGCCGAGGCCCGTGGCCACGGCCGTGCCGAGGGCGGTGGCGGCCATCAGGTCGGTGAGCGCCCGCTGGCGTACGGCGGGCCGCACGGTGTCGCCCACGTACGTCAGGCTCGTGGGGATGACGGCGCCGAAGCACGCGCCCGTCACGACGCGGGCCACCACCAGGGCGGCGAGCGCCGGCATCAGGGCCGAGACGGCTCCCGCCAGGGCCGCGACGTACAGGGCGAAGCGCATCACCCGCACCCGGCCGAACCGGTCGGACAGCACGCCCCACAGCGGCTGCGTCAGCCCGTAGGCGAGGTAGTAGCCGCTGGCGGCGGCGACCGAGGCCGACAGCGAGACGCCGAGGTCTGCCGCGATGAGCACGAGCATGGGGCTGACGGCGAAGCGGTCGAAGGCGCTGACGAACGAGGCCACGGCGAGAGCCGGCGGCGGTCGGGTGAGGCTCACGGGGGATGGCTTCATTACGTCCATTTGTCCGAGTAAATGATCGATTTGGCAGTAGGACCACCTTAAATGCCGCCACTTTGGGCGGGGTCAGTAGGCTCGGACGGTTGACGCGCATTCCCACAAGGAGCCCTGTGACCTCCTACGACGACGCACTCCCGGGTGACCGGCGCCTGCCGGGCAACCCCCTGCGCAGCGCCGCGGACTCGATCCCGCCCTCCGGGCTCGTGCTGCTGGCGATCTTCTCGGTGCAGCTGGGCGCCGGTTTCGCCAAGGAGCTGTTCGCGGCGCTGCCGCCGAGCGCCGTGGTGTTCCTGCGCATCGCGGCCGGGGCGCTCATCATGGGGGCCGTCGCGCGGCCCCGGCTCAGAGGACTCTCCCGGGGCTCCTGGGCGGTGGGGCTCGCCTTCGGCGTGACGCTCGCCCTGATGAACCTGACCTTCTACGAGGCCCTGTCGCGGCTGCCGATGGGCATCGCGGTGGCGATCGAGTTCCTCGGGCCGCTGGGCGTGGCGGTGGCGGCCTCGCGGCGCCGGATCGACCTGCTGTGGGTGGCGCTCGCGGCGGCGGGCGTGGTGATGCTCGCCCCCTGGTCGGAGTCGGCGTCGGTGAGCTGGATCGGCATCGGGTTCGCGCTGCTGGCCGGGGTCTGCTGGGCCGGCTACATCCTGTTGTCGGCCGCCGCCGGGCAGCGCTTCCCCGGGACGACAGGGCTGTCGTTCGCGATGATCGTCTCGGTCGTGGTCATCGCCCCGGTCGGCGTCACAACCGGCGGGACCGACCTGCTGCAGCCGGAGCTGCTGCTCATCGGGCTGGGGGTCGGGCTGCTGTCGTCGGTGATCCCGTACTCGCTGGAGCTGCAGGCGCTGCGGCGGATGCCCAAGCACGTGTTCGGCATTCTCATGAGCGTGGAGCCGGCCGTGGCGGCGCTGATCGGCCTGCTGGTGCTGAGCGAGGTGCTGCACGTGCAGCAGTGGGCGGCGATCCTGTGCATCGTGGCGGCCAGCCTGGGCTCGACCCGCACGTCGCGGCGCCAGTAGCTCCCGGAGCCGCCGCGCGCCCGTTGGGATGGGGTCTCGGGCGCGCGGCGGAGGGCTCGGCTCGGTGGGCGGGGTTGTGCCGAGCCCTGCGACGGTCAGCGGAATGCGGGTGTCCGCGTGACCAGGCACGAAGCCACCACCTGAGGAAGGGGTGACCGGGACGGTGGGACCGCCGGCGCTCTCGCGCGGCGTCACTCGCGCCGTTCCGCTTCGAGATTACCGCCATCAGGGAGCGGACGATCCCCGAATATCCGAACTTTTCCTCAGTGTTCAGCCCAGATGCCGCGTACGTGCCCGATGTGCTCGGTCATGATCCGCCCGACGGCCTCGGCGTCGCCGTCCTTGAGCGCGTCCAGCAGCGCCAGGTGCTCAAGAGCGGAGTCGGTCAGCGTGCCGCGCTCGGACAGCTGCGACAGGCCGTAGAGGCGGGCCCGGTTGCGCAGGTCACGCACCACCTCCACCAGGTGGGCGTTGCCCGACAATGCCAGCAGCTCGACGTGGAAGCGCAGGTCGGCGTCGACGTAGGCCAGCAGGTCGCCGCGCTCGCCGGCCGCGACGATCTCCTCGGCGACGGGCCTGAGGCGTTCGAACTCCTCGGCCCGCGAGCGGTCGGCCAGCCTGGCCGCGGTGGGCACCTCGATGAGCTGGCGGATCTCGGTGAGCTCGTCGAGGTCGCGGTCGGACAGCTCGGTGACCCGGAAGCCCTTGTTGCGCACGGCCTCGACCAGGCCCTCCTTGGCCAGGTCGAGCATGGCCTCGCGGACCGGCGTGGCCGAGACCCCGAACTGGGCGGCCAGCACGGGAGCGGAGTAGACCACCCCCGGCCGCATCTCCCCGGTGATCAGCGCGGCGCGCAGCGCGTGCGCGACCTGCTCGCGCAGGCTCTGCCGCTCCCCCACCATCGGCAGGTCGAGTCGGTCGTCGGCAGCCATCCGCCCATCCCTTCCTACGTCCACGCCTCGTAAGCGGCAGCCGCGACCACGAGGTCCTCCCATGCCATGCCCGTGCTCTTGAACACGCGCGGCCCCGGGCCGGCGACCACCCTTCCGGCGATCAGATCGGCGAGGTCTCCGGCGAGATGACGGGAGGTGATCGTACCCCGGCGGATCGCGACGACGATGTCTCCAGCCTCTTCCAGGGCGGCCGTCCTCGCCTCGACGACCACCGTGGCGCGGGCGACGAGGTCGTCGCCGAGCTCCCGGGCGTCGGGCTCGTGCGAGCCGACGGCCACGACGGTGGCGCCGTCGCGGACGAGTTCACCGGGGAAGAGCGGCTCCCTGGCCGTCGTGCAGCAGGCGACCAGGTCGGCCCCAGCCACGGCTTCAGCCACGGCTTCTGCCACCGCTTCGGCCACAGGGCCCGCCGCGGCGCTCGTGAGCCCTCGTGCCGTCAGCCCGAAGTCGCGGCAGCGGGCGGCCAGCGCCTCCGCACGGTCCAGGTCGCGGCCGACGACCGTCACGTCCCGCACCGGCCGCACCGCGCGCAGGGCGAGGACGTGCCCCCACGCCTGCGGGCCGCTGCCGAAGACCACCAGCCGCCGCGCGTCCGGCTCGGCCAGGTGCCGGACGGCGAGCGCGGAGACGGCGGGCGTGCGCAGGGAGGTGAGCGCGATGCCGTCGAGCACGGCCAGCGGCGCCAGGCTCCCCCCGTCGAACAGCAGGTACGTCCCCTGGATTCGGGGCAGCCCGCGCTCGGAGTTGGCGGGGGCGATGGTGACGGCCTTGACGCCGGCGTACCGGCCCGTGAACGCGGGCATGAGCAGGAGCTGCCCGGCGGGCACGTCCACGATCGGCCGCTGCGGCGTGGCCTCGGGGTCGAGCCCGGCGCGCAGGGCGTCCTCCAGGACGTCCACGGCCCGCTCCATCGGCACCAGCCGCTCCACGGTGGCGGCGTCGAGATACGGCAGCGCGCTCATCGCAGGGTGAACCCCGTTCCGATCGGATCGTCGGGGTCGAGTTCGAAGGCGTGCCGCCCGGTGCGGTACGCCATGCCCTCGATCTCCGGGACGACCCCGTCCCCGGTGACCTCGGCCACCCGCGCGCGGAACTCGCTGCCCACGATGCTCGTGTGGAGCAGCGGCCGGCGCAGCCCTTCGTCGTGCAGCAGCGCGAGCCGCGCGGCGGTGCCGGACCCGCAGGGCGAGCGGTCCACCTCGCCGTCGGCGAACACCGTGACGTTGCGCTGGCACGCCGCGTCGCCCGCGTCGGGCAGCTCGTCGTAGAAGATCACGCCGTAGACGCCGGACAGCCGCTCGTCGGCGGGATGCCGGGAGGCCGGGTGGCCGGCCAGGTCGGCCTTGATGCGGCGGGCGTACCCGATGAGCTCGGTCAGGTGCCGGGGCTCCACCGACAGCCCCAGCGCCGCGGCCGGCACCGAGGCGTAGATGGCTCCCCCGTAGGCGAGGTCGGTCTTCACCCCGCCGGCCGGCACGCCACGGGCGATGACGTACGACGGGACGCTGACGAAGGTCACCCCGCGCACCTTGCCGCCGGCGCGGCGCACGCGGGCCGTGACGCGGCCGGACGGCACGTCGATCACCACGTCCGTCTCGCCGTCGGGGTCGGCCTCGACCAGCCCCTCGTGCACCGCGTACGCGCCCAGCGCGATGGTGCCGTGCCCGCAAGCGGTGGAGAAGCCGTCCTTGTGCCAGAACAGCGCCCCGAGGCGGGCCCCCGGGTCGTCCGGCGGGACGAGGAAGCAGCCGTACATGTCGGCGTGGCCGCGCGGCTCGTGGCAGAGCAGCCGCCGCACGTCGTCGAGGCGCTCCATGGCGGAGCCACGGCGGGAGAGCAGGTCGGAGCCGGGGATCTCGGGCACCCCGCCGGTGACGATCCGGAACGGCTCGCCACCGGTGTGGTAGTCGACGGTGGTGATCACGGCACCGGCCGCGCCGGCACCGTGATCGTGATGCTGCTGGTTCACTGGCTACGCTCGCTCACAGCTCGAACCCCGCCGGGAACGGGTCGCGGGGGTCGAGGAAATACTGGGCGGTGCCGGTGACCCAGGCCCGCCCGTTGATCGACGGCAGGACCGCGGTGCCGCCGCCCACGGTCGTCTCCTCCAGCAGCCGGCCGATGAACCGGGTGCCGATGAACGACTCGTTGACGAAGTCGCGGCCGAGCGGCAGCTCGCCGCGGGCGTGCAGCTGCGCCATGCGGGCGCTGGTGCCGGTGCCGCAGGGCGAGCGGTCGAACCAGCCGGGGTGGATGGCCATGGCGTGCCGCGAGTGGTGGGCGTCGGAGCCGGGGGCGGTGAAGTACACGTGGTGGCAGCCGCGGATGCGGTCGTCCTCGCGGTGCACGGGCTCGTCGGCGGCGTTGATCGCCTCCATGGTCGCCAGGCCGGCCGCGATGATCTCGTTCTTGGCCTTGCGGTCGAACGGCAGGCCGTAGCGGTCGAGGTCGACGACGGCGTAGAAGTTGCCGCCGTAGGCCAGGTCGTACGGGATCTCGCCGAAGCCCGGCACCTTCACGGAGGCGTCCAGCCGGTCGCAGTAGGAGGGCACGTTGCGCAGCGTCACCGACATCGCCTGGCCGTCCTCGACGGCCACGTCGACCTCCACCAGCCCGGCCGGCACCTCCAGGCGCACGGTCGTGATCGGCTCGACGACCTCCACCATGCCGGTCTCGACCAGCACGGTGGCCACGCCGATGGTGCCGTGGCCGCACATCGGCAGCAGCCCGGATACCTCGATGAACAGCACGCCGAAGTCCGCGTCGGGCCGGGTGGGCGGCTGCAGGATGGCCCCGCTCATGGCCGAGTGGCCGCGCGGCTCGGTCATCAGCAGGGTGCGGATGTGGTCGAGGTGGTCGCGGAAGTACACCCGGCGCTCGGCCATGCTGGCGCCGGGGATCACCCCGATGCCGCCGGTGATGACGCGGGTCGGCATGCCCTCGGTGTGGGAGTCGACGGCGTGGAAGACCCGTTTGGTCCTCATCTGAGGCCCTCCGCGAGCGCCTTCTCGGTCGCCGCGCGGATGACGGTGGCCTGCTCGTCGGTCAACGGCTGCCGCGGCTGCCGGCAGGGGCCGCCGTGGCGGCCTGCGAGGTCCATGGACAGCTTGATCGCCTGGACGAACTCGGTCTTGGAGTCCCAGCGCAGCAGCGGGTGCAGGGTCCGGTAGAGCGGCAGCGCGGTCTCCAGGTCGCGGGCGACCGCGGCGCGGTAGAGGGCGACGTTGGAGGCGGGCAGCGCGTTCGGGTAGCCGGCGATCCAGCCGACCGCCCCGGCCACGGCCAGTTCGAGCAGCACGTCGTCGGAGCCGACCAGCAGGTCGAGCCCGGGCGCGAGCTCGGCCAGCTCGTACGCGCGCCGCACGTCGCCGCTGAACTCCTTGATCGCCACGATCAGCCCCTCCTCGTGCAGCTTGGCCAGCAGCGCGGGGGTCAGGTCGACCTTGGTGTCGTAGGGGTTGTTGTAGGCCACGATCGGCACGCCGGCCTTGGCCACCTCGCGGTAGTGGGCGATGACCGCCCGCTCGTCGGCCCGGTAGGCGTTGGGCGGCAGCAGCAGCACCGAGCCGCACCCGGCCTCGCGCGCCTGCTCGGCCCAGCGGCGCGACTCGGCGGCGCCGTACGCACCGACCCCGGCCATCACGTTGTGGCCGCCGACGGCCGCGACGGCGGTCTCGATGACCTTGGCGCGCTCCTCCGGGAGGAGCGCCTGGTACTCGCCGAGCGAGCCGTTGGGCACGACGCCGTCGCAGCCGTTGTCGACCAGCCAGCGGCAGTGCTCGGCGTAGGCGTCGAAGTCGACGGACAGGTCCTCGCGCAGGGGCAGCGCCGTGGCGACCATGACGCCCTGCCAGGGCTTGCTGCGGTGTTCCATCAGGGAGTCCTCCATGTCATTGGGCGGCTTCATCGGGCGAATCTTCTGGGGCGGCCTCGGCGAGGGCGCCGAGGGTGACCGGCTGGGCGACGGGCCTGCGGGGCGGCCGGGGTGCCTCACCGGCCAGGCAGGATACGGCGTAGCCGCAGACGCGGCCCTGGCACCACCCCATGCCGGGGCGGGCCAGCAGCTTGACGGAGCGCGCGTCGGTGGCGCCGAGCTCCAGCGCCTCGCGGACGCGGGCGAGCGGCACCTCCTCGCACCGGCACACCAGCGTGTCGTCGCGCAGCCAGCTCTGCCAGCCGGGCCGCACCGGGTAGGCGCGCTGCAGCGCCTCGCCGAACGCCCGCCACTGCCTGCGCCGCCGCAGGAGCACACCGTCGGGACCGCGGCGGGCGATCGGGCGGGCTTCGCCCACGATGGCGCGGCCCGCGATGCGGCCCTCCACCTCGGCCTGCCGCCAGCCGGCCACACCGGTGGGCTCGCCCGCGGCCCAGACGCCGGGGACGCTGGTGCGCTGGGCGGCGTCGACGCGCAGCACGGGGCTGCCGTCGGGGTCGCCGCGCGTCTCGCAGCCGAGCTGCGTGCCCAGCTCGATCTGCGGCACGAACCCGTAGCCGACGGCGAGCGTGTCGCAGCCGACGATCCGGGTGGACAGAACGTTCCAGTCGGGGTCGAGGCGGGCCACGGTGACGGCCTCCACCTCGCGCTCGCCGTGCGCCGCGATCACCGCGTGACGTGTCCGGTACGGCACGCGGTGGCGGGCCAGCGCGGCGGCGTACGCGGCGGCCTCGCCGGCCTTGCCCAGGGCCAGCAGCGGGTGGCGGGCCAGGCCGAGGCCGCCGTTGGCCTCGTACACGCCGAGCACCGCCGCCCCGGCCCGGGCGAGTCCGGAGGCGACCGGCAGCAGGAACGGCCCGGTGCCGGAGATCACGACGCGCCGGCCGGCGAGCACCCCGCCGCCCTTGAGCAACGCCTGCGCGCCCCCGGCGGTGAGCACCCCGGGCAGGTCCCAGCCGGGGAACGGCAGCGGGCGATCGTGGGCGCCGGTGGCGATCAGCAGCCTGCGCGCCCGCAGCGTCACCGGCCGCTCGCCGGAGGAGTCGCGCGTCAGGGCGTGCACGGTGAGGTCGCCGCCGGGCTCGCGGGAGACGTTCCACACCTGGTGGCGCGTCAGCACGTCGGCCCGCCCGTCGAGCAGGCGGGCCTGCAGCAGGAACCGGTCGAGCCCGGGCTCCCGCTCCGGGACGGCCGCGTGCCGGAAGTACTGGCCGCCGAGGCGCGCGCCGGAGTCGAGCAGCGCCACGCGCAGCCCGGCCAGCGCCGCCGTGAGCGCGCCCGCCACCCCGGCGGGCCCGCCGCCGACCACCACGAGATCGTACGGTGCGCCCGTCATGCCGTCGTCACCTCGTCCCCCGGCTCGGCCTCCAGCAGGCAGGCCCGTTCGGGCGGCCGCCCGTTGACCGAGATCAGGCAGTCGAAGCAGACCCCGATCCCGCAGAACAGCCCGCGCGGCCGCCCGCCGAACCGGGTCGTGCGCCAGGACCGCACCCCGGCGGCGTGCAGCGCCGCGCCGATGCTCTGGCCCGGCACGACCGGCACCGGCCGGCCGTCGACGGTGATGTGGAAGGTCACGCGGCCTCCTCGGAGAAGCGGTCGGGGCGGAAGGGACGCAGGTCGAGGTCGGGCCGCTCGCCGGCGAGGAGCTGGGCGAGCAGGTGCCCGGTCGCCGGCGCGAGCCCGATGCCCGCGCCCTCGTGCCCGCACGCGTGGTAGAGCCCCGGCACGCGCGGGTCGGCGCCGATGACGGGCAGGTGGTCGGGGCAGTACGGCCGGAAGCCGCAGTAGGAGCGGATGGCGCGCACCTCGCGCAGCGCGGGGAAGAGCGCGACGGCCTGCTCGGCCAGCCGCGCCAGCACCGGCACCGACGTCGTGCGGTCGAAGCCGACCCGCTCCCTGCTGGCCCCGATGAGCACGGTGCCGGCGGGCGTGCCCTCGACGACGGCCGAGGTCTCCAGGCCGGCGGAGTCGCTGGCGACGTTCGTCACGTAGGCGGCGGTGTAGACCTTGTGCCGGATGAGCGGCTCGCGCAGGGGCTCGGTGACGAGGATGAAGCCGCGCCTGGGCAGGATCGGCAGCTCGACGCCGGCCAGCGCGGCGATCTCACCGCCCCACGTGCCGGCCGCGTTGACCACGGCGTCGCCGAGCACGTCGCCCTGGGAGGTGCGCACGCCCGTCACGCGGCCGCCCGAGCGCAGGACGCCGGTCACGGTGACACCGAGCCGCAGCCGCAGCGTGCCGCGGCCGAAGCTCTCGGCGCCGTGGCGCAGCAGGCTCGCGGCGGCCAGCATGGGCTGGACCTGCGCGTCCTGCGGGTAGTAGACGCCGCCGGCCAGCCCTTCGGCCAGGTGCGGCTCGTAGTCGCGCAGCTCGGCGCCGCTCACCATGGCGTGCTCGACGCCCTGCTTGCCCGCCAGCTCGGTGAGCCGGCGCTGGATCTCGTCGGTCTCGGCGACCACGAGGCCGCCCTTGGGCTCGAACTCGAACCCGCCGTGCTCGGCCAGCGCCCGCCACAGCCCGTTGGAGAGCATGGCGAGCTCCAGCTCCGGCCCGGGCTCCTTGTCGGACACCAGGACGTTGCCCTCGCCCGAACCCGTGGTGCCGCCGGCCACCGGCCCCCGGTCGACCACGGTCACGTCGAGGCCCGCGCGCGCGGCGTAGTAGGCACAGGCTGCCCCCACGACTCCGGCGCCGACCACGATCACGTCGGACATCGTCACCTCCCTTCGGTAATATGTCACATACTTATACGCTTGAGAAGCCCGTTCCCGGTGGCGGGACCGGGCACTACGGCCCGTACCATCGATGCCGTGAAGCTACCCTCGGACTCTGTCAACCCTCTCGTGCGCCTCCTGCGGTCGTTGTGGGCGCCCACGACGCGGTCGATGCGTGGCTGGGCGATGGCGTCCGTGGTCGTCAACGCGGGCATCGCCGTGACCGGCGCCGGTGTCCGTGTCACCGGTTCCGGCCTCGGCTGCCCGACCTGGCCGAGGTGCACGCCGGACAGCTTCATCCCGGTCGCGCACCCCGAAGTCTCAATGATCAACATGGCGGTCGAGTTCGGCAACCGGCTGCTGACGTTCCTGGTGCTGGCCGTGGGCGCCGCCTGTGTGATCGCCGCACTCCGGCTCGCGCCGCGCCGGCGCTCGCTGCTGAGGCTGGCCTGGCTGCAGCCCGCGGGCATCGTGCTGCAGGCGCTGTGGGGCGGGGTGGTGGTCAACACGCTGCTCAACCCGTTCACGGTCGGCATGCACTTCGTCTTCTCGGTCGGGCTGATCTCCGCCTGCTGGCTGCTCTACGTCCGGGCGGGCGAGGGCGACGGCCCCCTGCGGCGGGTGGTCCACCGCGACGTCCGCAGGCTCGGCCACGTGCTGGTCGCCGCGACGTTCGCGCTGGTGGTGGCGGGCGTGGTGGTCAGCGGCACGGGGCCGCACTCCGGCGACGAGATGGCCTCGCGCTTCGACCTCGACATCGAGGCGATGGCCCGGCTGCACGCCGACGTCGCCTACCTCGTGGTGGGCCTGACGTTCGCGCTGCTGTTCGCGCTGCACGTCAGCGGCGCGCCGCGGGCGGCCAGGAGAGCGGCCGGTGCGGCGCTGGCGGTCGAGCTGGCCCAGGGCGTGATCGGCTACACGCAGTGGTTCCTGGCCGTGCCGGCCATGCTGGTCCTGCTCCACGTCCTCGGCTCCACGCTGGTCTGGATCTCCGTGCTGCGGGCCACGACCTCGCTGCGCACGCGCGAGCCCGAGCCCCTCCCCGCCGACCACTCCCCCACCGAAGCAGCCGCCGTCGCCTGAGCGGATATGCCAGGGTATGTGGCGATAGATCCGCCACTCCCCCGGCCCGGAAGGGGTGCGATTTGCGAGGAAAAGTCCGCCCCTCTCGGAAGGCGCTGCGCCGCGCGTACCAGGGGCTGGTGCTGCTCAGCGTGCTGGCCCTGGCGCCCATGACGTGGGCCTGGCTGGGCAGCTCGGCGCACCGGGTGACGGCCGAGGGCGCGGGGTGGCTCGCGCGGGTGCCCGAGGCACAGGCCGCGCTCGTGCTCGGAGCCGGCCTGTACGCCGGCCGCCCCACCCCCATGCTGGCCGGCAGGCTCGACATCGCCGCCGACCTCTACCACGCCGGCAAGGTGCGGGCGCTGCTGCTGTCGGGCGACAACAGCCGCCCGGACTACGACGAGCCGACCGCCATGCGCGACTACCTGCGCGCCAAGGGCGTGCCCGACGCGGTGATGGTGCTCGACTACGCGGGCTTCGACACCTGGGACTCGTGCGTACGGGCGCGCGAGGTGTTCGGGGCCGAGCGGGTGACCGTGGTGACCCAGGAGTTCCACCTGCCCAGGGCCGTGACGCTGTGCCGGACGGCCGGGCTGGCGGCGTTCGGGGCCGGTGACGACTCCGCACGCCGCTGGGCCGCCACGACGTACGCCTACGCCGCCCGGGAGTTGCTCGCCACCGGAAAGGCGTTCGCCGACGCGGTGGTCCTCAGGTCGGACCCGGTCTTCCCAGGGCCGCGCGAGGTCTCGCTCTCCCGGATCCTCGCCCAGCGCTAGAGACCGGCGCTTGAGACCGGCGCTAGAGACCGGCGCTGAGGTCAGCCGGGAGCGCCGGGCGCGTAGCCGGGCGGGGGTGAGCCCCTGGCCACCGAGCGGGCGTGCGGGCTGGGCACCGGGAAGTCGGCGCGGGCCGTGCTCATGCACTCCAGCAGGGCCCGCTGCTCCTCGTGGAAGGTGTGCTCGTCCACCATGTGACGGGCCGCGCGCTCGTGCAGCAGGCCGAGCTCGGTGGCGGCCAGCTGGTAGTCGCGCATCGCGCGCAGGCCCCGCTTGCC
Source organism: Nonomuraea terrae (assembly GCF_004348995.1). GTDB lineage: Bacteria > Actinomycetota > Actinomycetes > Streptosporangiales > Streptosporangiaceae > Nonomuraea > Nonomuraea terrae. The sequence continues at coordinate 29,135 of NZ_SMKQ01000060.1, forward strand.
GCCGTGGGCCCTGGCCCACTGGCGGGCCTGGCGGCGCCGGGCGAAGGCCGACAACATATAGATGTCGGCCTCGGTGACCAGCTTCGTCGGCTCGTACGGCGGCAGGTAGCGCTGGATGAGCGCCACGATGCGCCGCCGGTCGCGGAAGACCACGCCGACAAGCACGACCAGCACCACCAGCAGCGCCAGGTAGGCCACCACGAGCCCGGGGAAGCCGCCGTAGGAGGCCAGGCCGTTCCACAGTCCGTGCAGGATCATCGCCCCCGACCAGCCCGCCAGCACGTACGGCACCCGGTCGGAGCCGCCGCGCCGGGCCGCGTACGCGACGCCGACCCCGATCATGGAGCTGAACAGCGGGTGCGCCAGCGGCGACAGGATGCCGCGCAGCACCACGGTGACCGCCAGGCCCTTGACGCCCGAGGTGGACAGGGCCGCGATGTAGTAGCTGACGTTCTCACTCATGGCGAAGCCGAGGCCGACCATGCTGGCGTAGATGACGCCGTCGGTCGGCCCGTCGAGCTCGGCCCGCCGGAACCTGAGCAGGCCCAGCAGCACCAGGCCCTTCATCGTCTCCTCCACCACGGGCGCGCCGAAGGTGGCCGCGATGTTGCGGGCACTGGCCTCCGACAGCTTGGCGGTGTCGATGATGTAGTGCAGGTTGAGCGAGTTGATCACACCGGCGACGAGCACGGCGACGCCCGCGCCCCACGCGAAGGCGAAGATCAGGTTGCTGCGCGGCTCGGGCTCCAGGCGGTCGAGCGCCAGCACCAGGGCCAGCAGCAACGGCACCGGCGCCAGCGCCAGCATGAGCGCGATGAAGAACTGCACCGGAGCGCCGTTGACGAACACGTCGAAGGAGAACGAGACAAGCGCGCAGATGCCGGTGAGGACCAGCCCGGTGATCAACGCGAACGAGGGGCGGTCCTTCAACACCCAGCGTGGATCACGGGTCGCCATAGGGTGACTTTAACGGATCAGGGTGGCGGAACGCCGACCAGGCGGACACCAGGCGGACACCCTACAGCTACCGGGCGGACACACGGGCGACCACATAAGGCGGCAGGTCAGGACAGCAGCGGGTCGATGGCCACGGCCAGGAACAGCAGCGCGAGGTAGGCGTTGGACCAGTGGAAGAAGCGCATGGGCCGCAGGTCGACGCCGCTCTTGCCGGCGTTGAGCCGGGCCAGCAGGCGGTGGACCTCCCACAGGCACATCGCGCCCAGCACGGCGGCCACGACGGGATAGAACAGTGTCGTGCCGGCCACCGGCCACAGTGCCAGCGAGCAGAGCACGGTGGCCCAGGTGTAGGCGATCGACTCCAGGACGACCCGCCGCTCGGTGGCCACGACGGGCAACATCGGCACCTTGGCCGCCGCGTAGTCCTCCTTGTAGCGCATGGCGAGGGTCCAGGTGTGCGGCGGCGTCCAGAAGAACACCACGCCGAAGAGCACCAGCGGCGCCCAGTCGAGCCGCTCGGTGATGCCCGCCCAGCCGATCATCACCGGCATGCAGCCCGCGATGCCGCCCCACACGATGTTCTGGGCCGTGCGCCGCTTGAGGATCATCGAGTAGACGAGCACGTAGAACAGGATCGCGCCGGCCGACAGCAGCGCCGCGAGCCAGTTGGTGGTGACCCAGAGCCCAACGGTGGACAAAATCCCGAGCACGATGCCGAAGACCAGCGCGCCGCGCGGGGAGACCTGGTGGCGGGCCAGCGGCCGGCGCCGGGTGCGGCGCATCTTCTGGTCGATGTCGCGGTCGACGTAACAGTTGAGGGCGTTGGCGCTGCCGGCCGACAGGGTGCCGAAGACCATGACGGCGAGAGACGTCCACAGCGGGGGCAGGCCGCCGGCCGCGAGGAACATCACCGGCAGCGTCGTGATCAGCAGCAGCTCGATGATCCGAGGCTTGGTGAGCGCGATGTAGGCCTTCACGACCGTGCCGATCGTGCGCGGCGGCCCCGTCTGCGGTGAGGGGGCCGTCGCCTGCCTGTTGGTCAGCACCGTCAAGGCGCTTCCAGCCTGTGCGGAGTCAACGCGTAACCTCTGATTAGAGCGGATCCATGGGTGGGCGCCGTGACGCCTCTGCGAACAAACAAACTGTAGTCGCAGGGGCGGCCGGTCCGGCCAATGGGGGGCTTGAGCCCCCATGGAGACGCGTGGGTGGGATGGGAATCGCCGGAAGGCTCCACTCGGTTAAGGTCCCGTGTGGGCGGGATAGCCAACCGGTACATACCAATGACAACTAGACTCCGGAGATCGAGCTTGAGCACCGAACTCGTGCCAGCCCTTGAATGGACCGACCTCGACAAGAAGGCGGTCGACGTCGTTCGAGCACTGGCGATGGACGCAGTGGAGAAGGCGGGCTCGGGTCACCCCGGCACCGCGATGAGCCTGGCTCCCGCCGCATACCTGCTCTTCCAGCGTGTGATGCGCCACGACCCGACCGACCCCGGCTGGCTGGGGCGCGACCGGTTCGTGCTGTCGTGCGGCCACACCAGCCTGACCCTGTACCTCCAGCTCTACCTGTCCGGCTACGGCCTGACCCTCGACGACCTGCGGCGGCTGCGCCAGTGGGACAGCCTCACGCCCGGTCACCCCGAGCACGGCCACACCGCCGGCGTCGAGACCACGACGGGCCCGCTCGGCCAAGGTCTCGGCAACGCGGTCGGCATGGCCATGGCGGCCCGCCGCGAGCGCGGCCTGTTCGACCCCGACGCCGCGCCCGGCGCCTCGCCGTTCGACCACCACATCTGGTGCTTCGTCAGCGACGGCGACATCGAGGAGGGCATCAGCCACGAGGCCAGCGCCCTCGCCGGTCACCAGAAGCTGGGCAACCTCGTCGTCATCTACGACGACAACCACATCTCCATCGAGGACGACACCCTGATCGCCAAGTCGGAGGACGTCGTCGCCCGCTACGAGGCCTACGGCTGGCACACCCAGAGCGTCGACTGGACCGCCACCGGCGAGTACGCCGAAGACGTCCAGGCCCTCTACGACGCGCTGATGGCGGCCAAGTCCGAGACCGACCGGCCGTCGTTCATCCGGCTGCGCACGATCATCGGCTGGCCCGCGCCCAACAAGCAGAACACCGGAAAGATCCACGGGTCGGCCCTGGGCGAGGCGGAGGTCGCCGCCACCAAGGAAGTCCTCGGCATGGACCCGAGCAAGACCTTCCACGTGCCGGACGAGGTGCTCAAGCACGCCCGCGGCATCGCCCAGCGCGGCCGCACCCTGCACGCCGAATGGGAGAAGGGCTACGCCGAGTGGCGCACGGCCAACGCCGAGCGCGCCGACGAGCTCGACCGCATCTCCCACCGCGTGCTGCCCAACGGCTGGGCCAAGGCGCTGCCGTCGTTCGAGACCGGCACCTCGATGGCCACCCGCAAGGCCTCCGGCGAGGTGCTCAGCGCCCTCGCGCCGGTGCTGCCCGAGCTGTGGGGCGGCTCGGCCGACCTGGCGGAGTCCAACAACACCACGATGAAGGGCGAGCCGTCGTTCATCCCGGAGGAGTACCAGACGAAGGACTTCCCGGGTAACCGCTACGGCCGCACCCTGCACTTCGGCATCCGCGAGCACGCCATGGGCGCCATCCTGAACGGCATCGCCCTGCACGGCGGCACCCGCCCGTACGGCGGCACGTTCCTGGTCTTCTCCGACTACATGCGCCCGTCGGTGCGGCTGGCCGCGCTCATGAAGCTGCCGGTCACGTACGTGTGGACGCACGACTCCATCGGCCTCGGCGAGGACGGCCCCACTCACCAGCCGATCGAGCACCTGTGGGCGCTGCGCGCGATCCCCGGCCTCGACGTGGTGCGCCCGGCCGACGCCAACGAGACGGCGTACGCGTGGAGGGCCGTGCTGGAGCACACCGACCGGCCGGCCGCGCTGGCGCTGACCCGGCAGAACCTCCCCGTCTACGAGGGCACCAGCGCCGACGGCGTGGCCCGCGGCGGCTACGTGCTGCGCGAGGCGTCCGACGGCCAGCCGCGGGTGATCCTCATCGCCACGGGCAGCGAGGTGCAGATCGCGGTCGAGGGCCGCGAGCTGCTGGAGGCGCAGGGCATCCCGACGCGAGTGGTGTCGATGCCGTGTGTCGAGTGGTTCAACGGGCAGGAATCGGCATATAAGCAGACGGTTCTGCCCTCGTCGATCCGGGCTCGGGTGGCGGTCGAGGCGGGCGTCGCACTCGGCTGGCACCAGTACGTCGGCGAGTGCGGCGAAGTGGTCAGCCTCGAACACTTCGGTGCCTCGGCCCCGTACAGGACGTTGTACGAGCAGTTCGGGCTGACGCCGGAGAGGGTGGCGGCGGCGGCCAAGGCGAGCCTGGCCAAGCTGGGCCAGGACAAGGGCGAGACGACGGGAAACTGAAGAAGAGATGAGCGAGATCCTCAAGAAGCTGTCCGGCCAGGGCGTTGCCATCTGGCTCGATGACATCAGCCGTGAGCGCCTGCGCAGCGGCAACCTCGAACAGCTGATCCGCGAGAAGAACGTCGTCGGAGTCACCTCCAACCCGACGATCTTCGCCAGCGCTCTCAGCAAGGGCGACGCGTACGACGCCCAGCTCCACGACCTGGCCGTACGCGGCGTCGACGTGGGCGAGGCCGTGCGTTCCATCACCACCTACGACATCCGCTGGGCCGCCGACGTGCTGCGCCCGGTCTACGACGCCACCGGCGGCGTGGACGGCCGCGTGTCGCTGGAGGTCGACCCGCGCCTGGCCCGTGACAGCGAGAAGACGATCGCCGAGGCCAGGGCGCTGTGGTGGCTGGTCGACCGGCCCAACCTGTTCATCAAGATCCCGGCCACGGTGGAGGGCCTGCCCGCGATCACGCAGGCGCTGTCGGAGGGCATCAGCGTCAACGTCACGCTGATCTTCTCCCTCGAGCGCTACCGCGCGGTCATGGACGCCTGGCTGGCCGGCCTGGAGGCCGCGCAGGCCAAGGGACTCAACCTGGCCACGATCGAGTCGGTGGCCTCGTTCTTCGTCAGCCGCGTCGACACCGAGATCGACAAGCGGCTCGACAAGCTGGGCAGGGCCGACCTGAAGGGCAAGGCGGGCGTGGCCAACGCGCGCCTGGCGTACGCGGCGTTCGAGGACGTGATGAACTCCGAGCGCTGGCAGCGCCTGCGCTCGGCGGGCGCCCGTCCGCAGCGGCCGCTGTGGGCCTCGACCGGCGTGAAGAACCCGGAGTACCCCGACACCCTCTACGTCGACCAGCTCGTGGCGCCCGGCACCGTCAACACGATGCCGGAGAAGACGCTCGACGCGACCGGCGACCACGCCAACGTCACGGGTGACACCATCCGCCCCTTCTACGAGCAGGCCTGGAACACCATGGCCGCGCTCAAGGAGGCCGGCATCGACTACGACGACGTGGTCAAGGTGCTGGAGGACGAGGGCGTGGAGAAGTTCGAGGCGTCCTGGAACGAGCTGCTCGAGAGCGTCACCAAGAACCTGGTTCCGTGATGGAGGTCTCCTACCGCGAGGAGGAGGTGGCCTCCGCCGCCTCCTCCGTCGCGGGGCGTCTCACCGCCCACGGCGTGCCCGCGCGGCTCGCCGGGGGCGACCCCACGCTGTGGGGCGAGGACGCCGAGGCGGAGGCGGCGGCCGGCCTCGGCTGGCTGGCGCTGCCCCGCTCCTCCCGCGAGTTGCTGCCCGAGCTGGGCCGGCTCGCGGGTCGCACCCGCGCCGCGGGCCTGACGAACGTCGTACTGGCCGGGATGGGCGGCTCCGCGCTGGCCGCCGAGGTCATCTGCGACACCTGCGACGTGCCGCTCACCGTGCTCGACACCACCGACCCGGCGCAGGTCCGCCGGGCCTTGGCCGAGCAACTGGACAACACCGTCGTGGTGGTGGCGAGCAAGAGCGGCACCACCGTCGAGACCGACGCCCTGCTGCGCGTCTACGAGGCCGCCTTCGCCGAGGCCGGCATCGACCCGGCCGGGCGCTTCGTGGTGGTCACCGACCCGGGATCGCCGCTGGAGAAGCGGGCCGTCGAGGCCGGCTACGCCCTCGTCACCGCCCGGCCCGACGTGGGCGGCCGCTACGCGGCGCTGTCGGCGTACGGGCTGGTGCCGGCCGCGCTGGCGGGCGCCGACGTGGAGCGCCTGCTCGACGAGGCCGGGCAGGTGCTGCCGCTGCTGTCGCGTGACACCGGCAACCCCGGCCTCGACCTGGGCGCCGCGCTCGGCGGCGCGGCGCTGGCCGGTCGCGACAAGCTCGTGCTCGAGGACCAGCTCTCGGCCATCAACGGGCTGCCCGGCTGGATCGAGCAGCTCGTCGCCGAGTCCACCGGCAAGCAGGGCAGGGGCATCCTGCCCGTCGTCGCCGCCGACCCCAACGGGACCGGTGACGAGCTGGTCGTCGCGATCGAGTCCGACGTCGGCGACGTGCGCGTGGACGGCCCGCTGGGCGCGCAGTTCCTCGTCTGGGAATACGCGACCGCGATCGCCGCGCTGCTGCTGGAGGTCAACCCCTTCGATCAGCCCGAGGTGGCCGAGTCGAAGGCGAACACCACCGAGCTGCTGACCCTGCCCGACCTGCCGGCCGGCGCTCCGGCGTTCACCGACGGGCCGGTCGAGGTGTACGGCGCGGTGCGGGCCACCGACCTGCCGGGGCTGTTCGCCGAGGTGCTGCACGCCATCCCCCGCGACGGCTACCTGGCGGTCATGGCCTACCTCGACCGGCTGGCCGCTTTCGACGCGCCGGTGCCCGACGGCGCCGACTTCGAGCACATGACCGACGCCTGGATGATGGCCGACGCCGCGACGCTGCGGGCGCTGCTCGCGCTGCGCACCGACCGGCCGGTCACGTTCGGGTGGGCGCCCCGGTTCCTGCACGCGACCGGGCAGTACCACAAGAGCGGGCCGCAGAACGGCGTGTTCCTGCAGATCACGGGGGAAGTGGCCGAGGACGTCGCGGTCCCCGGGCGGCCGTACACGTTGGGCCGGCTGCAGCTGGCCCAGGCGCTCGGCGACCTGGGGGCGCTGGAAACGCGCGGGCGTCCGGCCGTACGCCTGCATTTGACCGACCGCGCGGCGGGAGTCGCGCGTTTGCTCGAAGCCGTACAGGAGGCTTGAGATGACTGACGACCCGGCAGCTCCCGTGGAGGAGGCCGTCACCGTGGCGGCCGCCGTCGCGGGCACCGCCACCACGCTGGAGGTGGAAGCCGCGAACCCGCTGCGCGATCCGCGCGACAAGCGGCTGCCCCGGGTGGCGGGTCCATGTGTGATGGTGTTGTTCGGCGTGACGGGTGACCTGGCCAAGCGCAAGCTGTTGCCGGCGATCTACGACCTGGGGAACCGGGGGCTGCTGCCACCGGGCTTCTCGCTGGTCGGCTTCGCCCGGCGCGATTGGAAGGACCAGGACTTCGCCCAGTTGACGTACGACGCTGTCAAGGCTCATGCCCGTACGCCCTTCCGCGAAGAGGTCTGGAAGCAGATCCGCGAGGGCATTCATTTCGTCCCCGGCGAGTTCTCCGACGACGGGGCGTTCGACGCGCTGGCGATGGCGTTGAGCGAGATCGACGAGACCCGGGGCACGGGCGGAAACTACGCGTTCTACCTGTCCGTGCCGCCGAAGTTCTTCCCCATGGTGGTCAACCAGCTCAAGCGCACCGGGCTGGCCGACGCGCCCGAGGGTTCGTGGCGGCGGGTGGTCATCGAGAAGCCGTTCGGGCACGACCTGCGGTCGGCCCACGAGCTGAACGAGATCACCACCTCGGCCTTCCCGGAGAGCTCGATCTTCCGGATCGACCACTACCTGGGCAAGGAGACCGTCCAGAACATCATGGCGCTGAGGTTCGCCAACAACCTCTACGAGCCGATCTGGAACCGCGGGTTCGTCGACCACGTGCAGATCACGATGGCCGAGGACATCGGCATCGGTGGCCGGGCCGGTTACTACGACGGCATCGGCGCCGCCCGCGACGTGATCCAGAACCACCTGCTGCAGCTGCTCGCGCTGGTCGCGATGGAGGACCCGACCTCGTTCGAGGCCTCCGCGCTGCGCCGCGAGAAGGAGAAGGTGCTCAAGGCGGTGCGGCTGCCCGAAACCCTGGCGCTCAACACGGCCCGCGGGCAGTACGCGGCGGGCTGGCAGGGCGGCGAGAAGGTCGTCGGCTACCTGCAGGAGGAGGGCATCTCGCGCGAGTCCACCACCGAGACGTACGCGGCCATCAAGCTGGAGATCGCCAACCGGCGGTGGGCAGGGGTGCCGTTCTACCTGCGCACGGGCAAGCGCCTGGGCCGCCGGGTCACCGAGGTGGCCGTGGTGTTCCAGCGGGCGCCGCACCTGCCCTTCAGCAAGGACGACACCGAGATCCTGGGCCAGAACGCGCTCGTGATCCGCGTCCAGCCGGACGAAGGCATCACCGTGCGCTTCGGCTCGAAGGTGCCGGGGACCGCCATGGAGGTGCGCGACGTGTCCATGGACTTCGCCTACGGCGAGTCGTTCCTGGAGTCGTCGCCGGAGGCGTACGAGCGGCTGCTGCTCGACGTGATGATCGGCGATCCGCCGCTCTTCCCGCACCAGCGGGAGGTGGAGCTGTCGTGGAAGATCCTCGACCCGATCGAGGAGTTCTGGGCCACGCAGGGGCAGCCGGAGCCGTACGAGTCGGGCTCGTGGGGGCCGCCGTCGGCCGACGCCATGATGGCCCGCGACGGCCGCGTCTGGAGGAGGCTCTAGATGACCACATTCATGTTGTCGGACACGACGGCCGGCAAGATCTCGGCGCAGCTCATGCACCTGCGCCACCAGATGGGCGCGCCGGCCATCGGCATGGTGCTGACGCTGGTCGTGGTGTGCGAGGAGCGCGACCAGTACGACTCGCTGCGCGCCGCCACCGAGGCGGCCCGCGAGCACCCCTCGCGCATCATCGTGGTCATCAACCGCGAGCCGGACGAGCCCATCCGGCTCGACGCCGAGCTGCGCATCGGTGAGTCGACGCCCGGTGAGGTCGTGGTGCTGCGCCTGTACGGCGAGCTGACCCAGCACGCCGACTCCGTCGTCAGCCCGCTGCTGCTGCCCGACACGCCCGTGGTGGCGTGGTGGCCGGGCAAGGCGCCCGAGGTGCCGTCCAAGGACGCCGTCGGGGCGCTGGCGCAGCGGCGCATCACCGACGCCAAGGGGTTCGACGACGGCGGCGTCCGGTCCCTGGTGACGCGGGCCAAGGGCTACGCGCGCGGCGACACCGACCTGGCCTGGGCCAGGCTGACGCCGTGGCGCAGCCTGCTGGCCGCCGCGTTCGACCAGCCGGTGGGCCAGGTTCAGGAGGGCGTCGTGGAGGCCGCGAGCGGCCACCCGAGCGCGCCGCTGCTGGCCGCGTGGCTGTCCGAGCGGCTCGGCGCCCCGATCCGGGTGGCCGACACGCAGGGGCCCGGCCTGACCGCCGTGCGGCTGCGGCTGGCCGACGGTGAGCTGTCGGTCTCCCGGCACGACGCCCGTCTGGCCACGCTCTCCCGTCCCGGCCAGCCCGACAGGAACGTCGCCCTGGCGCGGCGGCAGACGTCGGAGCTGGTGGCCGAGGAGATGCGCAGGCTCGACACCGACGAGATCTACGAGGCCGCGGTCAAGCGGTTCGCGAGGACGTACAAGGGATGACCGTGACCACTCCCCACATCGCCGTACACCGCGACGCCGGTGTCCTGGCCGAGGCCGTGGCCGCGCGGATCATCACGCGGCTGGTCGACGTGCAGTCGGCCACGGGGTCGGCGTCGATCGTGCTGACCGGCGGCACGGTCGGCATCGCGACGCTGGCGGCCATCGCGGCGAGCCCGGCGCGCGACGCGGTCGACTGGCGGCGTCTGGACGTCTGGTGGGGCGATGAGCGTTTCGTGCCCGCCGGCGACAAGGAACGCAACGAGACCGGCGCCCGCGACGCGCTGCTCGACCACGTGGACGTGGACCCGGAGCGGGTGCACGTCATGCGCGGCCCCGACTCGGGCATGACGGCCGAGGAGTCCGCCGACGCGTACGCCGCCGAGCTGCGCAAGGCGGCCCGGCCCGAGGACCACGGGCCGGTGCCCGCGTTCGACGTGATGCTGCTCGGCATGGGGCCCGACGCCCACGTGGCCTCGCTGTTCCCCGGCCTGCCCGCGCTGTACGACACCCGTACGGTGGTGGCCGTGCACGGCTCCCCCAAGCCGCCGCCCACGCGCATCTCGCTGACGCTGCCCGCCATCCAGGCCGCGCGCGAGGTGTGGGTGGTGGCCGCCGGGGAGGAGAAGTCGGGCGCGGTCCGGCTGGCCCTGTCGGAGTCCGGCCCCGTCCAGGTGCCGGCGGCGGGGGCCCGCGGCCGCAGCCGCACCCTGTTCCTCCTCGACCGCGCCGCCGCCGCCAAGATCCCCCCGCAACTGGGCCGCCTGGCCTCCCCGTGACCCGTCAGCCGGGCGGCGGCGTCGCGTTCCGGCGAACCGCCGCTCGGCCGCCCCGGCTCTCACGCCGACGTCATCGGCGGAGTCTTGGCAGGCCTTCCGCGGCCTGCCTGCGGACCCTCTTGCTTCTGCCGTGTCCGGCCAGGATGTCCAGCACCATGGCGTCCGGCACGTCTTCGGTGATGCGCCGTTGCAGCCAGTCGGACCAGCCTTCCAGATCGTCCGCGACCTGCTCTGCGGACAGGTCGCCGGAGCGCAGGACATCGACGATCTCGAGCTCGGCCATCCGTCTCAGCGGGTAGGCGCGGCTCTCCTCAGGGAGCCGCTCCACCCAGGCGGTCCTGTCGCCGGGCGCCGTTCGTTCCAGCATGTGGACCGATCGTCAAGCGTGTCGGACAGCGGCGTGCCGGGTGGCGCGGCGCGCTCAGGTCCCCGTGGCGAGGAGGGCGTCGATCTCGGCGAGGAGGGACTGCTTGCGGGGCTCCGGCAGGTACGACGCCCGTACGCCGTTGGCGGCCAGGCGGGCCAGGTCCGCGCGGGCGAGGCCGAAGACCTCGGCGGCCACCCGGTACTCCTCGGCCAGCGTCGTCGCGAACATCGGCGGGTCGTCGCTGTTGAGCGTGACGTACAGGCCCTCCTGAAGCATCCGCGGCAGCGGATGGTCCTCCATCCGGGCGATCTGGCCGGTGCGGAGGTTGGAGGTGGGGCAGACGTCGAGGGGGAGCTGGGTGTCGCGCAGGTGGGCCACCAGGCGGGGGTCGGACAGGCAGGTGATGCCGTGGCCGATGCGCTCGGCGCCGTAGCCCTCGATGACCTCCCAGATCGTCTCTGGCCCGCTCATCTCCCCACCGTGCGGGACGCTGTGCAGGCCCGCCGCGCGGGCCGCCGAGAACGCCGATCGGTACGCGTCCCGATATTTCACACGATCCTGTTCGATACCGCCGATGCCGAAACCTACCAGCGCCGCGGGAGGTTCACGCAGCGCGTGCTCCAGCGTCACCTGGGCGGCCTCCTCGCCGTACTCGCCGGGGATGTCGAAGATGTACGCCATCTCCACCCCGTGCTCGTCCAGCGACCGGCGGGCGGCCACGTCGAGCGCCTCGGTCACCTCGCGCATGGGCATGCCGACGACATGGTGAGCGTACGGCGTGACCTGGAGCTCCGCGTAACGGGCGCCCTGCGGGGCGAGGTCGCGGGCCAGGCCGAGGACGAGCGTCGCCACGTCCTCCGGCTCCCGCACCAGCGCGTTGACCGCCCCGTACACCTGGGCGAAGTGCGGGAAGTCGCGGAAGGTGTAGAAGCGGCGCAGTTCCTCCTCATCGGTGGGGACCTCGCTGCCGGGGTGCCGGCGCGAGAGCTCCAGCACGGTGCCGACCGAGGCCGAACCCACCAGGTGCACGTGCAACTCGACCTTGGGAAGGGCTGCGATGAAGGCGTCGATGGTCATGCCGACGACCATAGAGCCGACATTTCCCCGAAAACCAGGTTTTCGCCGGTAATCTCACGCCAGAATGTCAGGTTCTCCATGGTTCCGCTAGGCTGGCCGCCGTGACCAACGCCGAAGCGTACGACCGCGGCTTCGCCTGTCTCACCTCCCACGCGGTCGGCCCTCTCCTCGCCCCCGCCTGCGAGATCCGCGCCGGGCGCCTGCTCGACGTCGGCTGCGGCACCGGTGTGGTCACGGCGGCCGCCCTGGCGCTGGGCGCCGAGGTCACCGCCGTCGACACCGACCCCGCCATGCTGGCGCTGACCGCCCGCCGCCACCCGTACGCGACCATCCGGCAGGCGACGCTGCCCGAGCTGCCGTTCGAGGACGAGCGGTTCGACGCCGTGGCCGGAAACTTCGTCATCAACCACGTGCCCGACACCGCGAGAACGCTCCAGGAGCTCCGCCGTGTGCTGCGGCCCGGCGGCTCGCTCGCGCTGACCTGGTGGAAGGCCGACGAGATGACGGCCACCGACGTCATCGCCGAGGCCATCGCCGCCGCCGGGGTCCCCTACGACCCTCCGCCGCGCCCGTTCTCCGCCTGCGACACGCCGCCGCGTTTCGCGGCCCTGCTGGAGGAGGCCCGGTTCAGGGACGTGACGATCGACACCCTCAGGTGGCGTCACCGGGTCGACCTCGCGGCCTGGTGGACCGACGTCGTGCAGGCGGGCGGGCGCCGGTTCGGGTTCATCGCCGGCCAGCCGCCCGAGGTCGCCGAGCGCGTCAAGGCTCACTACCTGCGCCTGGCGGCCCCGTACGCGGAGGACGGCTTGCCGGTCTGTGCCCATCTCGCCCGCGCCACCCGCTGACACCTCTCCCCGCGGCGCTCCCACCAGCCCTGCCTGCCTGCCTGCCTGCCAAGCCTCCGTACCAAACCTGCCTGGCTGCCAAGCTTGCTCGCCAAGCTTGCTCGCCAAGCCTCCGTGCCAAGCCTGCTTGTCACGCCTCCGTGCCGGGCCTGCCTGCCAAGCCCTCCGTCTGCTCTCCGAACCGGCCCTCCCTGCCGGACATCCGTCCCGGTATGGCGGGCCGCAGTGGGCGTTCATCGGGGGGCTAGCCGTTCAGGCGGCGGCGTGCGTTGCGTTCCTCGCGCCGCGCGACCTCCAGCCGCTGGGTCACGTCGGCGAGCTTCTTGCGTGCCTTGGCCAGCTTCCGCTCCAGCCGCTCGACCTTCTCCGCGCGCTCGTCGTGCTCCCGCTGCGCCGTCTCCAGCACCTCGAGCCACTCCCGGTGCGCCGCCTCCGCCTCGGCGCGTTCCTTCGCCTTCCTGGCCTCGGCCTCCTCACGCCGCCTGGCTTCCTCCTCCTCGCGCCGCCTGGCCTCGTCAGCGCGGGCCTTCGCACCCCGCCCGGAGTCGGGCCTCTCCGCCTCGGCGCCGCCCGCCTCCGTGTCCCGCCGGGAATCGGCCACCTCCTCCTCGGCAGCGGCCTTACGCCGGGGGGCGGGGCGCTCGCGCGTGATGGG